>JAYGED010000315.1:0-36195 GCA_046582565.1 Alphaproteobacteria bacterium
CGTGCAGTTCCACCCGGAATTAAAATCCAAGCCTTTCGCGCCACACCCTCTGTTTGCTTCCTTCATCGAAGCGGCGGTCAATCAATCACGGCTGGTCTAATGGCTGATGTTCGTCACGTCGCCGTCGGCGATTTGCGTATCGGCAACGACCTGCCGCTGACCCTGATCGCCGGTCCCTGCGCCATCGAGAGCCGGGATCACGCCCTGGAGACCGCCGAAGCACTCAACGGCATGGCCGCCGAAGCGGGTATCGGGCTGATCTACAAAAGCTCCTTCGACAAGGCCAACCGAACCAGCGGAGACAGCCCGCGCGGCATCGGCATGGCCAAGGGCTGCGAAATACTCGCCGAGGTACGCCAGATCGTCGGCTGCCCGGTGATCACCGATGTGCACGGCCCCGAGCAATGCGCAGCCGTGGCGGCGGCGGTCGATGTGCTGCAAATTCCCGCCTATCTCTGCCGCCAGACCGACTTGATCGTTGCCGCGGCGGAAACCGGCGCCGTGCTGAACATCAAGAAGGGGCAGTTTCTAGCCCCTTGGGACATGGCCAATGTGGTCGCCAAGGCCGAGGCCGCCGGCAATAACAACATCATGGTCTGCGAGCGCGGCGCCAGCTTCGGCTATAATACCCTGGTCTCGGATATGCGGGCGCTGCCGATCCTGGCCGAGACCGGCTGTCCGGTGGTGTTCGACGCCACCCATTCGGTGCAGCAGCCCGGCGGGCGGGGCGGGACCAGCGGCGGCCAGCGCGAGTTCGTGGCCGTATTGGCGCGCGCCGCCGTGGCGGTCGGCGTCGCTGCCGTCTTCATGGAAACCCATCGTGATCCCGACAACGCGCCGAGCGACGGCCCCAATATGGTGCCGCTCGACCAAATGCCGGCCCTGCTTGCCCATCTCGTCGCCCTCGATCGCCTAACCAAGAGTGCCGCATCATGACAGCCATCATCGATATCCACGCCCGTGAGATCCTCGACAGCCGGGGCAATCCCACCGTCGAGGTCGAGGTCACCCTGGAGGACGGCGCCCAGGGCCGCGCCGCAGCACCCTCAGGCGCCTCGACCGGCGCCCGCGAGGCGCTTGAGCTGCGCGACGGCGACGCAGAGCGTTATGGCGGCAAGGGCGTGCTCAATGCCGTCGAGGCGGTCAACGGCGAAATCTTCGACGCCTTGTCGGGAATGGACGCCATCGAACAGGAAGCCATCGACCGGATTATGATCGGTCTCGACGGCAGTAAAGACAAAAGCCGGCTCGGCGCCAACGCCCTGCTCGGCGTCAGCCTGGCCGTGGCCAAGGCCGCTGCCGCCGCCGTGGACCTGCCGCTCTATCGCTATCTCGGCGGACCGCACGCCCATACCCTGCCGGTGCCCATGATGAACGTCATCAACGGCGGCGCCCACGCCAACAACCGAATCGACATACAGGAGTTCATGATCCTGCCCGTCGGCGCGCCGAGCTTCACCGAGGCCCTGCGCATGGGCGCCGAAGTGTTCCATGCCTTGCGCAAGCAGCTCGACGACGGCGGCCATTCCACTGCGGTCGGCGACGAGGGCGGCTTCGCGCCCGACTTCGACGGCAGCGACGACGCCCTGGCGGCGATCACCAAGGCCATCGAGGCGGCGGGCTACAAGCCCGGCGAGGATATGGCGCTGGCCCTGGACCCCGCGGCCAGTGAGTTTTTCAAGGATGGCGAATACCACCTGGACGGCGAGGGCAAGCGCCTCGACGCCGACGGCATGACCGCCTATTACGCGGATCTTGTGGCGCGCTATCCCATCGTCTCCATCGAGGACGGCCTGGCCGAGGAAGATTGGGACGGCTGGGTCGCCATGACCAAAGCCCTGGGCGACAAGATTCAGTTGGTCGGCGATGATATCTTCGTCACCGATGCGGCCCTCCTGCAACAGGGCATCGAGCGCGGCGCGGGCAACGCAATCCTGATCAAGCTGAACCAGATCGGCACCCTGTCGGAAACCCTGGAGACCGTAGCCACGGCCCAGCGCGCGGCGTTCGGTACGGTTATTTCCCATCGCTCGGGAGAGACCGAGGACACCACCATCGCCGATCTCGCCGTGGCCACCAACAGCGGCCAGATCAAGACCGGCTCCCTGTCGCGCTCGGACCGGCTGGCCAAATACAATCAGCTCCTGCGCATCGAGGAAGCCCTCGGCGAAAATGCGCGCTATCCGGGACGCGGGCTCTACCAGAAATAGGCGGCGGCGCCGGACGGGCAGGGCCACCGAATCATTCATTTTGTCGCCACAGCGACTCGGGAATCGACTCGATTTTACTTGACCCGGTGGAATCACCTGTGATTCAAGGAATCCATGGCTCGACTCGACACTATAACGCACCGCACCCGATCCTTGATCGGGCCGCTCCTGATTGCGGCGGTCCTCGCCTATATCGGCTTTCACAGTATTCAGGGCGAGCGGGGTTTCCTGACCTGGCTAAAGCTTAGCAATCAAATCGAGCAAACCCGTCTGGTCCTCGATGAGAGCCGCGCCGAGGAGAGCCGCTTGGAGCGACGCGTTGCGTTGTTGCGGCGTGACAATCTTGACCCGGACATGCTCGACGAACGCGCCCGTCTGGTGCTCAATTTGGCCGCGCCCGGCGAACTGGTCATTTACATTGACCGTCCCGGCGTCGTCCGCTGAAGTGGGATAGTTCCCAGATTCCTTGAGGTTTCCGGCTCACTCCGTCTTGCCAGCGCCCGGCTTTACGGTTAGCTTTCGCCAGAGATTCACCCGTTTAAGTGAACGCGAAATCAGGGAACCATGGCCGCACCCAAACGCAAACCTAAATCACCCGCTAAAAAGACGAGAACAGCCGCCTCCATCAAGGTCGGCGCTAATGAAATGCTCGCCTATTATCGGGAAATGCTGTTGATCAGGCGCTTCGAGGAGAAGGCCGGTCAGATGTACGGCATGGGCCTGATCGGCGGTTTCTGCCATCTCTATATTGGCCAGGAAGCCGTCGTGGTCGGCATGGAGCACGCCTCCACCCCCGACGATGCGGTGATCACCAGTTACCGCGACCACGGCCATATGCTGGCGCGCGGCATGGACCCCAAAGGCGTGATGGCGGAGCTGACCGGGCGGCGTGGCGGCTATTCCAAGGGCAAGGGCGGCTCCATGCATATGTTCTCCACGGAGCGTAATTTCTATGGCGGCAACGGCATCGTCGGCGCCCAGGTGCCGCTTGGCGTCGGCATCGCCTTCGCCCAGAAATACCGCGAAACCTCTCAGGTCACCCTGACCTATTTCGGCGAGGGCGCCGCTAATCAGGGCCAGGTCTATGAAGCCTTCAACATGGCTTCTCTGTGGAAGCTGCCCGCGGTGTTCATCATCGAGAACAACGGCTATGCCATGGGCACTTCGATTACCCGCGCCAAGGCCGGCACAGAGATTTTCCGCCGGGGCGACGCCTTCGGTATTCCGGGAATGGAAGTCGACGGCATGGATGTTGTGGCGGTAGCAGCGGCCGGCCATGAGGCTGTCGCCCATTGCCGGGCGGGCAAGGGGCCGATCCTGATGGAAATGAAAACCTACCGCTATCGCGGCCATTCCATGTCGGACCCGGCAAAATACCGCTCCCGCGAAGAGGTGCAAAAGGTGCGCGCCCAGCGCGACCCCATCGAGCAGCTTCGCAAACGCATGATAGACGAGAAAGCCGCCACCGAGACCGCCTTCAAGGATATCGACCGCGAGATTAAGGCCGTCGTCGCCGAGGCCGCCGAATACGCCCAAAACAGCCCCGAACCCGATCCGTCGGAGCTGTTTACCGATATTCTGGTGGACGACGTTGCGGTTGGGGCCTGAGCGGGAGCGAGGGAAAAATGCCAACCCCCATTCTCATGCCCGCCCTGTCGCCGACCATGACGGAAGGCAATCTTGCCAAGTGGCTCAAGCAGGAAGGTGACGCCGTCGAACCGGGCGACATAATTGCCGAGATCGAAACCGACAAGGCGACCATGGAGATCGAGGCCGTCGACGAAGGTGTGCTGGGTCGCATCCTGGTCGCCGAGGGTACTGAAGGTATCGCCGTCAACGCGCCCATAGCCCTGTTGCTCGCTGAAGGCGAAGACCTGGCGTCGCTCGACGCGGCGGCGGCGGAGGCAGCGCCCGCCCAGACAGCACCCATGGTCCAGGCAGAAGAAATCACCGCCCCACCGACGCCCATCGCGGCGCCCGCCCCACCGGTCGCCACATCGCCGGCGAGCGATGAGGACCGCTTCTATGAGTCGACCGCCACCCTATCGGTGCGCGAAGCCCTGCGCGACGCCATGGCCGAGGAGATGCGCGACAATTCCGATATCTTCCTGATGGGCGAAGAAGTCGCCGAATATCAAGGCGCCTATAAGGTCAGCCAGGGTCTGCTCGAAGAATTCGGCGGGCGCCGGGTGATCGACACGCCGATCACCGAGGCCGGCTTCACCGGTGTCGGCATCGGCGCCGCCATGGCCGGTCTCAGCCCGATCGTCGAATTCATGACCTTCAATTTCGCCATGCAGGCAATCGATCAGATCATCAACTCGGCAGCCAAGACCCACTACATGTCGGGCGGCCAGATGCGCTGCCCCATCGTGTTTCGCGGCGCCAACGGTGCTGCGTCCCGGGTCGCCGCCCAGCATTCCCAATGCTATGCCAGCTGGTATGCCCATTGCCCCGGCCTCAAGGTGGTGACGCCCTACTCGGCGGGCGACGCCAAGGGCATGTTGAAATCGGCGATCCGCGATCCCAACCCGGTGATCTTTCTGGAGAATGAAATCCTCTACGGCCAGACCTTCGAGGTGCCCACGGACCCTGATTTCACGGTTCCCCTGGGCCGGGCGAAGATCGTGCGGGCCGGGAGCGACGTCACCATCGCGGCCTTCTCGATCATGGTCGGCCTGGCGCTCACCGCCGCCGAGGCCCTGGCCGCCGAAGGCATCGACGCCGAGGTCATCGACCTGCGCTCGATCCGCCCGCTCGATACGGAGACCCTCATCACCTCGGTCAAGAAAACCAACCGGCTGGTCTCCGTGGAAGAAGGCTGGCCGTTCGCCGGCATCGGCTCCGAGCTGGCCGCGATCATGATGGAACAGGCCTTCGATTATCTCGACGCGCCGGTCGCCCGGGTCGCCGGCATCGATGTACCGATGCCTTATGCCGCCAATCTCGAGAAGCTCGCCTTGCCGCAAAGCGACCAAATCGTCGCGGCGGCCAAGGGCGTCTGTTACCGCTAGGGAAGGGACCGGTCACATGCCTATCGAAATTCTCATGCCGGCCCTGTCGCCCACCATGACCGAGGGCAACCTCGCCAAGTGGCACGTCAAGGAAGGCGATACAGTCAACGCCGGTGATATCCTCGCCGAGATCGAGACAGACAAGGCGACCATGGAGATCGAGGCGGTTGAAGAGGGCGTCGTGGGCCGCATTCTGGTTGCCGACGGCACGGAAGGCATCGCCGTCAACGCGCCTATCGCTCTGTTGTTGGAAGAGGGTGAGGACGCCGCCGATCTCGAAGCCCCATCCGCCAGCGCGCCCCCGCCCCCCGCCGCCGCTGAAAGCGCACCCGAAGCTCAGCCCACGCCTCAAGCGCCAGCGGTGCCAGCCACGCCAGTGCCGCCACCGTCGCCATCGGCGGAAAAAGGCGATCGTGTGTTCGCCAGCCCGCTGGCCCGGCGTATGGCCAAGCAGGCGGGGCTCACCCTCGACGCGATCACCGGCAGCGGACCGCATGGCCGCATCGTCAAGCAGGACATCGAGGCGGCGCTCGCCGGCGGCATTACCGCGCCTTCGGCTGCGCCACTCCCACCAAGCGCCGCCGCGCCGGCTGCCGCAATGGTCGAAGCCTCTGGCATGCCGGCCTATGTGGAGGTTCCCAATTCGGCCATGCGCAAGGTGATCGCCCGCCGCCTCAGCGAATCCAAACGCGACGCGCCGCATTTCTATCTCACCGTTGAGTGCGACATCGACGCCCTGCTCTCCACCCGCAAGAAACTCAACGAACGCAGCCCAGGGGAGGGGCCGGACGCCTACAAGATTTCGGTCAACGATTTCATCATCCGCGCCGCCGCCCTGGCCCTGCGCAAGGTGCCGGCCGCCAATGCCTCCTGGACCGACGAGGCGATCAGACTGTATCAGGCGGCGGACGTCTCTGTCGCCGTGGCCATACCCGACGGGCTTATCACCCCTATTATCCGCAATGCGGACGGCAAGGGCCTCGCCGTAATTTCGCGCGAAATGAAGGATCTGGCGGGCCGCGCCCGGACCGGTAAGCTGATGCCCGAGGAATATCAGGGCGGCACCTTCAGCGTCTCCAACCTGGGCATGTTCGGCATCAAGGATTTTTTCGCCGTGATCAATCCGCCCCAGGGGGCAATCCTGGCGGTCGGCGCGGGCGAAGCGCGCCCCGTAGTCAAGGACGGCGCCCTGGCCGTGGCCACCATGATGAACTGCACGCTCTCCATCGATCACCGGGTGGTCGACGGCTCCGCCGGCGCGGAATTCATGGCCGCCTTCAAGGCGCTCATCGAAGACCCGCTGACCATGCTGCTGTGATGGCAAACGAGAATACCTTCGATCTCATCATCATCGGCGGCGGGCCGGGCGGCTATGTAGCGGCGATCCGCGCCGCCCAGCTCGGAGGCTCGGTCGCCCTGGTCGAACGCGAACATCTCGGCGGCATCTGCCTCAACTGGGGCTGCATCCCGACCAAGGCCCTGCTGCGCACGGCGGAAGTCTTCCATCTGATGAACAACGCGGGCGACTTCGGCCTCGAAGTCAAGGAGGTCGCCTTCGACATTGCCAAGACGGTCAAGCGCAGCCGCGATGTAGCCAGGCGCCTGTCGGTGGGGGTCAAGCATCTGCTGAAGAAGAACAAGGTCAAAGTTTTCGACGGCCATGGCAGGCTCGACGGCCCCGGCAAGGTCTCGGTCAGCGCCGGCAAGAAACAGACCGCGTCGCTGACTGCGAAAAACATCATCCTGTCATCCGGCGCCCGCGCCCGCGATCTGCCCGGCCTGGAAGCCGACGGCAAGCTGGTGTGGAGTTACAAGGAGGCCATGGTGCCCGAGACCATGCCGCGTTCCCTGCTGGTGGTCGGCTCGGGCGCCATCGGTATGGAATTCGCCAGCTTCTACCGCACCCTGGGGGCGGACGTCACCGTGGTCGAAATTCTGCCCACTATCCTGCCCGTCGAGGACGCCGAGATTTCCGCTCTGGCGCGCAAGGCCTTCGAGGCCCAGGGCATGAACATCCACACCGGCGCCACAGTCACCTCCTTACAGAAAGCGGCGAAAAACGTCACCGCCGTCATCGATTTGGGCGACGGCAAGACCAGCAACCTCACCGTGGACCGGGTGATCCTCGCCGTCGGCATTACCGGCAATGTGGAAGACCTCGGCCTGGACGGAACCTCGGTCAAAGTCGATCGCGGTCATATCGTCATCGATCAATGGCTGCAAACCGGCGAGCCCGGCGTCTATGCGATAGGAGATGTTGTCGGCCCGCCCTGGCTGGCCCATAAGGCGAGCCATGAGGGCGTCATCTGCGTCGAGAAGATCGCCGGCCTGCCCGATGTTCATCCGCTGAATACCGCCAATATTCCAGGCTGCACCTACTGCATGCCGCAGATCGCTAGCGTCGGTATGACCGAGCAGGCAGCCAAGGACGCCGGCCGCAAGACCAAGGTCGGCCGCTTCCCCTACATGGGCAACGGCAAGGCGATTGCGCTCGGCGAGAGCGACGGCATGATCAAGACCATTTTCGACGCCGAGACCGGCGAGCTGCTCGGCACCCATATGGTCGGCGCCGAGGTTACCGAACTGATCCAGGGCTATTGCATCGCCAAGCAGCTCGAGACCACCGAGGCAGATCTCATGCACACTATCTTCCCGCATCCGACCCTGTCGGAAATGATGCATGAGTCGGTGCTTGACGCTTATGGCCGCGCCATCCATTTCTAAGCCATGAACACCGTCACCAAACTGCGCCATCCGGAGAAGCGCAACCGGCCCGATAACCCGCCAATGCGCAAGCCGCCCTGGATTAGGGTCAAGGCGCCGATGTCCAAGGGCTATCAGGAAACCCGCGAGATCGTCCGCCGCCATGGCCTTTCCACGGTCTGCGAGGAAGCCGGCTGTCCCAATATCGGCGAATGCTGGGAAAAGAAGCACGCCACCATGATGATCATGGGCGAGACCTGCACCCGGGCCTGCGCCTTCTGCAACGTGGCGACCGGCAAGCCGAGCGCTCTCGACGCCAGTGAGCCGATCAACATCGGCCTGGCGGTTGCCGAGATGGGGCTTGCCCATGTGGTCGTCACCAGTGTCGACCGCGACGATCTCGATGACGGCGGGGCCGGGCACTTCGCCGCCGTGATCGGCGCCATTCGCGCCGCCGCGCCGGGATCCACCATCGAGGTGCTGACCCCCGACTTCATGCATAAGGAAGGCGCCATCGAGACCGTGCTCGAAGCCCGCCCCGATGTCTTCAACCATAATCTCGAGACGGTCCCCAGGCTCTATCCCACCATCCGCCCCGGGGCGCGCTATTTCACCAGTTTGGAATTGCTCCACCGGGTCAAACGCCTGGACCCGGAAATGTTCACCAAGTCGGGCCTGATGGTCGGCCTTGGCGAGACCCGCGATGAGGTCCATCAGGTGATGGATGACTTACGCGCGGCGGAGGTGGATTTCCTGACCATGGGTCAATATCTCCAGCCGACCCTCAAGCACGCCGCCGTGGATTGCTTCGTGACCCCTGAAGAATTCGATGATTTCGCCGCCATGGCGCGCGGCAAGGGCTTTCTCATGGTCGCAGCTTCGCCGCTGACCCGTTCGTCCTACCACGCCGGGGATGACTTCGAGAAACTGCGCGCAGCGCGCGGCTAATTCTTCCATGGCGACCCATGCCGAACGCCGGGTGCTGCCCTATACGCCGGAACAGATGTTCGCCCTGGTCGCCGATGTGGAGCGCTATCCGGAATTTCTGCCCTGGTGCCGCGCCTCTCGCATCACCCGGCGCGAGGGTGATGTGCTCTATGCGGATCTGGTTATCGGCTTCAAGATGTTCCGTGAGCGCTTCACCTCGAAGGTCACCATGACTCCGTCCAGCATCATCAAAGTCGATTACATCAAAGGTCCGATGCGCCACCTCAACAATCATTGGCGCTTCGAGCCCCACGATGACGGCTGCCTGATCGATTTCTACGTGGATTTTGAATTTCACTCGGCCTTCCTGGAGCGCGCCATCGGCCTGCTGTTCCATGAAGCGTCGCGCCGCATGGTCTCGGCCTTCGAGACACGCGCCAAGAAACTCTACGGAGCGCCCCGCAAATGAACGGATACCCGTTCGAGACACAGCCATTGAGTGACGTCTTCGGCGTGGAGATTTGCGGCGTCGATGTATCGGGGCCCCTCGAGCCGGGAATCTTCGCTGCTATCCATAACGCTTTTCACGGCCATTCGGTGCTGCTGTTTCGGGGCCAGAGTTTCACGCCCGAAAGCCTGATCGACTTCAGCAAGAACTTCGGCGACATCGACCTGTTTATCGACCCGCAATACCGCCTGGATGGTTATCCCGAGGTAATTGTTGTCGGCAATGTGATGGTGGACGGTTTGATGACGTCATTGTTCATCAACATCGACGAAGAATGGCATACCGACCGCAGCTACATGACCCTTCCCAGCCTGGGCTCGTTATTCTATGCCGTCGAGGCGCCGCCCGTGGGCGCCGCCACCCGCTTCGCCAGCGCCTATGCGGCTTACGATGCGCTGCCCGCCGAGACCAAGATGCGGATCGACGGCCTGCGGGCGGTTCATGACATGGCTACGCTCGATGTGCATTTGCGAACCCAGGACCCGACCCGGCCCCCCCTGACCGACGCCCAACGCCGCGAGGTGCCGCCGGTGTCTCACCCCCTGGTTCGCACCCACCCGGTTACCGGGCGAAAATCCCTGTTTATCTGTCCCGAAGTCATCTCAGAGGTCGAAGGATTGCCTATGGACGAGGGCAGGGAGCTGCTGCTCTCGCTAACCACTCACGCCTCGCAGCCACGCTTCGTCTACACACATGAATGGCAGAATGGGGATCTGGTGGTGTGGGATAACCGCTGCACCCTGCATACGGCGACATCCTATGATACGGACAAATACCGCCGCGTCATGTGGCGCACCACAATCGAAGGCGATGCGCCGCGGTAACGAAGTTCTATTCCAGCCGTTGGAGAATCAGATCGAGGGCCGCTTCTACGCTGGCCATGCGCACTTCGTCTCGTCCGATGTCACCGAATTCGTACTTTTCCTCGATGATGCCACGGCCTTCCTGGGCGACGGCTATATAGACCAGGCCGGCGGCTTTGGTCGGGCTGGTGCTGCCCGGCCCGGCGACCCCGGTTATGGCGACGGCGAGCTTTATTCGCGGCTGGCACCGCGACAGGGCGCCGCCGGCCATGGCGCGGGCGACCGGCGCGCTCACGGCGCCGTTCTCGCCGAGCATTTGCGCAGGCACACCGACCATCTCGACCTTGCCGTGCAGGGAATAGGTGATATAGCCGCGATCGATCACGTCCGATGAGCCGGGGATGGCGGTAAGCGCGCCGGTGAGCAAACCCCCGGTGCAGGATTCGACGGTCACCATCAACAGCTTGGCTTCGCGGCAGCCGTCGATTACCTGGGCGGCTTTGGTCATGATATTGTCGTCGAACATTTCAGTATTAGAAACTCCAAATTCTAGTCACTGCGTAAATCACCAGGGCGCCGCAGACCCCGGCGAGCAGATCGTCGAGCATGACTCCGAGGCCGCCCTCGACCTTGCGGTCGGCCCAGCCGATGAAAGCCGGTTTGGCGATATCGAACAAGCGGAACAGAACGAAAGCCGCGGCGTAGAGCAGGATATCCGTCGGGATCACGGCAAGCACAATGAGCTGCCCGGCCACCTCGTCGATGACGATATAGCCGGGATCATGATCACTTCCTCGCCGCGCCAGAACGGACGATGCCCACCAGCCGGCCAGGAAAGCCAGGGCGGCGGCCAACAGAACCGCCAGCGGGCCGGCCAGGCCATAGAGCAGCCAGGCCAGGGGCAGGGCGGCCAGAGAGCCCCAGGTGCCCGGCGCCTTGGGCAACAGGCCGACGCCGCAGACCGTGGCGACCATCATCGCCGGATCGTTGAGTTTCATAGCGCCGGTACGCGAAGGGTGGCAACGGCGAGGGCGGCAATGCCTTCGCCGCGACCCAGGAAGCCGAGACGTTCGGTGGTGGTCGCCTTGACGCTGACCCGCCCGCTCGCCACGCCGAACGCCTGCGCCACACAATCCACCATGGCGGCGCGATGAAGGCTGATGCGCGGCTGCTCGCAGGCCAGGGTGACATCGAGATGGCTGATAACACCGCCAGCCGCCGTCACAAGATCGCCTGCATGCCCGGCGAACTGCGCGGAAGCGGCGCCACGCCATTGCGGATCGTCGGGCTGGAAATGATCGCCGATATCACCGGCTCCGAGAGCGCCAAGCACGGCGTCGACCAGGGCATGCAACCCGACATCGGCGTCGGAATGACCGACCAGGCTGCGATCATGCCCGATGCGCACACCGCATAGCATGACATGATCGCCGGGGCCGAAGGCGTGGACATCGAAGCCCATGCCGGTGCGGGTCTCGAGATTGGCATTTATCAAGGCGGCGAGGCGAGTCAGGTCGCCGTCCGTGGTCACCTTCAGGTTGTTTTCATCCCCCGCCACCAGACTGACCGCCAATCCGGCGGCCTCGGCGACGGCGGCGTCGTCGGTCAGGCTGCTGCCTTCGGCGGCGCGGTGGGCATCCAGGATATCGCCATAGCGAAAGCCTTGTGGGGTCTGCGCCCGCCACAGGCCGGCACGCTCGATGGTCTCGGCAATCGTACCGTCACCGCTATCGCGCTTGAGGGTGTCGCTGACCGCCAGGGCCGGTATGGCGCCGGGCGCGCCGTCGAGGGCGGCGAGCACCCGGTCGATGAGATCAGGCCCGACAGCCGGCCGCGCGGCATCGTGGATCAACACCCGTTCGGGCGCCATGGACTCGAGGCTGATCAATCCCAGGCGCGCGGAATCCTGACGCGACTCCCCGCCCGGCGTCGGCTCCAGCAGGTCGAGACCGGCCACCGCATCGTCGTAGAGGGCGCGGTCGTCGGGATGGATCACCACGCGGACCCCATCGACCGCGGGGTGGCCGAGGAAAGCGGCGGCGCTGCGGTGGAGCAGGGACCGTCCCGCCAGGCTGAGATATTGCTTCGGCAGGTCCGCGCCATAGCGATGACCGCGCCCGGCCGCGACAATAACCGCATAGGTTCCCGCCATTGTGCCTCCCATTTAAGCTGCGCGCAGCCTAGAGCAATATCCGAAGGAATTGAACCCACAGGGTTCAATGGTTTCGGGTAAAATTGCTCTAGCTTTTAAGAAGATAGAGCATCTTTATCCGCCCGTATTGAATCGCTGAAAGCGATTCAATACGGGCGGATGATGCTCTAGTCCGCGCGAAAGCGCTGGTCTATAATTGCGCCATGCTAAGGTCTCTGCTTTTCAACATTGCCGCCCTGGCTTCCCTGGCGCCGGCGGCGCTCATTCATTTACGCTATGGCGAACAAAGCCTGGATGACAGGCGGCCTGACGGCGTCTTCTGGGCGGTGCTCGCGGTGGCCCTGGCCGGATCGGCGTCTTGGGCGGCCACGCTGCTGGGGGCCGATTGGCACACCGGTTTCTCGGTCACCTTGTGGGTCAGCATTGCCGCCAGTCTCGCCCTGTTCATGGGATTGTCCCTGATGACGCGCACGGGATGGCGGCTGACGCCCCTGCTTTTGCCCTATCTGCTGTTGCTCGGTATCGTCGCGACGATCTGGGCCCAAGCCCCTGAGCAACCGCTCGCCACGCAGCCAGGCGCCGATTGGCTCGGTGTCCATATCTTGATCTCTGTACTGACCTACGGGCTGTTGACCATTGCCGCCGTTGCCGGGTTCGCCGTGGTGCTCCAGGAGGGCGCCATAAAGGCCAAGCGGCCGACCCGTCTGACCCGTATTCTGCCGTCGGTCGCCGATGGGGAAAGCCTGCAGATACGCTTGCTGATGGCCGGCGAAATCGTCCTCGGCGTAGATTTGATAACCGGCGTCGCCGCGCAGTACGCGGGCCAGGGGACTTTCCTGTCGCTCGATCATAAAACTCTACTTTCATTGCTGGCATTCTTAATTATAGCCTTGTTATTACTCGCTCATTGGCGTACCGGCATACGCGGACGCAGGGTCGCGCGCTATCTGTTGGTCGCCTATCTGCTGCTCAGCCTGGCCTATCCCGGGGTAAAATTTGTTACCGATGTCTTGATGAGCTGACTTGCATCGAAGGATACGAAGCAATAGATTTGCCCAAAATTTAGGCAACACTGCCACCATGCCTCTCTACTGTGCCTCTCTACAGGACATAATGGATTTTTTTTCATGACGGTCGCCGCGAAGATCGCGAAGAAGCCAGAGCGCAGACCCGATAGCGACGCCGTCTTCGAGGCCGTCGTGGATGCGCTTCTGCTGATTGACGGCGATGATGTGATTCGTAACGTCAATCCGGCGGCGGAGCATTTCTTCAGCGCCGGCGAGGCCCATCTCGTGGGGCTGGCCCTGGGCGATCTGGTGCAGTTCGACAGCCCGCTCCTGGCGCTCGCCGCCAAGAGCCGCGATGGCAACGGCGCGATCACCGAATACAATCTGGAACTGCTGTCTGCGCGGGCTAAACCGCGAACCGTAGATGCCCAGATGACGGCGATGAGCGATTTCCCCGGCTGGGTTCTGCTGTGTCTGCGCGAACGCAGCATCGCCCACAAGCTCGACCGCCAACTTAACCACCTCGGCGCCGGACGTTCGGTCGCGGGGCTCGCCGCCACTCTGGCCCATGAAGTGAAGAATCCCCTGGCCGGCATTCGCGGGGCCGCCCAGCTCCTCGAGCGGGACCTCGACATCGACGGCCGGGAACTGACCCGGCTGATCACCGAGGAATCCGACCGGATCTGCGCCCTGGTCGACCGCCTGGAGGTCTTCTCAAGCGACTATTCCCTCGAACGGGCGCCGGTCAACATTCACCAGGTGCTCGACCAGGTGCGCCGGGCGGCCGAGACCGGGTTTGCCCGGGATGTGAAATTCATCGAAAATTACGACCCTTCGCTGCCCGCTGTGCCGGGCAATCACGATGATCTGGTCAGGATCTTCCTGAACCTGGTCAAAAATGCCGCCGAATCCGCATCCTGCAGCGAAATAACCCTGACAACGGCCTATCGCACCGGGCTGAGACAGTCGGCGCCGGGCGGCAACGGCAACATTCGCCTGCCTCTTATCGTCAGCATCGAAGATAACGGCGAGGGCATTCCGCCGGCGTTGCGCGAGCATCTGTTCGAGCCCTTCATCACCAGCAAGACCGGCGGCACCGGACTCGGTCTCGCTCTGGTCGCCAAGACCGTCGGCGATCATGGCGGCGTCGTCGAATTTAACAGTGAACCCGGCTGCACGGCTTTCCATGTCATGCTGCCGCTGCAGCACGGCGGGGGCACCGCCCCATGACCGAGCAGCGCACCATTCTGGTCGCCGACGACGACAAGGCGATCCGCACAGTGGTCGTCCAGGCGCTCAACCGCCAGGGCCATGACGTGCGGGCCACGGGAAATGCCACCACTCTGTGGAATTGGGTGGAGGCCGGCGACGGCGATCTGGTGATCACCGACGTGGTCATGCCCGACGAGAACGGCCTCGACCTGCTGCCGCGCATAAAACGTCATCGGCCAAAGCTGCCTATCATCGTTATGAGCGCCCATTCAACTCTTCAGACCGCCGTGAAAGCAACCGAGCGCGGTGCTTATGAATACTTGCCAAAACCATTTGATCTCAATATCTTGGTTGGAATTGTTCAGAAAGCACTTTCGATCGATACTGACGCTCCGCCGGAGTCTTTACGGGGTTTGGGAGATCCACAACCCAGCCTGGACGAACAGCTTCCTTTCATCGGCCGCTCGCCGTCCATGCAGGATATTTACCGCATTATCGCGAGGCTTACGGCGACCGACCTGACGGCGCTCATCATCGGCGAATCAGGCACCGGCAAGGAACTCGTCGCCCGCGCCCTGCATATGTACAGCAAACGCGCCGAACGCCCCTTCGTCGCCGTTAACATGGCGGCGATCCCAAGAGACTTGATCGAGAGCGAATTGTTCGGCCATGAGAAAGGCGCCTTTACCGGCGCCAATAGCCGGCGCAGCGGACGCTTCGAGCAGGCGCTCGGCGGAACCCTGTTCCTCGATGAAATCGGCGACATGCCGCTCGATGCCCAGACCCGGCTGCTGCGCGTGCTGCAACAGGGCGAATACACACCCGTGGGCGGCGTCACGCCGCGCCGCGCCGATGCGCGCATCATTGCCGCCACCCACCACGACCTGCGCGAATTGGTCAATCAGGGACAATTTAGGGACGATCTGTTCTATCGGATCAATGTGGTGCCCATACGGCTGCCACCACTGCGCGAACGCAGCGAGGATGTGCCGGCCCTGGTGCGGCATTTCCTGGCCAACCTGGAAGCCGAGAAACTGCCCGCGAAAAACCTCGATGGGGCCGCCATGGAGCGACTGTGCCGCCACGGCTGGCCGGGCAATGTTCGCGAGTTGGAAAATCTGGTGCGTCGCCTTGCCGTGCTCTATTCGGACGACGTTATCGGCGTCGACATCATCGAGCGCGAGCTTGCCGAGCCGGCAACCAATCAGCCCCGAGACGCAATGGCAGAAGGAGCCCGAGCCGAAGGCGAGGGACTTGGCGCCACAGTCGAGAAGCAACTCGAGCAGTATTTCGCCGCCCATGACGGCAGCCTGCCGACGGCGGGCCTCTATGGGCGCGTGCTGCGCGAAATCGAGAGGCCGTTGATTAGCCTGACCCTGGCCGCGACCCGGGGCAACCAGATCAAGGCGGCCTCGGTTCTCGGCCTCAACCGCAACACCCTGCGCAAAAAACTACGCGAACTCGATATCCCGGTGGTGCGGGGAGGCAGTGGGTCATGACAGACAGCACAAACCATCTGATTCAGACGGTCCCGTCCCGCTGGGCGCGGTTCAGCCAATGGGCCGCGCGTACCGGACTTTGGCGGCGCATCGCCCTGTTGATCATTATTGCGGCGCTGGCTTCGGGGGTCGCCACTTACGGGGCGCTCACCGGCAAGGTTTCTTTCGGTCTCGGCGCCCAGACGGTTCCGGTCCTGCTCTATATCGACCTGGTCCTGGTGCTGCTGCTTTGCGTAATCGTCATCATGCGCGTGGTGCAGCTTGCCCTGGAGCGCCGCCGGGGCACGGCGGGGTCGCAGCTTCATATCAAGCTTGCCACCCTGTTCAGCGTGGTCGCGGTGGCGCCGGCGATCATCGTCTCGGTCTTTTCAGTGCTGTTCCTCAATATTGGTCTCGAATCCTGGTTCAGCGAGCGGGTTCGCACCGCCCTGGATGCGTCGGTGTCGGTCGCCGAGGCCTATATTGAGGAGCACCGCAAGAACATCCGCGCCGACGCCCTGGCCCTGGCCAACGACATTAATCGGGTGCCGGCGTCCCTGCGCCAGAACCAGGCCCGCTTTAATTACTTCCTGGAGACCCAGGCGGCACTCCGGGTTCTCACCGAGGTCATGGTGTTTCGCCCGGACGGACGCGTGTATGGGCGTACCGGCCTGACATTTTCCCTGCTTCTCGAACGCATCCCCTATCAGGTATTGCGGGATGTGCGAAAGGGCGGGGTCTACATCCTGAACAGCGAGAATGATGACCGGGTGCGAGCCTTAACCCGCGTCGAGGGCTTCGCCGATGCGTTTCTGTTCGTCGGCCGCCTGGTCGACGCCCGGGCTATCGGCCATATGGAGCGCACCCAGAAAGCGGTCTCGGAGTACAAGCGGCTTGAAGGCCAGCGTTCGGGCATCCAGATTACTTTTGCCCTGATTTTTGGCCTGGTCGCCCTGTTGCTATTGCTCGCCTCGGTGTGGATCGGGTTGAGTTTCGCCACCCGGCTGGGGCGGCCCATCAGCAACCTGATCGCCGCCGCCGAGCGGGTTCGCTCAGGCGATCTGACGGTGCGCGTCGAGGAAGGGCCTTCCGACGACGAGATCAGCAGCCTGTCGCGCGCCTTCAACCGCATGACCGGACAGCTTGACAGCCAACGCCAAGAGCTTGTCGAAACCAATCATCAGCTCGATACCCGGCGGCGCTTCACGGAATCCGTACTTTCCGGTGTGACTGCCGGGGTCATCGGCCTCGATTCCAACTCCCGCATTGAGCTTCCCAACCCGTCTGCTCTGACTCTGCTGTCGGTCAAGGCCACTGACCTTATTGGCCGCGACCTTTCGGAAGCTGTTCCCGAAATGGCAACCCTGATGGCCGAAGCGATGAACCGGCCTTCGCGCCGCGCCGAGGCGCAGGTTACCATCGTCCGCGAGGGCCGCTCCCTCAATCTGCTGGTGCGGATTGCCGCCGAACGGCTGGCCGGTGAACTGGAAGGGTTCGTTGTTACCTTCGATGACATCACCGCCTTGGTCGCCGCCCAACGTACCGCCGCCTGGGCCGATGTGGCGCGGCGCATTGCCCATGAAATCAAGAATCCTCTGACCCCGATCCAGCTCTCCGCCGAGCGGATAAAACGTAAGTTTCTCAAAGATATAACCTCGGAAGCTGATGTCTTTACTTCTTGTATTGAGACCATCGAACGCCAGGTTGGCATTATCGGGCGGTTGATCGATGAATTTTCATCTTTTGCCCGCATGCCGGCGCCGGTTTTCAAGGACGAAGACGCTATCGACCTGCTCCGCCAGGCGCTTACCCTTCAGGAAGTCGCCCATCCCGAAATCGCCTTCCCCCTGGATGCCCCGGATAGCCCGCTAGAGCTTCGTTGTGACGGCCAGCAGGTAATTCAGGTGCTGACCAATGTGCTGCAGAATGCCACCGAATCAATCGGCGCCCGTGAAAACACAACAAGCGAGGGCCGTATTGCCGTCAAGGTCGTTTCCCATGGCGAGACCATCGAAATTCTTATCGAGGACAACGGGCGCGGGCTGCCCACCGAGTTGCGCGATCGCCTCGTCGAGCCCTACATCACAACCCGGTCCAAGGGCACCGGGCTCGGTCTGGCTATCGTCAAGAAGATCATGGAAGATCACGGCGGCACGTTGACCATCGAGGACGCCGAGGACTGCGGTGCGCGGGTCGGTCTGATCTTTCCCGTCGCCGGACCGATGGTTGAACACAGCCCGGCGCGAGATATCGACCCTCCCAAGGTAGCTTCCCATGGCGCATGACATCCTGATCGTCGACGACGAAGAAGATATTAATCTTCAGATCTGTGGGATTCTCCACGACGACGGCTACGACACCCGTAAGGCCTATGACAGCGACAGCGCCCTGGCGGCGATCGAGACACGGGTGCCGGCGTTGCTGGTGCTCGATATCTGGTTGCAAGGATCAAAGCTCGACGGTTTGGAGCTACTCGATGTGGTCAAGCGTGACCATCCGGATCTCCCGGTCGTCGTCATCAGCGGCCACGGCACCATCGAGATGGCGGTGCGCGCGATCATGAAGGGGGCTTATGATTTCATTGAAAAGCCGTTCAAGTCGGACCGCCTGTTGCTCGACATCGAGCGCGCCATAGAAGCGGCGCAGCTCAAACGCGAAAACGCCGAACTGCGCATACGCGTCGGCGACGGCACCGACTTGATCGGCGATTCCACCATCATGGCGCAATTGAGGGCCACCATCGATAAGGTAGCGCCGACCGGCAGCCGTATCCTGTTGACCGGACCGCCGGGCTCCGGCAAGGAAGTTGTAGCCCGGCTTATCCACGCCCGCAGCCCTCGCGCGGCAGGGCCTTTCGTCGTGGTCAACGCAGCGATCATGTCGCCCGAGCGTATGGAGGCAGAGCTGTTCGGCGTCGATGGCGGCAGCAACGGCCATGACGGCACGGTCGAGATTGGCACCTTAGAGCGGGCCCATGGCGGCACGCTGCTGCTCGACGAGGTCGCCGATATGCCGCTCGAAACCCAAGGTAAAATTCTCCGTTTTCTCCAGGATCAGACCTTTCGGCGCGTCGGCGGCAACGCCAATGTGGAGGTCGATGTGCGGATCATCACCGCGACCAACCGCGACTTGCGCGCCGAGATTTCCGCGGGGCGCTTCCGCGAGGATCTTTTCTACCGGCTCAATGTGGTGCCCATAGAGGTGCCGGCGCTCAACCAGCGGCGCGAGGATACGGGCGATTTGGCGCGCTATTTCATGGATCGTTCGGCCAAGGCCGCGGGCCTTCCGGTGCGCCGTATCGGCGCCGACGCCTTAGCCGCCATGCAGGCCTGCGATTGGCCCGGCAATGTGCGCCAGCTGCGCAATCTTGTCGAATGGCTGCTCATCATGTCGCCAGGCTCCCCCGACAGCCCGATCCGCGCCGATATGCTGCCGCCTGACCTCGCCGCCGCCGCGCCGCCGGCAGCCAACGCTGATCACTCCGGCGAGATCATGGCCATGTCCCTGCGCGAAGCGCGCGAAACCTTTGAGCGCCAATATCTCTCCTCTCAACTGGTTCGCTTCGGCGGCAACATTACGCGAACCGCTGAATTCATCGGCATGGAGCGTTCGGCGCTGCATCGCAAGCTCAAAGGTCTCGGCATTACCGAAGAGGGACGCAGCGCACCCGCCACCCGCTCGTTCGGAGACAACCTGACATGAAAGTCATCGTTTGCGGCGCCGGCCAGGTCGGTTTCAATATTGCCCGCCATCTCGCCAGCGAAGGCAATGATGTGACCGTTATCGATCAACGGCCCGAACTCATACGCAAGATCAGCGACACCCTCGATGTGAAGGGGCTGGTCGGATTTGCATCACACCCCGACATGCTGGAGAGTGCCGGCGCCGTCGATTCAGACATGGTCATCGCCGTTACCTTCGCCGACGAGGTGAACATGGTGGCCTGTCAAATCTGCCATAGCCTGTTCAAGGTGCCGACCAAGATTGCCCGAGTGCGCCATCAAAGCTATCTCAAACCCATGTGGCGCGACCTGTTCAGCCGGGACCATATGCCGATCGACGTGATCATCTCGCCGGAGATCGAGGTCGCTCGCGCCGTGGTTCGCCGCCTGCAAGTGCCGGGCGCTATTGACGTGATCCCCTTTGCCGGAGGGCGTGTGAGCCTTGTCGGCGTCCACTGCAGCGCCGATTGTCCAGTGGTTCATACGCCTCTGCGCCAGCTTACCGAGCTATTTCCTGACCTGGGAATGCTGGTGGTCGGCATCCTGCGCGGCGACCGCATCATCGTGCCCAATGGCGATGATCACATGGTTCCGGGCGACGATGTTTATTTCACCGTGGACACCGACCACATGGACCGCGCGCTCGCAGCCTTCGGTCATGAGGAGGAAGAGGCCCGCCGCATCATTATCGTCGGCGGCGGCAACATCGGCATGTTCCTGGCGCGCGAAATCGAGGAGGGCTTCCCCGACGTCAACCTCAAGATCATCGAGATCGACGGTGAGCAGGCCAAGGCCGCTGCCGACCAACTGCAACGGGGCGTGGTGCTCCACGGCAATGCCCTGGACCGCGACATTCTCGATGAGGCCAACGTCTCCGCTACCGAGACCATCGTCGCGGTCTCGAACGACGATGAGGTCAATGTCCTGTCGTCTCTGCTGGCCAAGCGTTACGGCGCCAAACGGGCGGTCACCCTGATCAACAACAGCTCCTACGGACCGCTGGTCAGCACCCTGGGAATCGACGTGGTGGTCAGCCCGCGCGACGTTACCGTCTCGACGATCCTGCAGCATGTCAGGCGTGGACGTATTCGCGCGGTTCACAGCATCCGCGAGGGGCTCGCCGAAGTCATCGAGGCCGAAGCGCTGGAGACATCGCCCCTGATGGGTGCGCCGCTGCGCGAGGTCAAGCTGCCGGCGGGGATCATCGTCGGCGCTATCCTGCGTGACGATGAAGTCATCATTCCCGACGGCGACACCGTGATACGGACCAAAGACCGGGTGATCATCCTGGCCTCTGCCGGTCAGGTGAAGAAGGTCGAAAAACTGTTCTCCGTGCGCTTGGAGTTCTTTTAGAAGACGAAACATATGGCTTTCGCACCGGTCATCGCGCTGCTTGGGCGGCTTATCTCGCTATTCGCCGGGGCCATGCTGGCGCCGGCGTTGTGCGCCCTGGTCTATAGCGAATTTCAAGCTGCCGGCATCTTCGCCGGATCGGCGGCGGTAACCCTGTTCTTCGGCGGCGGGATGATCTTTGCGACGCAAGGCACCGAGAAGCGCCTGCGCGGCGGCGGTGATTTCCTGCTGATTGTCATCGTCTGGCCGATCATTGCTGTATTCGCCGCAGCACCGCTGCTTTTGGTGGGCGCCGTCGAGACTCCGACGGATGCCTTCTTCGAAGCCTTCTCGGGCCTGACCACCACAGGGGCTACGGTGATGAGCGGGCTCGATGACCAGTTGCGCAGTGTCTTGTTCTGGCGCGCCTGGCTGCAATGGCTGGGGGGCCTGGCGGCTATCATCATGGCGGTTTCGGTGCTGCCCATGCTGAGTGCCGGCGGTATGCAGATGTTCCGCAGCGCCATGCCGCACGGCGACCATGCCACCATCGTCGATCGGGTGCTACGCTCGGGCCTGACCCTGAGCTGGATATATGCGTTGCTCACCCTGATCTGCGCCATCGCCCTGTGGCTGGCGGGGATGAACGGTTTCGACGCCATCGCCTATGCCTTCAGCACCATCTCTTCAGGCGGTTTCACCCCCCATGACGGCGTTATCGGCGATTTCGGAAACCCGATTATCGAGTCCGTGATCATGATCTTCATGGTGGTCGGGGTCATCAATTTCACGCTCTATTGGGCGCTGCTTCATGGTCGCCCATCGGTGTTTCATCTCGATGACGAATGCCGGCTGCTCTATCTCATCATTCTGTTCGCGGCCTTGCTCGCGATTTTAGTGTTGAACCAGCAGGGCGAACTCGGCGCCTTTGAATCCATACGCCGGGGATTGTTCGCGACCCTGTCCATGATCTCGACCACGGGATTCGTCAATCAGCTTGTCGAGCCCTGGCCGGCGATGCTGCCGATCCTGTTCCTGGCCCTGGTGTTTATCGGCGGATCAAGCGGCTCGACCGCGGGCGGTATTAAACTGATGCGCTTGCATATGGCGACGCGCCAGGGACGGCGCGAGCTGGAGCGGCTCGCCCATCCCCATGGCGTCGTACGCATCCATTATAACGGCCAAACGGTGCCTGAATCTGTAGTTCAGGCGCTGTGGAGCTTCTTCATTCTCTACATGTTCACCTTCGCTGGCCTGTCGGTCATGCTGTCATTCTTCGGTCTCGATCCGGTCCATGCGGTGCCCATGGCGCTGGTTACCCTGACCAACGCAGGCGCTGGCTTGCCCCTGGTAGGCGGGAGCGAAGGCGCTTACGCACTCTTGCCCGCAGCGGCGAAATGGATACTCTGCTTCGGAATGCTTATGGGGCGCCTCGAACTGGTTGCGGTGGTCACGGTGCTGACCCCGATGTTCTGGCGCCGCTAGAAAAAAGAAAAGAAGGGACCACATGTCACGCATCGCCTATGTAAACGGGGAATATGTTCCCCACGGCACCGCCGCCGTGCATATCGAGGACCGCGGCTATCAATTCGCCGACGGCGTCTATGAGGTCATCGCAGTGAAGAATCGCGCGCTGATCGACGGCGACGGCCATATGACGCGGCTAAAATATTCCCTGGACGAGCTTGAAATCGCCATGCCCATGTCGGCTCGCGCCCTGGGCGTGGTCATGGTCGAGACCATCCGGCGTAACCGCGTCCAAAACGGCATCGTCTACCTGCAGATCACCCGGGGGGTGTCGACGCCCCGCAATCATCCGTTTCCCGACTTCGCCCGGCCGGCGCTGGTCATTACCGCGCGGCGCGCACCGTTCCCGAAGAATGCCGAGAATGTCGTCGGGGGTCGCGTCATATCCATCCCCGATATTCGATGGAATCGCTGCGATATCAAAACCATATCCTTATTGCCTAATGTCCTGGCTAAGCAGCAAGCGGTGGAAGCCGGCGCCATCGAAGCCTGGATGATCGATCAGGACGGCCATGTGACAGAGGGCAGCAGCACCAACGCCTGGATTGTCGATAAGGAGGGTCGCTTGGTGACGCGCCCGAAAAGCCAGTCGATACTCGGCGGCATCACCCGTGAGACCGTACTCCGGCTGGCCGCCGAGAACGGTATCGAGGTCATCGAGCGCCCCTTCACCCTGGACGAAGCCAAGCAGGCCCGGGAAGCTTTCATGACCAGCACAACCAGCTTCGTCAAGCCGATCACCCAGATCGATGATGCGATCGTCGCTAACGGCGAACCCGGGGAAACCAGCCGGCGATTGCTGTCGCTCTACATCGATTTCATGGCTGCAAGCGCCGCATGATTGGTGACCTTTCCCGGCCCCGAGCCGTGCTGCTCGATTGGGATAATACCCTGGTCGATACCTTCCCCTTGATACATGTCGCCATGAACCACGCCCTCGAAGCCATGGGTCACGACAGTTGGTCTTACGAGAAATTCTGCCAGACCATTGCCAAATCCATGCGCGACTTGTTTCCGGTACTGTTCAAGGAGCGCTGGGAGGAGGCCCGGGATATCTTCTACGAAAGCTATGCCAAACGCGATCTCGACATGATCAAGCCTCTGGCGGGCGCAGAGGAACTGCTGGTCGCCCTGAACGAGTCCAAAATTTATGTCGCCGTGGTCAGCAACAAGAGTGGCGAAAACCTGCGCCAGGAATCCAGCCACCTTGGCTGGGACAGCTATTTTAACCGCCTGGTCGGCGCCACCGACGCGAAGGCGGACAAGCCGGCCCCGGCAGTGGTCGAATTTGCCCTTGAAGGCAGTGGAATTCAGCCGGGCAGGGACGTCTGGTTCATCGGCGATAACGCCATCGACATTGACTGCGCCCTGGCCGCCGGGTGCGTCCCCCTGATCGTCAAGGGCGCCCATGAAAACCATGACAATCCGGAACTCGACCGCGCCGAGCGAAAATTCGACAATTGCAAGGAACTCGCGGAAGCGGTGCGGCTCATCACAAAACCGCTAGGCTGACCGACTTCGATTGTCACGAGATTTCCACTGGTCTAGAATGGTAATTAATCGAAAACACTGTCGGTAGCCGCTCGCATTTGACGGCGATGTTATTCAACCCCTCGGTCTGAGGAGAAGGGGACATAAAATGTCTGGCGAAAAAGTTCAGAATATACAAGACGTCTTTCTTAATTACGTTCGTAAAAACAAAACGTCGGTCACCGTCTTTCTGGTGAACGGCGTCAAGCTGCAAGGCGTCATCAGCTCGTTCGATAATTTCTCGATGCTGTTGCGCCGTGATGGTCATGTACAGCTGGTTTATAAGCATGCCATTTCCACGGTGATGCCAGCCACAATCATTCAGCTTTACGATCCCGTGAAGGAAGAAGAAAACGCCGACTAATCCTCCTTCCGACACATTCGGAACCAACGCCGGAACCAGCGATGATGACCAAGGGCGGCAAACCCTGGTCATTCATCCGGTTTCGCGTGGCAGAAACAAGACCGCTCGCCGCGATGCCGAGGCTTGCCTGGCGGAAGCCGTGGGTCTGGCCGAGGCGATATCTCTCACCATCGCCGGCGCCGAGACTGTGTCTTTGGCCGCGGCCAAGCCGGCAACCCTGTTCGGCCGCGGCAAGGTCGAAGAACTCAAGGGGCTGATCGCTTCGCGGGATATCGAGTTGGTGATCATCGACGCCGCCCTGAGCCCGGTGCAACAGCGCAACCTGGAACGCGCCTGGGACTGCAAGGTGATCGACCGCACCGGCCTGATCCTCGAAATATTCGGCGACAGGGCGCAGACCCGGGAGGGCCGCCTTCAAGTGGAGCTGGCCGCCCTCGGCTATCAGCGCAGCCGGCTGGTGCGAAGCTGGACCCACCTGGAGCGCCAGCGGGGCGGTCATGGCTTCCTGGGCGGCCCTGGTGAATCACAGATTGAATCCGATCGTCGGCAAATCGACGAGCGCATCACCCGCATCCGCCGCGAGCTTGAGACCGTGGTGCGCACCCGCGAGCTGCATCGCAAGGCGCGCAAGCGCGTGCCCTATCCGGTGGTCGCCCTGGTCGGCTACACAAACGCCGGTAAATCAACCCTGTTCAACCGCCTGACCGGCGCCACCGTCGACGCCGAAGACAAGCTTTTCGCCACCCTCGATCCGACCTTGCGCGGCGTCACCCTGCCATCGGGCCGGCGGATCATCCTGTCGGACACAGTGGGTTTCATCTCGGCCCTGCCGACCACCCTTGTGGCCGCCTTTCGCGCTACCCTGGAAGAAGTTCTCGAAGCCGAAATCATCGTCCATGTGCGCGATATTTCCCATCCCGACAACCTTGCCCAGAGAGATGATGTGCACGGCGTGCTTCGCGATCTCGGCCTCGATGAAGCGATCGACGAAGGCCGCATGATTGAGGCTCATAACAAGATCGACCTGCTCAGCTCGGAAGAACGCGGCCGCCTGCAAAACATCGCCGAACGTGAAACCAACGGCGTCCCGCTGTCAGCAACCTCGGGGCAGGGGTGCGACGATCTGCTGGCGCGGATCGATGACCGCCTCTCCGAAAGCCGCACAATACTTGATCTTTCCGTCCGCCACAGCGACGGCGCGACGATCGCCTGGCTATACAGCCACGGAGAAATCCTCGAACGCGTCGACGATGATGAAGCCTGCCATTTGAAAGTTGGGCTCAATGCCGCCGACGCGGCCCGCTACGCCCATAGGGACTCAGGCTCCAATCTCTGAAAACTGAACCTTCGTCATGGCCTTGACAGGCCTCTGACCATTCCATATATACCTTGGCACTCACACCGTGAGAGTGCTAACAGCAATTTAATATGACCCGCACTGCGGGCCGACAACGGAGAGGTTCGAATGAAGCTCAGACCATTACATGATCGCGTTCTGGTCAAACGCGTGGATGAAGAAGGCAAGACCAAAGGCGGCATCATCATTCCCGATACGGCTAAAGAGAAGCCTATGGAGGGCAAAGTGATTTCCGTAGGAGCGGGCGCGCGCGGCGAGGACGGCAAGGTTGTGCCGCTCGACGTCAAGAAGGGCGACCGCATCCTGTTCGGCAAATGGTCCGGCACCGAAGTCACGATCGACAGCGATGAGCTGTTGATCATGAAGGAGTCGGACATCATGGGCATTATTGAGTAGGGATATCGAAAAATGGCAGCTAAAGAAGTCAAGTTCGGCGCCGAAGCACGATCCAAAATGCTTCGCGGCATCGACATACTCGCCGACGCCGTCAAGGTAACGCTGGGCCCCAAGGGCCGTTGCGTTGTCCTGGACAAGTCGTTCGGCGCACCGCGCATCACCAAGGACGGCGTTACTGTCGCCAAGGAAATCGAGCTTGCTGACAAGTTCGAGAACATGGGCGCGCAGATGGTTCGCGAAGTCGCCTCGAAGACCAACGACGAGGCCGGCGACGGCACCACCACAGCGACCGTTTTGGCCCAGGCCATCGTTCGCGAAGGCTCCAAGGCAGTGGCCGCGGGCATGAACCCCATGGACCTTCGTCGCGGCATCGATCTTGCCGTCGAAAAGGTGGTTGGCGACCTCAAAAAGCGCAGCAAGGTGGTTCGCACCGCCTCGGAAATCGCCCAGGTCGGCACAATTTCAGCCAACGGTCAGGCCGACATCGGCGACATGATCGCCCAGGCCATGGAAGACGCCGGCAAGGAAGGCGTTATCACGGTTGAGGAAGCCAAGGGCATCGCCAACGAACTCGAAGTCGTCGAGGGCATGCAGTTCGATCGCGGCTATCTGTCGCCGTACTTCGTCACCAATGCCGAGAAGATGATCTGCGAGCTTGAAAACCCGCTGATCCTGATCCATGAGTCGAAGCTCTCGTCGCTCCAGCCCCTGCTGCCGATCCTCGAGACTATCGTTCAGTCGAACCGTCCCCTGGTGATCCTCGCCGAGGACATCGAGGGCGAGGCCCTGGCCACCCTGGTGGTCAACAAGCTGCGTGGCGGCCTCAAGGTGTCCGCCGTCAAGGCGCCGGGCTTCGGTGATCGCCGCAAGGCAATGCTCGAGGACATCGCTGTCCTGACCGGCGGTCAGGTCATCAGCGAAGATCTCGGCATCAAGCTCGAGAACGTCACCATCGACATGCTGGGTTCCGCCAAGCGCATCGAAATGTCCAAGGAGAACACCACAATCATCGCGGGCTCCGGCGCCAAGAAGGAGATCACCGCCCGATGCGGCCAGATCCGGGCGCAGATCGATGAGACCAGCTCTGACTACGACCGTGAGAAGCTGCAAGAGCGGCTGGCGAAGCTCGCCGGCGGCGTTGCGGTGATCAAGGTCGGCGGCGCCACCGAGATCGAGGTCAAGGAGCGCAAGGATATGGTTGAAGACGCGCTCAACTCGACCCGTGCGGCTGTCGAAGAAGGCATCGTCATCGGTGGTGGAGCAGCGCTGCTTTACGCCACCCGCTCGCTGGCCAAGCTCGAAGGCGCCAATAGCGACCAGACGGTCGGCGTTAACATCGTTCGCAAGGCGCTTGAGGCGCCACTCCGCCAGATCGCCGAAAACGCCGGTGTCGATGGCGCGGTGGTCGCGGGCAAGCTGCTGGAAGGTAAAGACCAGAAGCGGGGCTTTGACGCCCAGGAAGAAAAATATACCGATATGTTCAAGGCCGGCATCGTCGATCCCACCAAGGTGGTTCGTATTGCCCTGCAGGACGCGGCTTCGGTCGCCGGCCTGCTGGTCACCACCGAGGCGATGATCGCCGACAGGCCCGAGAAGAAAGACCCCATGCCCGCTGGCCCGCCAGGCGGCGACATGGGCGGCATGGGCGGCATGGGCTTCTAGCCAACGCCGTTTAGCGCCGACAAAGACCAAGAGGGCCGCAGGTTTTGCGGCCCTCTTTTTTTGCCTGTCACGCGCGGTCTAAGGTTGTTATACGTCCCATGGCCCATACAATGGGGCCGCAATTATGGACAATCGAGCCGCGGAAAAGGCTCTCATGAGGACCTCGCCATGCAATACACCGCCAACACACTTGAAAACTACTGGATGCCCTTCACCTCCAACCGGGACTTCAAGGAAAATCCCCGGTTGATCGAGCGCGCCGAGGGCATGTATTTCTGGAACCATCATGGCGAACGGGTGCTCGACGGATCCGCCGGCCTGTTCTGCGTCGCCGCCGGCCACGCCCGGTCCGAGATCGTCGAGGCGGTGACAGCCCAGCTCACCAAGCTCGACTATGCGCCGCCGTTCCAGTTCGGCCACCCGGCAGCCTTCGAACTGGCGCAGCGCTTATCCACCATGCTCCCCGACAGCATCGATCACGTCTTCTTCTGCAATTCGGGTTCGGAAGCGGTCGAGACGGCGCTCAAGATTTCCCTGGCCTATCACCGGGCGAAGGGCGACGGCCGCAAGGTGCGGTTTGTCGGCCGCGAGAAGGCCTATCACGGCGTCAACTTCGGCGGTATCTCGGTCGCCGGAATGGTCAAGAACCGCGAAGCCTTCGGCACCGGCCTACCCGGCGTCGTCCATCTGCGTCATACCTTGATGACCGATCAGCGCTTCACCAAGGGCCAGTACGAGAGAGGCGCCGAGCTCGCCGATGACCTGCAACGCCTGGTCGAGCTCCACGGAGCCGAAAATATCACCTGCTGCATCGTCGAACCGATCGCCGGCGGCGTCGGCGTCATCGTGCCGCCCAAGGGCTATCTCCAACGGTTGCGCGAAATCTGCGACGACCACGACATCCTGCTCATCTTCGATGAGGTGATCACCGGATTCGGGCGCACCGGCAAGGGCTTCGCCTCCGAAACCTTCGGCGTCATCCCCGACATCATGACCATGGCCAAGGGGCTGACCAACGGCGTCGTGCCCATGGGCGCAGTGGCGGTGAAGGACGAGATCTACGAGACCGTCGTCAACGCGGCGCCGGAAAAGTCCGTCGAGTTTTTCCACGGCTACACCTACACCGCCTGTCCGGTAGCCTGCGCCGCCAGTCTCGCCGCCCTCGACATCTATGAGAAAGAGGGCCTGTTCGAACGCTCGGCTCAGATAGCGCCCTATTTTCTGGATGCAGTGTTCTCGCTCCAGGACCTCGATCTGATTACCGATATCCGGGGATTCGGCCTGCTCGCGGGCATCGATCTAGCACCCGATAAGGCGCCCGGCATACGCGGCTACGAGGCCTTGCAACGCTTTTACGAGGCCGGCCTGATGGTCAAAATGACCGGCGATTGCATACTCCTGTCGCCGCCCTTAATCGTCGAGAACGCCGAAATCGACTTCATGGTCGATACAATTCGCACAGTCGTGGAAGGACTCTGACATGAAAGTCGCTTTTATCGGGCTCGGCAACATGGGCTTTCCCATGGCCGGCCATCTCGCCGCCGGCGGTCATGATGTGACCATCTATAACCGCACCACGGCCAAGGCCGATGCCTGGGTGGAAAAACACGGCGGCGCCCGGGGCGATACCCCGGCGGCGGCGGCACAGGGCGCTGAAATCGCCTTTGTATGCGTCGGCAACGACGACGACCTGCGCAGCGTCGTGTTCGGCGACGACGGCGTGCTTGCCGGTCTCGAGAAGGGCGCCATCCTGGTCGATCACACCACCGCCTCCGCCGGGGCGGCCCGCGACATTGCGGAAGCTGGGGCAGGGAATGGCATCGGCTTCCTGGATGCGCCGGTCTCCGGTGGCCAGAACGGCGCCGAGGGCGGCGTCCTCACGGTCATGGTCGGCGGCGATGAGGCAACTTTCGAGCGGGCCAATCCGATCATCGATTGTTTCGCCCGCGCGGTCACTCTCATGGGTCCGGTCGGCTCGGGCCAGCTTACCAAGATGGTCAATCAGATCTGCATCGTCGGCATCATTCAGGCGCTCTCCGAGGGGCTCGATTTCGGCCGCCGCGCCGGGCTCGACGTGAGCCGGGTCGTCGAGGTGATCTCCAAGGGCGCCGCCCAGTCCTGGCAGATGGACAATCGCTCCGGCACGATGATCGAGGACAGCTTCGATTTCGGCTTCGCTTCCAACTGGATGCGCAAGGATATGCGTATCTGCCTGGACGAAGCCGGGCGTAACGGTGCTCTGCTGCCGACTGCATCCTCTATCGAGCAGAACTATGGCCGCCTCCATGAACGCGGTGAGGGACATCTCGACAACACAGCCCTGATCCGCCTGTTGCGACAGCCTTAGAGGGCTACAAACCCCTTTATGCGCGCTCTTCGGCCTTAACCGCGTCCCACAGGCGGTCCATTTCTTCGAGGCTCGACTGATCGGCGCTGCTACCGGATTCCTCGAGCATCTCCTCGATGCGGCGAAAACGGCGCTCGAATTTGGCATTTCCCTGGCGAAGCGCGCTTTCCGGGTCAATACGATTGTGGCGCGCCAGATTGACGCAGGCGAACAGCAGATCACCGATTTCGTCCGTGACGCGGTCCTTATCACCACCACTGGCGAATTCGGCGCGCAATTCATCGAGTTCCTCGTCGATCTTATCGATAACAGCCAGCGTGACCGGCCAATCAAAGCCGACACGGGCGGCGCGGGCCTGGAGCTTGACGGCGCGGGTGAGGGCGGGGAGGGCGTTGGTCACCCCGTCGAGAACGCTCGGCGTGCGGCCTTTTGCCTCGGCCTTGGCGGCCCGCTCCTCTGCTTTTTGGGCTTCCCAGGCGTGGGTCTGGGCCTCGGCGGTCTCTACGGAACCGTCGCCGAATACATGAGGATGGCGGCGCACCATCTTGTCGACGGCTCCCTGGGCAATGCTCTCGAAATCGAACAACCCATTCTCCCGCGCCATCTGGGCGTAAAACACCACTTGAAACAGCAGGTCACCCAATTCGTCTTCGAGGGCAGGCCAGTCCGCCTCGGCGATCGCCTCGGCGACCTCATAGGCTTCTTCGATGGTATAGGGCGCGATGCTGGCGAAATCCTGCGCAACATCCCAGGGACAGCCGTTCTCTGGGTCGCGCAGCTGCGCCATGACATCGAGAAGACTGGCTATGGCGGTGGTCATATGGTCGTTTCCTATCCGTGAATTTAGTTAAGTTTAGCAGGGAAGGAGTCTTTGTAGGTATTTGTAATAATTTGCTTTACTAAATATAATTGTCGCATAAGGTGTATTATGGGAAATTATTATTTCCCATAATACCAAACTACACAGATACAGCTGATCGTGCGTCCTTATCGCCGTTGAAATCAGGCATGCTTGGGATGCTTGGCCTTTTGAAACAGCGCAAAGAAGTTTTCCGTGGTGGCCGTGGCCAACGCCTCGGGCGTCACCCCCTTGATTTCGGCCAGGCAAGCCGCCGTATGGGCAACAAAGGCGGGCTCATTGCGCTTGCCGCGCATGGGAACCGGCGCCAGATAAGGCGCGTCGGTCTCGACCAGCAAGCGCTCCAGCGGCACCCCGATAAGCGCCTCGCGTAAGGCCTCGGCTTTCTTGAAGGTGACGATCCCGGCCACGGATATATACAAACCCAATTCGACTGATTTTTCAGCGAGATCACGGCTGGTACTGAAGCAATGAATGAGGCCCTTGAAGGCTCCGATGCGCATCTCATCGGCGAGTATGTCGAGGGTGTCCTCGTCGGCGTCTCGGGTATGAACGATCAGAGGCAGGCCGGTCTCGCGCGCCGCCGCCGCATGGATACGGAAGCTTTCGCGCTGCAGAGCTTGGGGCCCATAATCATAGAAATAATCGAGGCCGGTCTCTCCAATGCCGATAACCACGTCGGCCCTGGCGTGATTGACAAGGGTTTCCACGGTTGCCGCCGGTTCGTCATCGACATTGTGCGGATGGATACCGACCGAGCAATAGAGGTTTTCGTGGGCCTGGGCCAAGGCCAGCACGGCCTCAAACTTGCTGAGCCGGGTGCAGATCGTCTGCATGACGCCGACACCTGCCTCCGCGGCACGCGCCATCACCCCCTCGATGTCTTCGGCGAAATCGGGAAAATCCAGATGGCAGTGGCTGTCGACCAACATCACTCGTCGCCCTCCTCCGCCTCTTCCACATAGCGCGGGAACAGGCCCTCGGGCTTGGGCAGAGCGGTGCCCGGGCTCAGGGCGGAACCCGCATCCAGACAGGCAAAGCCGCGCGCATCCTCGGGCACTGAAAGCTGATCGAGCATGCGCCCGGCGGCGGTCGGCATCACCGGCTGGGCGAGGATCGCCAAGTAGCGGATGGTTTCGGCCAGCACATAGAGCACGGTCGCCATGCGCGCAGGATCGGTTTTGCGCAATGTCCAGGGCGCCTGGGCGTCGATGTAGCGGTTAGCCTCGCCGATCACCTGCCATTGTGCGATCAGCGCATTGTGGAACTCCTGACGCGCCAGCAGCTTGCGCATGATGTCGAGCAAGGCGCCCGCCGCGTCCAACAGCGCCTGGTCATCTTTGGTAAAGGCGCCGGGTTCGGGCACGCAGCCCTCGCAGTTCTTGGCGATCATCGACAGCACGCGCTGGGACAGATTACCGAAGTCGTTGGCCAGGTCGCCGTTGATGCGGTTGACCAGGGCGCGCCGCGAAAAGTCACCGTCATTGCCGAACGGCACCTCGCGGAGCAGGAAATAGCGAATCTGATCGAGGCCGTATTGCTCGACCAGGGCAAGCGGCTCGATGACGTTGCCGAGGGATTTCGAAATTTTTTCGCCCTCGCTGGTCCACCAGCCATGGGCGTAGACCCGCTGGGGCGGCTCAAGACCCGCCGCCATCAGGAAGGCCGGCCAATAGACCGCGTGGAAGCGCAGGATATCCTTGCCGACCAAATGCAGACTGTTCGGCCAGAAAACTTTGTAATCGGCGCTTTCCGCATCCGGATAGCCCAGCGCCGTGATATAATTGGTCAGGGCGTCGATCCAGACATACATCACATGGTCAGGGTCGTCCGGTACCGGCACGCCCCATTTGAAACTGGTGCGCGACACCGAGAGATCGTTGAGGCCGCCTGTAACAAAGCTGATTACCTCATTACGCCGGGTCTTCGGCCCGATGAAGTCGGGGTTAGCCTCGTAGAATTCCAACAGGCGGTCCTGCCAGGCCGACAGGCGGAAGAAATAGCTCGGCTCCGCCACCCATTCGACCGGTGCGCCGGTCGGCGCCTTGCCCTCGATCAGTTCGGCCTCGGTGTAGAACGCCTCGTCGCGCACGGAGTACCAGCCTTCGTAAGCGCCGAAATAGATTTCGTCGCGCGCCGCCAACTCGCGCCACAACTGCTGCACGGAAGCGATGTGGCGGTCCTCGGTGGTGCGGATGAAGTCGTCGTTGGTCAAGCCCATGGGTTCGCGCAGGTCGCGAAACCGTTGCGATACACGGTCGACGAAATTCTTGGGCGACTCGCCGGCTTTTTTCGCTGCATTCTCGACCTTCTGGCCGTGCTCGTCGGTGCCGGTGAGGAATTTAACATTGTGGCCGTCGAGCCGCATGAATCGCGCCAGCACGTCGCAGGCCACAGTATTATAGGCGTGGCCTATATGCGGCGAATCATTGACGTAGAAAATCGGCGTCGTGACGTAAAAGGCCTGGGGCGCGGACATACCGGATTCCTGAATTGCTAACGAGAAGTGGCTTCCAGCACACTGAATGCGGTGATCACCACCTGCTTGCGGTCGAGATTAACGCGCCCCACATCGACGTTAAGGCGACCAATCTTTTCCCACACCTCAATCCATTGTTCAAGGCTGGCGCGCGCCAGCAGGCGCTCGATCACCGCGCCCTCACCTTCTATCACCTGATTTCCGGAGACCTCGCCGCCGCTGGCGCCAAGCCGCACCAGACGCACCAGCCACTGGGATAGCAGCTCCATGAGGGTTGTATAGGCATCGCGCGCATTGGGCCGCGCCACCCGCTCGGCAAGACCATGCAGGGCCGCCACATCGAGGCCACCGTCGAGCAACCCGACCATATCGCCGTAAAGCGCCAATCCGCCGGCGTCGGCAAGGCGCAGGGCGCGCCCCGGGCTGCCCTCGGCGAGCCGGGCCAGAGACGCCGCATCGGCGGGCGCCAGATCAGGGCGATGATCGGACAACAGGTGTGCCACCTGATCCTCGGCGAGGGGTTGCAGGGCAAGGGCGCGACAGCGCGAGCGGATCGTTGGAAGCAACCGGCTGGGGGCATGGCTTACAAGCAATAACAATGCCTTATCCGGGGGTTCTTCGAGTATTTTAAGAAGTGCGTTGGCGGCGTTCAGGTTCATATCGTCGGCGCAATCGACGACCACCACGCGCCAGCCGCCTTCCGATGTGGTGAGCCGCATGAAGGGGGCGATGGCGCGCACATCGCCGACTACGATTTCATCCCGAATTCGTTTGCGCTTCGGATCGAGGGATTTTTCAACCACCATCAGATCCGCATGACCACCGGCGGCGATACGGCGGAACAGTGGGTCCTGCGGGTCCATTTCCATGCTTTGCGCGGTCTCCGCGAACAGCCCGCCTGCCCCGCCGCCTGCCAGCACGAAACGCGCGAAGCGATAAGCCAGGGTCGCCTTGCCGATGCCGCGCGGTCCGGAGAGCAGCCAGCCGTGAGCAAGGCGGCCCGACGACCAGGCATCGAGTAAAGCGCCTTGCGCATCGCCGTGGCCGACCAGAACCGGGTTATGCCGGGGCGGTGGCGGATATTCTTGTTCGTCAGCCATGATCCGGTATACGGCTATCGACCAGGGCGAGGATAGCGTCATGCACCTGATCCATATTCTGGGTCGCGTCGATGACCGCGCATCGATCCGGCTCGGCCTGGGCGATAGCGATGAACCCGTCGCGCAGGCGCTGATGAAAAGCCTTATCCATGCGCTCGTAGCGGTCCGCACCCCCCCGCGCGGCGGCGCGCGCCAGTCCCAGTTCGACCGGCAGATCAAGGATGATCGTCAAGTCCGGCGTAAAATCGCCGAGCAACTGCTCATAAAGCCCGCTCACAAAGGACTTATCGACGCCCTGGCCGTAAGCCTGATAGGCCATGGTCGAATCGGCGAAGCGGTCGCAGATCACCCAGTCGCCACGCGCCAGGGCAGGCTCGATGGTCTGGATGTAATGATCGCGTCGGGCGGCAAAATGCAGCAGGGTTTCGGTGGTCGCATCCCAGCGTCCCGGCTCGCCTTTCACCAGCAATTGTCGGATGTCTTCAGCACCGGGGCTGCCGCCGGGTTCACGGGTGCCGACCACATCGAGACCGCGCTCATGCAAAACTTCGCAGAGACGCGCCAGTTGAGTCGATTTTCCGGCCCCCTCACCGCCTTCGAAGGTGATGAAGTGGCCATCGCTCACGGTGACGCGGCGCCCCACACCATATAGCCGATTGCGGCGCCAATTCGACTCAACGGGCCGAGCTTGCCAACCTCCGCGCCGGCCACCAGCGGCACTTCGAAGGGCTCCGCGTCCGGTGTGGTGATGGTCAGGGTGGCAATTCGCGCACCCTTCTCGATGGGCGCCGCTATGGGCCCGTCATAGACCAGCTTGACCTTCATCTTACGCCGCGCCTTGCGGGTCAGGGTGGTCACCAGGGCCTCCTCGATGACCAGGGGCACGGTCGCCGCGTCGCCCAGCCAGACATCCGCCTCACCGATTGCCTCGCCGGCCTCGAACAGGGCGTAGTTGGAGAATTCGCGGAAGCCAAATTCGATCAGCCGTTCGGCCTCGCGCGAGCGCCCGCTCGCCGATCCGAGCCCGTTGATCACCAGGATCAGGCGCCGGCCATCCCTGATCGCCGAAGCCGTCAGGCCGTAACCGGCATTGACGGTGTGGCCGGTCTTGAGGCCGTCGGCGCCCATGTTCTTATAGAGCAAGGGATTGCGGTTGCCCTGGCGAATGCCGTTGTAGATGAATTCCAGCTCGGCGTAGTAGCCGTAGTACTGGGGGAAATTTTCGATGGTGAGCTTGGCCAACAGCGCCATGTCACGGGCGGTGACCCGGTGGTCTTCGTCGGGCCAGCCGCTGGCGTTGGTAAACATGCTCGACTCCAGGCCCAGCTCACGGGCCCGGTCCGTCATCTCGGCGGCGAAGCTCTTCTCATCGCCGGCGAGTCCCTCGGCAATGACAATGGTGGCGTCATTGCCCGATTGGATAATGATGCCGCGCAACAGGTCTTCGACCGAGACACGGTCTCCGACCTTGACGAACATCTTCGAGCCGCCCTTGCGCCATGCCTT
>JAYGED010000013.1:0-2149 GCA_046582565.1 Alphaproteobacteria bacterium
AGGGTGTTGCAGGGTTACTCGATCGCTCATTTCAAGGTTGGGCGCTCATTTCAAGGTTGGGTCCAGGCGGTCCCGGACCCAATCGCCGAGTAGGCACATCGCTAGTGTCGCGAAGAAGATTGTCATACCTGGAAGCACGGCAATCCACCACGCCGTGGTCAGGTAGTCTCGGCCGAAGCCCAGCATGTTGCCGAGGCTGGTGAGCGGGGGTTGGATGCCGAGGCCGAGGAAGCTGAGCGAGGTTTCCATCAGCACCGTGCCGGGGAAGTTGAGAGTCATGTTGACGATCAGGGCGCTGGAGATGTTCGGCAAGATATGCCGGCCGTAGATGCGCAAGGGTGTCGCCCCCAAAGTGCTCACCGCCACCGCGTAGCCATGGGTGCTGGCCGAAAGCGCGAGGCCCCGAGTGATCCGCGCATAACGCTCCCAGCCGTAGATTCCCATGAGCGCGATGAACAGAAACAATGAGTTGCCGAAGAAGGCGAGCACGGCGAGAGCGATGACCATGAACGGCAGGGAGGCTTGGAAATCGATGCACATCATGACGAAATCATCGACCACGCCCCTAAAATGGGCGGCCATAAAGCCGACCGAGGTGCCTAATACCGCGCCGATGATGGTTCCCAAAAACGCCACCAGCAGGCTCATGCGGATCGAGAAGATGAGCCGGCTCAACACATCGCGTCCCAAATCATCGGTGCCGAAAAGGTGGTTCCACTTGCCACCCTCCAGCCAGATCGGCGGTTGCAGCCGCGAATACAGGTCCATTGCGGCGTAATCGTAGGGCGCCAGCTGGGTCGCCAGGATGGCGATGACGATCATGGCGAGCAGCCACAGGCCCGCCATTATCACCAGCGGCGGAAAGCGCTCGAAGAATCGGCTCAGATGCTTCCGGGAATCGTCCTTGGGCCGATCTGCAGGCGCGGCCCCGGTGGGTTCGATTCGAGTGTTCTCGGCCATTGAAACGTACTTCCTGTCAGTTTTCGGCTCTCAAGTCCCGGATTCGCGGATCGAGCCAGCCGTAGGCCAGATCGATAATCAGATTGGTCGTGACCATGGAACAGGCGATCAGGAATACGATCACCTGAACGACCGCCAGGTCTCGGTTGGCGACGGAATCGACGAACAGGCGTCCGACGCCGGGCCAGGAGAATACATTCTCGGTGATGACGCCGCCCGCAATCAGGGTGCCGACAAAAAAGCCCGTGATGGTCACCGTGGGGATCGCCGCATTGGGCAAGGCATGCTCGCGCACCACCTTGCTCCAAGGCAGGCCCTTGGCAATCGCGGTCCGGATGTAGGGCTGATTCAGCACGTCCAGCATGGCCGAGCGGGTGAAACGGGCAAACACGGCCGCCTCCGCTGTGGCCATGGTAATCACCGGCATGACGTAATGCCAAGCCGTTTCGCTACCCCCGGTTGGCAGCATCCGCCAAGTGACGGAAAACAGCAGAATCAACAAGATACCGAGGAAGAAGTTTGGGGCGCTGAACCCCATCACCGACACGGTCATGGTGAAGCGATCGATGAAGGTGTTGCGGTGGAGCGCCGAATAGATGCCCGCGGGAATTCCGATGGCGAAGGTCACCACGGCGGTTACCAGCATGAGGGAGACGGTCTTGGGAAACCGTTCGGCCACGACTTCGAAGGCATCGCGCCCGTCCAGGTACGAGACACCCAGATCGCCTTGAAAGATATTGCCCAGGTAAACCAGGTACTGGGTCCAGAGCGGTTTATTCAGACCCCAGGCCTCGCGGAAGGCCTCGAGCGTTTCGGTCTCGACATCCGGGCCCAGGACCTGCATGGCGGGATCGCCGGACAGGCGCAAGATAAAGAACACGAAGGTGACGATAATCCAGATCGTCAACAGGGCGCGCGTGAGCTTCTGTAACAGGTAGGCTGTGGACATGGCTGTTTCCTCGCTACTCAGGCTTCGCCGTGGGAAACATGGCAAGCGACAAGTTGGCCGTCTTTCAGTAGTTTGAGTTCCGGTGTGCGTTCCCCGCAGACCGGTTTCACCACTGGACAGCGGGTACGGAAACGACAGCCCGATGGCGGGTCGATGGGGCTCGGCGGATCGCCCTCCAGGAGCATCCGCTCGCGTTTCAGTCCGGGCTCCGGCACTGGAATGGCCGAGAGCAAGGCCCGG
>JAYGED010000179.1:0-1601 GCA_046582565.1 Alphaproteobacteria bacterium
TGCGTTTCCAAGATCAAGCCGTTCGGCAAGGGCAAAGGCGATCCATGCGTCTGAGCGAGAGTCACCCCGTGAGTCGACAACCGGCGGGCGGAGTTGAATATGGCCAGCCGCTTCCTGGTCGACCAGAAAATTGTTACGAAATCCCTCACGCTCCCATGCCGTATTGACCGGCAGGACAATATCGGCAAATGCCGCGGTAGGCGTCATGAAGTTGTCGGCATGAACCATGAAGTCAAGAGCTTCGAGGGCTTTGGCGCCCCGGGCCCCGTCGGCGTGCGAAAGCAAAAGGTTGGAACCGAAATTCACCAAGCCGCGGACCGCATAGGGTTGATGCGTGAGCATCGCGTCGTAAAGCAATTCTGTCGTCACATAGCCCATGGTTTCCTGGCCCAGCGGACGAGTAGCGGCCCCAAGTGTTTTTTCTCGTTTCTCCATCGGCAGTAGATCAGAGCCCAATATGCTATCCGTGGGGATGGCCTCAAATATGACGTTGCCACCCTTGGCATCGAAGCTGCCGGTGAGCGCGTAGAGCAGCGCCAAGGCGCGAGAGGTCTGGCTTGCGTTGGTATGTTGCTCAACGCCGGCCCAGGAGGAACATGACACCGGACCCGTGTTGCCTAGAAGCTGTGCCGTCGCACGCACCTGGATTGCCGGCACCCAGGTAATCTCTTCGACACGCTCGGGCGTATAGCTGCGGCACAGTGCGGCATAGAGGTCGAACGCGGGTCGGCAGGAAATTCCATTCACGCTGAACTCGCCCGACAATGCGAGATCGGTCCCAGAGGGGTCGTAATTTCCTGTCTTTGGGTCGTAGAGAACGGTTGTTTCTGCTCTCTGATCCCAAGCGACGAGCCCGGTGTATGTAGCATCTCCACCGAGATCGGCGCTGATGAGGAATCGTCCGGTGTCATCGCGCACCAGCAGCGGGCCGTTGGTCCAGTCGCGAATAAAGGCGCGATCGAACCAGCCTTCATCAATCATCACGCCGGCGATGCCCAAAGCGAGTGCGCCATCGCTTCCCGGGCGCACGCGCAACCACTGGTCTGCTTTGGTAGCCAGGCCGACCCGTCTTGGATCGACGACAATGAGCTTGGCGCCACGGGCTCTGGCGTCCGCCACACGTGATGCATGGGCGAGCCATGTCATGCTCGTGTTGTGACCCCATAGCAGGATGCAGCCGGTATGGGCGAGGTCCGTCATGGGCATGCCGACACCGAATGTATGGGGGTGAATATACTCTTTGTGATAGTCGCAAACTTCGAGGGAATCCGCCACGTTGGGACTGCCGAAGGCGTGGCGCAATCGCTCGACCCACGGATAGCCGTCCTGAAATGCCGTACCCGCGATTGTGGTGAAACCAAAAGCAACCGACTCGCTTCCCGATTCATCGGCCAAACGCTTGAGCGCCGCCGTGATCGTATCGAGCGCCTCATCCCAGCCGATAGGCTGCCAGCCGGGGTCGGGATCGCCCTTCGGGCGCGTGCGCTTTAAGGGCTGTAGCAGGCGATCCTTGTGATTGACCAGCTCGGGTGCGGCGCGGCCCTTGGCGCAAAGCGTCTTCCCCGTGGGATGGGATGGGTCCGGCTCGACGGCGACAAGTT
>JAYGED010000028.1:0-1826 GCA_046582565.1 Alphaproteobacteria bacterium
TTAGCCGAAACCATTGCCAATCCTATGCCGCAGCCAGTGGAATGGCAGCATAGGTGTGCGCGTGCGATGCCTAATACATCCAAAAGTCCGACAACTTCAAGCGCCCGCTCCTCCATGGTGAAGGCGTCTGTTGTGAGGGCAGGAGCACTGCGCCCGGTTCCGCGTTGGTCGTAGCGAATGACAGTGAAGTTTTTTGCAAGCGTATCGAGAAATTGCTCTGGACCTGCAGGACCGCCGCTTTGCGGAAGCAGCATCACCACGGGGCTTCCGTTACCACGAACAGTGTAATGGATATCGCCACCCTTAACCTTTGCAATTGGCATGCGTCAATTCTCCGAACAAAACGCCATAGAAGGCGGCGGCAATTTTTAATCCAAGACCGGACCAGGGTACAGAAGGCGTTGCATCGGTCAACTAAAGCGCCTTCCTTGGCTTTGTCACACTCAGGCCGCTGGCTGACGCCGTTCGGCCAAGGCGGTGAAGCGGTTTTGCTTGAATATGTCGCGGCGGTTGAGGTGACGGTCCTGATGGAAATGATTAAGGATCGAGGCGTGGACGGCGGCAAACTTTTGGAGGGTCTTCATGTCCCTGAACTTTGCCATCGCCCCCTCCCGTCGTCGGGACGGTTGATGTGCGTTCTCCGCCCGATTGTTGAGCCAACGGCCGCACTCCTGAGACGCTGCATTACCGATCATATTCATCGCAGCGCGGTTTGACTGAAGACGGTCAGTCACGATTGCCTTCGGTCGGCCATGGCGCTTCATCGCGCGTTTTATAAACTTGAACGCGGCCTTGCGATCCCGCCGCTTGCTGGCAAAGACCTCAAGCACCTCGCCTTCGTAATCCACGGCGCGCCACAGGTAGTGCGTCTCCCCATTGATCCTGACGAACACTTCATCCAGATGCCACCGCCATTGAGGATGACTTCGATGCTGCTGAATACGCCGCTCCCCGCGGCGAACATTGGCCCAAACCGGTTCCACCAGTACCGTACCGTCTCGTGGCAGATATCGACACCCCGCTCAAACGGGAGATCTTCAACCTGCCGCAACGACAGCGGATAGCGAATATACATCATCACGGCAAGGCGGATAACCTCGGGCGAAGTCTTGAAATAACGGAAAAGAATTCTCATCGACGGACGCTACGAAACCCGCCTCGCCGACTCAAGTCAATTTGCTCTGACACCGCCCGTCCGCTTGCTTGAGGAAAGACAGCTCCCTATATCCCCCGGCCGCGACTTCGTCGCATTTGGCGCGATATTCAGGCGCCGTGCCGCTGTAGCGGACGATGGTGCGGGTCTGTTTGCCCTCGACGTTCATGTTGACGCCGGTCATCCATGAATCAATTTCGTTCGCAAGGAGACCTGCGGCCTTCTCCTCGACGACGGCGAGCCATTCGGCAACCGATTCGGGGCGCGCTTCCGAAACGGCCAGACCCCGGTCTTTCATGTAGCCGAGCAGGTCGCGGATCCATTCGACATTGTATTCGATGCTGCGTGGGTTGTTCCCCAGGGCTGCGTGCGGCCCCATGATCATGAACATGTTGGGAAAGCCATCGACCGTGACGCCGACGAAGGTCTTGGGACCGCCGGTCCATTTATCCTTCAGGCGCTGCCCGCCGGTACCGCGAATGTCGATGCGATCGAAGGCACCGGTTACCGCGTCGAATCCCGTTGCATAGATGATGACATCGAATTCATAGTCTTGCGCGCCGGTCCGTAGGCCGGTTTGCGTAATCCGCTCGATCGGCTGCTCCAGCATGCTGACGAGCGTCACGTTCAGCTGATTGTAGACCTCGTAATAAAGGGTTTCCTGCGGGACCCG
>JAYGED010000097.1:0-2981 GCA_046582565.1 Alphaproteobacteria bacterium
ATCGGAGCTGCCGGATATAAGTTGATGCGATTCTCGCACGAGACATGGAACTCATCGCAAGACCCGCCCTTGTTAAAGAGTTAATGAGTTTGTGGGCGGTGGAGCGGTCGTCGCGCCTAGAGTGTCACAAGGGCTATGAAATTTGTAAAAACCTTATTATAGCCTTATTAGAATGGAAAAATGGCTAGCCAATAAAGACTAACCCATTGATCTAATTGGTGGGCGCAGTAGGATTCGAACCTACGACCCGCTGATTAAGAGTCAGCTGCTCTGCCAACTGAGCTATGCGCCCCCAGGAAGAGGTGGCGATATATCAGAGGTGTCCTGGCTTGTCGATAGCAGCGGCGCGGCTGATAATGATCTATTCTATCCCTGGCCCCCAATTCCGCCCTTAAGGATCATGGCGCAAACCCATCAATCCCTGATTGCTTCCCTGGACCCGGCGCTGCGCCGCGACCTGCTGGAGCGCTCGGACGGCGCCGGGCTCGCGCATCTCGCTGGTCATGTCGGGGCGGTGGCGGGGGTGGGGGCGCTGATCCTTAATCAGGCGCCCTTCTGGCCGGCGCTTCTGCTGGTCCAGGGCGTGCTGGTCATCTTCCTGTTCACCACCCTGCACGAGACCATTCACCGCACGGCGTTCAAATCTCCCTGGCTCAATCAAGCGGTGGCGGTTGTCTGCGGCCTGGTGGTTTTCCTGCCGCCTACATGGTTCCGCTATTTCCATTTCGAGCACCACCGGTTCACCAACGATCCGGCGCGCGATCCGGAGCTGGCCACGGCGAAACCCAAATCCAGAGCGCAATATTGGTTCTATCTGACCGGCCTGGCGGTCTGGTGGTTCCAGTTTCGCGCCCTCGCCGTCAACGCCGCCGGCGGCAATGATGACAGCTTCGTGCCGGCCAAGGGCAAGCCGGAGGTGGCGGCCGAGGCGCGCCTCTATCTGGCCGCCTATGGGCTGCTGGCGGCTGGCTCCCTGGTCCTGGCGAGCGATGCGCTGATCTGGGTCTGGCTGGCGCCGGCGGCCCTCGGCCAGCCGTTCCTGCGCGCCTATCTTCTGGCCGAGCATGCGGGCTGTCCCGAGGTCGAGAACATGCTGGAAAACAGCCGCACCACCATAACCAACGGCGTGATTCGCTTCATCACCTGGAACATGCCTTATCACGTCGAGCATCACGTCATGCCGTCGGTGCCGTTTCACAAGCTGGCCGAACTGCATCGCCATACGGCGCCCCATGCAACGGTGATCGAGCCGGGATTTATACATTTTCACCGCAGGATGGCGGCAACCCCTAGCAAAAAGGAATGACACCCATGTGGGAGAAACGCACGCCCGATGAGACTATCGAGGTCGAGGTCGACGGCTATAAGGTCGTCGCCTACAGCTTCGGCGAAGGCGATCAGGTGTTGCTTTGCCTCAACGGCGGGCCGGGGCTGCCCTGTGATTATGTGCGCGAAACCCACGCCCCCCTGGCCGATCACGGCTATCGGGTGGTCGCCTTCGATCAGCTCGGCTGCGGCCAATCGGATAAACCCAAGGATGCCTCCCTATGGACCATTGCCCGCTATGTGGAGGAGGTCGAAACCCTGCGCACAGCCCTCGATCTTGGCCGGGTTCATCTGCTCGGCCAATCCTGGGGCGGCTGGCTGAGCATCGAATATGCGCTCGCCTACCACGACAACCTCAAGAGCCTGATGCTGGCGAACACCTGCGGCGACATGCCCCATCTAGCCAGCGAGCTTGACCGCCATCGTGCCGCACTGGGTTCGGAAACCGTGGCCATGATGCAGCGCCATGAAGCCGAAGGCACGCTCGACCATGCGGAATATGCGGCGGCGATCACCCTGCTCAACCATCGTCATGTCTGTCGTCTGGCCGAGTGGCCGGCGCCCGTGCTGCGTTCGCTCAATGATTGGAATATGGACGTCTACGGGGTCATGCAGGGCCCCAACGAGTTTCTCTACACGGGCAATCTCAAGGATTGGAACCGGATTCCCGACATGGGCCGCATCACCGTGCCGACCCTGATAACCGTCGGCCTGCATGATGAGATAACCCCGGCCTGCGCCAGGCGTATGAAACAGGCCCTGCCCAACGCCCAACTCACGGTTTTCCCCAACTCATCGCACATGCCCTTCTATGAAGAGCCCGAGGCCTACCGCGAAAACCTGCTCGAATTCCTAAGAATGGCCGCCGTCGACGGATAGGGTTTCGCCGGTAATCCAGCCACTTGCCGGATCGGCGAAGAACAGGGCGGCATGGGCGATATCTTCTGGTTCGCCGAGGCGCTTGGTATGGATTGCCTCGATGACCCGTTGCTGGCCCTCGGGGCCGAAGGCTTCCCATTGGCGGACCGTCGTCGGGTTGGACAGGATGAAGCCCGGTGCGATGGCATTGACGGTGACGCCATGGGGCGCCAGTTCCCAGGATAATTGCCGGGTCAGACCGACCAGGGCATGCTTGGCGGCGGTATAGGCCTGAATGCCGGTCAGGCTGGGCTTCAAGCCGGCGCGCGAGGCGATATTCACCACACGCCCGAAGCCCGCCTGCTTCATGGCCGGGGCGACCGCCTGGGTGAGCCAGAAGGCACCGTCCAGGTTGGCCTGGAAAATGACCCGCCAAGCGTCTTCCGTAACCGCTTCAAGAGGTTGACCGGTCTGACCTGCGACACCGCCGGCGCCGTTGATCAGGATTTCGACAGGCCCAAGGCGCTCGACCAGCCGGCCCACCTGATCCCGGTCGGACAGATCGAGTGTATGACAAGGCACATCAAGCACCGCAGCCCTGGCCGCCAGCCTGTCGCCGTCCCTATCGGCCAGGTGAACCAGGGCGCCTTGGCGGCAGAAAGCCTCGGCTATGGCAGCGCCTATCCCTTGAGCAGCGCCGGTCACCAGGACCAGGCGATCCTTAAATTTCGCCATTGTCATACCGCATCGTCATACATATCGTCATACATAAGGTCATGTCATACAAGCTCCGTGTC
>JAYGED010000146.1:0-31731 GCA_046582565.1 Alphaproteobacteria bacterium
TTTCCGATTTGCTTTTTTCACTTAATACAAACGTCCAGTTGACGAAAATTCATCATCCTGACGCCGCTTTGTGGTCAAAATCATGAGGGCTACAGTCGCAACCACGTGTGCCTATAAAATAGGCTGATGCATATTTATTCAGCAATTCATGCATGAGCCACATTTATCTAATTCTTATTTATCAAAGACATATCGGTTGGCACGACTCATGCAATTAAGAGAGCAACATGCAATTAAGAGAGCAAATAGAGGATGTAGCGTCATGAAAAAGATTGAAGCGATTATCAAGCCATTCAAGCTCGACGAAGTAAAGGAGGCCCTGCACGATATCGGCCTGCAAGGCATCACCGTCGTCGAGGCCAAGGGATTCGGTCGCCAGAAAGGCCATACGGAGCTTTATCGGGGCGCCGAATATGTCGTTGATTTTCTGCCCAAGGTGAAAATCGAGCTGGTGATCGAGGACAGTCTCGTCGAGCGCGCTATCGAGGCCATCATGCAGGTGGCGGCGACGGGGCGTATCGGCGATGGCAAAATTTTCGTCTCCACCATCGACGAAGTCATCCGCATCCGCACCGGGGAAACCGGGGCCGACGCGATCTAAATACCTGAGTTAATCAACCGGCCAAATCAACCCGCTATCAACAAGGAAACGCCAGTTATGTCCGACGCAGCAGCAGTTCTCAAAATGATCAAGGATGAAGACGTTAAATACGTCGATTTCCGCTTCACGGATTCGCGCGGCAAGTGGCATCATATTGCCCAGGCTGTCAGCACCGTCGATGAGGGGATGCTCGAAGAAGGCATCATGTTCGACGGCTCATCCATCGCCGGATGGAAGGACATCAACGATTCCGACATGACCCTGATGCCCGATACGGCAAGCGCCGTGCTCGACCCCTTCGCCGCCCAGACCTCGCTGATCCTGTTTTGCGATGTGGTCGAGCCGACCACCGGCGAGGCCTATTCCCGCGACCCGCGCTCGGTCGGCCATCGCGCCGAGGCCTATCTCAAATACACCGGCATCGGTGATACCGTGTTCTTCGGGCCGGAGCTTGAGTTTTTCGTGTTCGACGATGTGCGTTATGAAGTTTCCATGAACCGCACCTTCTATGAAATCACTTCCGATGAAGGCCCCTACGTCACCGGCGACGAGTTCGCCGACGGCAACCACGGCCATCGGCCGGCGGCCAAGGGCGGCTATTTCCCGGTGCCGCCGGTTGACGGCATGAGCGATCTGCGCGCCGAGATGCTGACCGTGATGGGCGAAATGGGGCTCGAGGTGGAGAAGCATCACCACGAGGTAGCGCCGTCCCAGAACGAACTCGGCATCGCCGCGGCCACCATGATGAAGAGTGCCGACGGGGTGCAGATCTACAAATACGTGGTCCACAACGTCGCCCATTCCTACGGTAAATCGGCAACTTTCATGCCCAAGCCGGTGCTCGACGACAACGGCTCGGGCATGCATATGCACCAGTCCATCTGGAAGGGTGACGAGCCTCTGTTCGCCGGCGGCGGCTATGCCGATCTTTCGGAGAATGCCTTCTACTACATCGGCGGCATCATCCAGCACGCGCGCGCCATCAACGCCTTCTCCAACCCCACCACCAACAGCTACAAGCGCTTGATCCCGGGCTTCGAGGCGCCTGTGCTGCTGGCCTATTCGGCGCGTAACCGCTCGGCTTCCTGCCGTATCCCCTACGCTTCATCGCCCAAGGGCAAGCGCGTTGAAATCCGATTCCCCGACCCGACCTGCAATCCCTACCTGACCTTCTCGGCTATGCTCATGGCCGGGCTTGATGGCATCGAAAACAAAATCCATCCGGGCGATCCGATGGACAAGAACCTTTATGATTTGCCGCCCGAGGAACTCAAGGACGTGCCCACCGTATGCTCCAGCCTGCGCGAGGCACTTGAAGCCCTCGATGCCGATCGTGATTTCCTGAAGAAGGGCGACGTCTTCAACGACGACCTGATAGACGCCTACCTCGGCCTAAAATGGGATGAGGTCAAGACCGTGGACACCACCCCGCATCCGGCGGAGTTCGCGCTCTACTACAGCGCATAAGGCGGCCCGATATTTGTCATTGCGCCTCCGCCGGGGATCACGCATCTTTTGCGTTGAACCCCGGCGGAGTTTTTTGTCATGTTGAGCCATGAGCAGATCGAGCGCTATCGAGAGGACGGCTATATCCTGGTCGAGAAGCTGCTCGACGACGAGATCATTGCGGGCCTGCGCCATGCAACCGATGAATTCGTTGACCAGTCACGCACGGTTGCGGCCAGCGATAACGTCTTCGATCTCGACCCCAGCCATACCGCGGTTACGCCTTGCCTGCGCCGCATCAAGGACCCGACGCTGCATCATCCGGCCTATGACGCCTTGATGCGGTCCGACGCTCTGCTGGATATCATCGAGGCGCTGATCGGCCCGTCGATCCGTTTCGATCACGCCAAGCTCAATTTCAAGCCGCCCGGCGGTGGCGCCGCGGTGGAATGGCACCAGGACTGGGCCTTCTACCCGCACACCAACGACGATCTGCTGGCGATTGGCGTCATGCTTGACGATTGCAGCGATGAGAACGGGCCGCTGCTCGCCATGCCGGGTTCGCACAAGGGCCCGGTGTGGGATCACCACGCTGACGGGTATTTCTGCGGCGCCCTCGATCCGGCGGCAACCGATTTGGATTTCAACGGCGCCCGGGCGCTGACCGGGCCGGCCGGGTCGGTTTCGATCCACCATGCGCGCACGGTGCATGGCTCGCGGGAAAATCTCTCGCCCTCGCCGCGCCGTCTGCTGCTGCTCTGCTACGCCGCTACCGACGCCTGGCCGCTGATGGGTTCCCACGATCACCGCACCATGGACCTCGACGCCTTCGACGCCAAAATTCTGCGCGGCGCTGCCACCCTGGCGCCCCGCATCGTGCCGACGCCGATACGCATCCCCCTGCCCCGCCCCCGGCAAGAAGGCTCGATCTACGAAAACCAGAGCCCCGTGGAAGGCCGCTCGTTTGGCGAGGCGGCTACCCGTTGAGGCTCATAGAATGTCCACACCCCTTATCCTCCCCCCGCGCCAGGCGCCCGCCACGTTCATGGGCTTTCCCCTCTGCACCGACCTCGACAGCCTGGCGGCCGATGTCGCCATAATCGGCATGCCCTATGGCGCGCCCTACTCAATGGACGAAGGCGGCGCGGGCCAGGATCAGGTTTTTGCGCCGACCGCCGTGCGCGCCGAATCGGGGCGAATCTCCATGGGGCCCGATCAGTATGATTTCGACCTCGGCGGACCCATGCTGGATGGCCGCAAGGTTACCGTGGTCGATTGCGGCGATGTGCCGGGCGATCATCATGCGCCCGACAGCCATTACGCCCGCGCTGAACAGGCGGCGCGAAAGATCATCGCCGCCGGTGCCATGATCATCACCATCGGCGGCGATCACGGTGTGCCCATACCGGTGTTCCGCGCCTTCGAGGGAAGCGAGCCGATAACCCTGGTTCATGTGGACGCCCATCTCGATTGGCGCCATGAGGTCAATGGCGTGACGGACGGCTATTCAAGCCCCATACGCCGGGCCTCCGAGCTGCCGTGGTTCGGCCATATCACCCAGATCGGCCTGCGTGGCCAGGGCAGCGCCCGCCAAGGCGAGGTTGACGACGCCGTGGCCTATGGCGCCGACCTGATCGCCGCCCACGAGCTGCACGCCATGGGCATGGAGGCGGTGTTGGCGCGCATACCCGACGGCGGCCCCTATTATCTCACCGTCGATGCCGACGGTGTCGACCCGACCGAGATGCCCGCCGTGGCGGCGCCCGCCCCCGGCGGCGTGAGCTATCAGCAGATGCGGACCCTGATCCACGGCCTTGTCGCCAAGGGCCCGGTGCTCGGCATGGACATCGTCGAAATCACCCCGAAGCGCGACCTCAACGGCATTACCTGCCTGACCGCCGGCCGCCTGATCGTCAATCTCATCGGCGCCGCCCTGCGCGCCGGCCAGTTCGAGACATAACACCCGGGCTCAGCCGCGGCCGATATAGGGCATCTTGGTGGCCATGATGGTCATGAACTGAACGTTTGCATCGAGCGGCAGGCCGGCCATGAATATGATGGCCCGGCCGATCTCGCCGATATCGAAGGTCGGCTCGGGAGCGACGGAGCCGTCGGCCTGGGGAACCCCGCCGGTCATGGCCGCCGTCATCTCGGTCGCCACATTGCCGATATCGATCTGGCCGCAGGCGATGTCGTATTTCCGGCCATCCAGGGATGTCGATTTCGTCAGGCCGGTCATGGCGTGCTTGGTCGCCGTATAAGGCGCCGAGTTGGGCCGCGGCCGATCGGCGGAGATCGAGCCGTTGTTGATGATACGCCCGCCGCGCGGGCTTTGATCCTCCATCAGCCTGAAGGCTTCCTGGGTGCAGTAAAACGCACCGCTCAAATTGACCGCCACCGCCTGAGCCCATTGCTCGACGGTAATCTCCTCAAGGGCCACGGAGGGGGTGAAGATTCCGGCGTTGTTGAACAATAGGTCGAGCCGTCCAAAGCTGTCCTTGATTTTGGCGAAAAGTGCGGCCACGGACTCAGGGTCGCCCACATCGGTGACCACCACCAGAGCCCGCTCCGCAACATTACCAGCCCCAGCATTAGCGGCCAAGGCGGCGGTCTCTTCCAGTGTCTCCGTGTGGCGTCCCGCCAGGGCCACGGAAAAACCTTCGCCCAGCAGCGCCAAGGCGGCTTGTCTGCCGATTCCACTGCCCGCACCGGTGACCACTGCCGATTTATTATGAGAATTCATAGGCTTTCCCTCTCGAAGACGTTATGCCTCTGATGCTACTACATATTGCGGAATTGAACATAGATCATACAACATCGCGTTGCCGAGCAGGGAATTCGGCCCTATAATCGCACCATGGCCAGCACCCCTGACATGTTTCTAAGCGCCCCCGCTGCAAAAGCACCGCGCGGCGCCGTGTCCAGTGATTATTCGGCCAAGGATATCGAAATCCTCGAAGGCCTGGAGCCGGTGCGCCGCCGTCCCGCCATGTATATCGGCGGCACCGATACGGCGGCGCTTCATCACCTGTTCGCCGAGGTGCTCGACAACTCAATGGATGAAGCGGTGGCGGGCCACGCCACGCGCATCGAGGTAATGCTCGCGGCGGACGGGTTGTTAACCGTGCGCGATAACGGCCGCGGCATCCCGGTCGACAAGCATCCCAAGTTCAAAGATCGCACGGCGCTGGAGATCATCCTCACCACGCTCCATGCCGGCGGTAAATTCTCCGACAAGGTCTATCACACTGCCGGCGGGCTGCACGGGGTCGGCCTGTCGGTGGTCAACGCCCTGTCCCGGACGCTCACCGTCGAGGTCGCCCGTGATAAACAATTGTGGCGGCAATCCTATGAACGCGGCGTGCCCTCTGGTCCGCCGGTCAAGGACAGCGCCGTCCATAACCGCCGCGGCACCAGTATCTCTTTCCTGCCGGACCCGGAAATCTTCGAGGCCGGAGCCGCATTCGATGCCCAACGGGTCTATCGCATGGCGCGCTCGAAGGCCTATCTGTTCCGCGGCGTGGAAATCCGCTGGTCCTGCGATCCTTCGCTGATCAAACCCGGCGACGACACCCCCGATAAGGACACCATCCATTTTCCTGGCGGACTCGCTGATTTCCTGAACTCGGCCTTGGCGGATCGTGAATGCGCGACACCGACGCCCTTCATCGGCCAGGCCGGCTTCTCCAAAAAGCAGGACGGCGAGATGGAATGGGCGGTGGCCTGGCCGCTCACTGGCGATAGTTTCTTTAATTCCTACTGCAATACCGTGCCGACCCCCCTCGGCGGCAGCCACGAGGCCGGCTTCAGGAGCGCCCTGGTCAAGTCCCTCAAGGCCTATGGCGAGCTGGTCGGCAACAAGCGCGCATCCCAGCTCACCGCCGATGATGTGGCCGGCGGCGCCTGCGTCATGCTCTCGGTTTTCCTCAGCGACCCTCAGTTTCAGGGCCAGACCAAGGAAAAACTGGTGACCTCGGCGGCCAGCCGTCTCGTCGAGACCACGGCCAAGGATCATTTCGATCATTGGCTGAGCGCCGACCCCGAGGCCGCCAATGCGTTGATCGCCGTGGCCCTGGAACGCCTCGACGACCGCCAGCGCCGCAAACGCGAGAGCGAGGCCGCGCGAAAGACCCCGACCCGGCGCTTGCGGCTGCCGGGCAAGCTGGCGGATTGTTCCCGGGCCGGCGCCGAGGGCACCGAAATCTTCATCGTCGAAGGCGATTCAGCGGGCGGCTCGGCGAAGCAGGCGCGCCAGCGCGAGACTCAAGCCATCCTCCCCCTACGCGGAAAAATACTCAACGTTGCCAGTGCCTCAGCCGATAAACTTCATTCAAACCAAGAGCTCAACGATCTGGTTCTGGCCCTCGGTTGCGGCTCCGGGAGCACCTATAACGGCGACGCCTTGCGCTATGAGCGCATCATCATCATGACCGACGCCGATGTGGACGGCGCCCATATCGCCGCCCTGCTGATGACCTATTTTTACCGCGAGATGCCGGAACTGATCGACGAGGGTCGGCTCTATCTGGCGGCGCCGCCGCTCTATCGTCTGACGCAAGGGCCCGAAAGCGTCTATGCCCGTGACGACGCCCACCGCGACGAGCTGTTGGCGACGCATTTCAAGGGCCGAGGCAAAGTCGAGATCAGCCGCTTCAAGGGGCTCGGCGAAATGCCCGCCGCCCAGCTCAAGTCGACCACTATGGATCCGGCCAAGCGCACCCTGCACCGGGTCCGGATCGCCGACGACGACCGCCAGAAAACCGCCGAGCGCGTCGAGAGCCTGATGGGCCGCAAACCCGAACTCCGCTTCGCCTTCATCCAGGAAAACGCCGAGTTTGTTAGTGATTTGGATGTCTAGCCCTAGGCCAGCCCCGGCCATCTCCGGGCGGTGTGGAGGAGGACGCGGAGGATTTGCACCCGATTCTCACGGAGACGATAGGCGATGATATAGGGCAGATCGGGGATGACAAGTTCGCGGGTCTTGGCGATACGGCCGGGCCGGCCCGAGCCGGGGTGGTCGGCGAGCCGCCCGACGGCGCTGTCGATACGGTCTATAACATCTAGGGCAGCAGCCGGATCATCGGCGGCGATGTATTCGGCAATCGTCATAAGGTCGTCTTTGGCCGGTAACGACCATTCGATAACGATCACCGGCGGCCCTTGCCAAGCTTGGCAATACGGTCACGCGCCGCCGTCACGGCCTCGCCGTGAGACACCAGATCGCCGCGATCCGCAGCTTCGACGCCCTCCACCACCGCTTGGGCAAACCATTCCTCATGATCGAGATACTGCTCTATGGCCTGGTTCATAACCCAGGAGCGGGACCGATCGATAGCGGTCGCCAGCCGGTCGATACGCGAGAGCTTTTCATCGTCAAGCCGGATCGATGTTGTTTGCGATGCCATGTAACACCTTGTGTTCTTAATTAATACATTAGATTATGAAGGATGCTTTACAACAGTGCAAACACCGAATCCCTGTTGACACGAGCCATCCGCCACCTCATATACAGCCTGCATCTCCAGGGGCCGTCATGGGACGGTCGAAGAGCAATTATAATCATTCATGAAATTTGACGAACTCGGGCTAAGCCCGGAACTTCTTCAGTCGGTGAACGACGCCGGTTACACGGAACCAACGCCGATACAAAGCAAGGCTATTCCGATCGCCCTTCAGGGCCGGGATATGCTGGGTTGCGCCCAGACTGGCACCGGCAAGACCGCGGCCTTCACCCTGCCGATGATCGATATTCTCGCCGGCGGTCAGGCCAAGGCGCGTATGCCGCGCTCGCTGATCGTCACGCCGACGCGCGAGCTGGCCATGCAGATCGCCGAGAATTTCGAAATTTACGGCAAGAACCACCGCCTCACCCACGCCCTGCTCATCGGCGGCGTCTCCATGGTCGACCAGGAAGCCGCCTTGAACCGCAGCGTCGATGTGCTGATCGTCACGCCGGGCCGCCTGCTGGATCTTTTCGGGCGCGGCAAGATCATCCTCACCGGCATCAAGATTTTGGTCATCGACGAGGCCGACCGCATGCTCGATATGGGGTTCATTCCCGATGTGGAGAAAATCGTCAGTCTGCTGCCGCCCCTGCGCCAAACCCTGTTCTTTTCGGCCACCATGCCGCCGGCGATCCGCCGCCTGGCCGACAAATTTCTGCATAACCCCAAGGAAGTGGCCGTCGATCCCCCGACATCGCCCGCCGAGAACGTCAGCCACACCCTGGCCAGGGTGACGCCGCGCGGCAAGGGCAAGGCCTTGCGCGAACTGCTCAGCGGAGAATTCGTCACCAACGCGCTGATTTTCTGCAACCGCAAGCGCGATGTGGACAGCCTCAACAAAACGCTCAAGAGCAACGGCTTTCAATCGGCCGCCCTGCACGGTGATATGCAGCAGACGGTGCGTATCGAAACCCTGGCCGCCTTCAAGAACGGCGAGGTGCGCTTCCTGGTCGCCACGGATGTTGCCGGGCGTGGTATCGACGTGTTCGGCTTGAGCCATGTGTTCAATTACGATGTCCCCCTGCATGCCGAGGATTACATCCACCGCATCGGCCGCACCGGGCGCGCCGGCCATCTCGGCCGTGCGGTGACCCTGGCGACGGCGGAAGACGCCAAGTATCTCGATGCGATCTACAGGCTGATCGGCCGCAAAATTCCCGAAATCGGCGAGGCCGACATAAAGCAGCCAACAGAAGCGATTTCGACTCCGCAACCGGCGCCGGAAGAAACCCAACAGGCCGAGGAAGCGTCGCCACCTGAAGCGGCCGCGACGACGGAGGAAGCCCCGGCTCCGAAAAAATCCAGATCGCGGGGCCGCAGGTCACGCAATCCCAAGCAACAGGACACCGCAGCGGCGCCAGCAGCGGCGCCGGCAGAGGAGCAGCCCGAGACGAAAAAGGCTGAACCCAAAGCGGCGGCGAAGGAGCGAAAGCCCCGGGAACGTACCCCCCGCCAGCCCCGCGACAACGGCGACAATCAGCAGGTTATAGGCATGGGCGACCATGTCCCCGCCTTCATGCGGCGGTAGGCCGCTTAGCGTCTAATCTCCCTCAACGAGCCTGGCGTGGGTCTCTATATCACCCCACCATAGATAGAGCGCGAGCAAAGGGTCGCGCCCGGTCCGAGTGGCATGAACCTGACCAGATGGATGCTGAATAAGCGAGCCCGGCGCACGGCGGGTCCAGGGACCATCGCCTTGTCTCCATTCCGCCGTTCCGCCGACCACATAATAGATCTCGTTGGCCGGATGGGCATGGGGCGGATAGGTCAATCCGGGACCGAGCAGCAACACGCCGAGGGAATAATCACTGCCGCCTAGCAGCCCGCCAGGCCCAACCAGTTTGGCATAGGCGTAATTGTCCATATAGCCGGACCCCATAGTGGCCACCGTATAGTTTGGATTCTGCACCCAATGGAACAGCCCGGCGAGAGACGGTAACGCCTCGGCGACTGCATCACCGCCATGAGCAAGGGCTAGAGCGGACTGCCAATGCCGGCAGGCGGGCAACCGCTTCGGTGCAAGCTGTGGCGGGCAAACGACTGTCTCGCTGATTGATCGCGCAAGGGCCTCGCCGTTTTCGACCTTATGTTCAACCAGCAGCCGGGCGGCGTCGAGCAGGCTCTGCACGATTATTCGGTCAGCCGCGCTTGGGCCTCGCGGTATTTCGCCGCGGTCTTGGCGGCAATTTCTTCGGGCAGCTCGAGCCCCGGCGGCTTTTTATCCCAGCCGATGCTTTCCAGATAATCGCGGACGAACTGCTTGTCGAAGCTCGGTGGACTTTGACCGGGAGCATATTCGTCGGCCGGCCAGAAGCGCGATGAATCAGGCGTCACGACCTCGTCGATAAGCACCAGCTCGCCGTCACTGTCGAGGGCGAATTCAAACTTGGTGTCGGCAACGATGATGCCCTTGGTCTCGGCGTAATCGCGGGCATGGCAATAGACCGCAAGGGCAGCTTCACGCACGCGATCCGCCACATCCGTCCCGAGCAAAGCGGCGGCTTCATCGAAACTGATGTTCTCGTCATGACCACCGAGCTCTGCCTTGGTCGAGGGTGTGAACAGCGGCTCGGCCAGCTTGTCGGCCTGGCGCAGACCTTCGGGCAAGGCAATACCGCAGACCGTACCGCTGGCCTGATAATCCTTCCAGCCCGAACCGACAATATAGCCGCGCACGATGGCCTCGATGGGCAGCGGCTCATAGCGGTGGACCACGGTCGCCCGGCCATCGAGAGCGGCGCGATCAGCCGCATCGGTCACCACGTCCTCCAGGGGACGGTCGGAGAGATGGTTTTTCACCAGCTCGCCGGTGCGGCCGAACCAGAAGTTAGACAATTCGGTGAGCACCCTGCCCTTGCCCGGTATGGCCGTCGGCAACACCACATCGAACGCCGACAACCGGTCCGATGTGACGATCAGCAGGTGATCGTCGCCGGCGGCATAGATATCGCGGACCTTGCCGCGATTGAGCATCTTAAGGCTCTGAATATTGGAATGAAACAGCGTAGACGACATCGATTTTCCTCATAATTATACAGCGCCATGCGCCACCCTGAGGATGTCGTCTTTTGCCCCGCTTGTCACCCCGCCAGTTAAGTTTTTTCGGGAAATTCTATACCGCGACGGGCCGCCATGCTGCGGCCGAGCTCCGCCTGATCAGCATCCGTGAGCCGGCGCTCGGCGAGTGGTAGAATGGTGCCGTTTTCCCACCCCAGATGACGCCGTTGGAAGTGGGCGAAGCCCAGCGCCAGGGCAACAAATTCCGTGGCGTTTGCGGGCTGGCCGCCCTTGGCGAGAACACGCAGCGGCGTCAGCAGCGCCGCGCAATGGTCGTCATCTTCCTTATGCTCTTCTTGCAGAACGTCGATGCCGTCATCGTCGATGCAGCGTTGCCACAGCAAGGGGAAAAGGTCCTGCTCCTCATCGGCGATATGGAGCGGCAATAGATTTTCGAGATGATCGAGAACATGAGCGGCATTCGCGCAGACGTCGGAGGCCTGCAAATCATCGGCGAGACGCTCAATCACGGCGCATATGATGCGTTGGCGGTCATGTTCGGCGAAGATGAATTCGAGAGGATGGCGAAACGGATTGCCGCGGTGCTCGTTATTGTCGATTTCAGGCATGGCGCTCATGATCAATCTCTTCAGTAGTCTGTCTCCAGGTCCTATCATCAGCTTCCCGCATAGGCTGGCCAGCCGCATTGATATGGATCAAAGTGCGACTGTTAAAGCGGCCATCAGGGCCCATAGGAAGACGGCGAATGAGCAGGAGACAATAACGATGGAAGACCTCAAGACGATCATCAACGGCGAGCCGGCAGCGGGGATCTTTTCGGCCGGCGAAATGACACGCCGGCTCGAAGGTCTGAGAGCCATCATGGCCGAGGCGGGTGTCGATGCTGCGCTCTTCACCTCCTATCACAACATCAATTATTTCAGCGGCTTCCTCTATTGTTCCTTCGGTCGTCTCTACGGTCTGGTGGTGACTCACGACGACGCCACGACGATCTCAGCCAACATCGACGGCGGCCAGCCCCTGCGCCGCGGCGCCGTCGGTAACCTGGTCTACACGGATTGGAAGCGCGACAACTACATCGAGGCGGTCAAGCGGTTGCTTCCCGACCGGGGCCGCGTCGGTATCGAGACCGACCACCTCACCCTGCAAAACCACGACAAACTTAAGGCCGCCCTTGGTGATGTGGAACTCGTCGACATCGCCCAGGCGATCATGCATCGCCGCATGGTCAAGTCAGCAGAGGAAATTGCCCTGATCAGACAGGGCGCGCGCATCGCCGATGTGGGCGGCGCCGCCTGCGTCGAGGCCATCGCACCGGGTGTTGGCGAGCATGAAGTTGCGCTCCATGCCACGCAGGCCATGGTTCGTGAGATCGCCAGCACCTATCCCCAGGCCGAGATTATGGATACCTGGACCTGGTTTCAGTCGGGCCTCAACACCGACGGCGCCCACAATCCGGTGACCTCCAAGGCAATCGAGCGTGGCGACATTCTCAGCCTCAATTGCTTTCCCATGATCGCCGGCTATTACACAGCACTCGAGCGCACCCTGTTCTGCGAGAGCGCGAGCGACCGCCATCTTGAGCTATGGGAGGTCAACTGCGCGGTTCATCGCCGGGGCCCGGAGCTGATCCGCCCCGGCGCTCGCTGTTGCGACATCGCCGCCGAGCTCAACGAAATCTACGCCGAGAAAGACCTTCTACAGCACCGCACCTTCGGCTACGGCCATTCCTTCGGCGTGCTCTGTCACTATTATGGCCGCGAGGCGGGGCTCGAGCTGCGCGAGGACATCGAGACGGAGCTTGCGCCGAACATGGTGGTCTCCATGGAGCCGATGATCATGATCCCCGAGAGCCAGCCCGGCGCCGGCGGCTATCGTGAACACGATATTCTGGTGCTCACCGAAGACGGCGCCGACAACATCACCGGCTTCCCCTTCGGGCCTGAGCACAACATCGTCAGAGGTTGATGAGGCTTTCGCGCTGATTGCCGTCGTCGTCGAAATTGGCGGGATCGAGCCAGCGTTCATAGCGGGCCTTGAGCGCCGGCCATTCGGCATCGATGATGGCGAACCAGGCGGTGTCGCGGTTGCGGCCCTTGTAGAGGGTCGCCTGGCGGAACACACCCTCAAAGCTGAACCCGAGGCGCGCCGCCGCCGCCCGTGACTTGGCATTGAGAGCGTCGCATTTCCATTCGTAGCGGCGATAGCCGAGTTCATCGAACACCCGGCGCATCATCAGATACATGGCTTCGGTCGACGCCCGGGTGCGCTGCAGGGGCGGCGCGTAATTGATATGGCCGACTTCGATGACCCCAACGGCAGGCTCGATACGCAAATAGCTGGCAATCCCGGCTGCGCGCCCTGTCTTGCCCTTTGTTTCGGTGGCGATCACAGCATGAAACAGCGGGTCGTCGCCAAGGCAGAACTGCTCGACCCAGGCGCGGTAATCCTCGGCCGTCTCGAACGGCCCATAGCCCAGATAGGTCCAGATACAAGCCTCGCCATCCAGGATGTTGGCGGCGTGCAAGTCGGCGGCATGCTTGTCCACATCGATCGGCTCGACTCGGCAATAGCGTCCTTCCATGACGTCAAGCGGCGGGCGCGGGCGTGCCGTCCAGCCCTCCACCGCTTCGCCGATAGGCTGTCCCAGTGCATTTTTCATGGGCTTGGTAATACAACGGGAAAGGTTTCGCAGTCCATCACATCACCAGGGGCCAGAGTAACCTCCTCGAAGGGCGGCGACATATAGCCTTCGCGGCGCGCAAAACGGGCATCGTCGCCGGTCCACCGGGTAGAGACAGCGCGACGGTTGGTGGTCAGCGATGTATTGCCCGGCGCGCCATGGACGGTGAGCGCGTGAAATACGATGCAGTCGCCGGGCTCCAGATCCCAGGAGAGGAATTTAAAGTCATCTCGCCGGGAATCGAAATCAGGGATGGCTTCGCCCTCCTTGCTGGTCGGGTGGTCGATATTGTCGACGAAGCGGCGCGGCTTGTACCACTTGCCCCAGCGATGCGAGCCGGCGACGAACTCGACGCAGATCTCGGCCGGCACCGGATCGAGCGGCACCCAGATGCTGCAGACCTGATCGCCGTCCACGGTCCAATAGGGCTGATCATGGTGCCAGGGGGTGCGCTCGGCAGTGCCGGGCTCCTTTACCAACACATGCTCGTGGAAAAAATTGACCTTGGACGAACCCATCATGCGCTGGGCAACCAGGGCGGCGGGTGAGTCAAAGACGAAGGAGCGATATTCCTCGATACGATCCCAGCTGCAATAGTCACCGAAGAAAAACCCCGGCGCACCCTCGCTCGAATAGTGATGGGCAAACCGGCTGGGCTCGGCGATGTTGCGCGCAACACCGTCAGCGAGACGGGCGATCCACTCACCATCGAAGACCCGGCGCAACACCACTGCCCCGTCGCAGCCATAGGCGGCAACAGCTTCATCGGTTATCGCCTCGAGAGGTTCGCGGTTCATGATAAAATTGATATAATGGAGCGGGTGAAGGGAATCGAACCCTCGTCATTTGCTTGGGAAGCAGAAGCTCTACCATTGAGCTACACCCGCTTGAAAACCCTGTATACGAGAGCCCATCCCAGGGGACAAGCACACCTTGTGCACAAAAGCTTGATTTGGCATGAACCGGACTACACCTTATGAGCTATATTCAAACTATGGCATGTTCCGAGTAAGGATATTTGATGATCGATACCGCGTCCGTTTTCGACACTCAACTCGATCGAAATAAATTTAGCGACCCCGACTATACCGCCGACGGCAACCAGCGGGCCAAGGTGGCGTTTGCCGGTCTGGAGACCCTGTGGTTCAACACCGGCACTCTGTGCAATCTGACCTGTAACAATTGTTATATCGAGTCGAGCCCGACCAACGACTCTCTCGTCTATCTTAGCGCTACGGAAGTCGCCACCTTTCTCGACGAGATCGAGCGCGACAAACTGGAGGTCCGGGAAATCGGCTTCACCGGCGGCGAGCCGTTTATGAACCAAGACATCATCGCCATGATGACCGATAGCCTGGAGCGCAAATTTCGCGTCCTGGTGCTGAGTAACGCCATGCGCCCGATGATGAAGCTTGTGGAACCGCTGCTCGATCTCAGACGCCGCTTCGGCGATCAATTGATCATCCGGGTTTCACTCGACCATTACACAAAGGCGCTGCACGAAATGGAGCGCGGCGACCGGTCCTGGGGCCCGACCCTGACAGGCATCAAATGGCTGGCGGAAAACGACTTCACCCTGCATATCGCCGGGCGCACCTGTTGGCGCGAATCCGAAGACGCTTTGAGGCTCGGCTTTGCGCGCCTGTTCACCGAATTAGGCATCCCAGTCGATGCCCATGATCCGGTTTCCCTGGTGCTGTTTCCTGAAATGGACTCCGCCGTCGATGTTCCTGAGATCACCGTGGATTGTTGGGATATCCTCGGCGTCAACCCGCGCTCGCTCATGTGCGCCACCTCGCGTATGGTAATCAAACACAAGGGCGCTGACAGTCCGGTGGTCACCGCCTGTACACTGGTGCCTCATGATCTCGCCTTCGAGACCGGGCGCAACCTTGCGGAATCACGCATCGACATAAAGCTAAACCACCCCCATTGCGCCCGCTTCTGTGTCCTTGGCGGCGCTTCCTGCGGTTAGATTTTTCTGGCGGTTTGAACGTAAATGTATCAAAAAACCACGCGGTCGATTCAAGTGACGGTAATCCCGCTCTATTTGGACGAGCAATCGGACCCTGATGAAAACCGTTATGTTTGGGCCTATCACGTCAATCTCGAGAACAAGGGGCATGAAACCGTGCAGCTCTTGACCCGCTATTGGAATATTACCGACGCCAACGGCAAGGTGCTGGAAGTGCGGGGCGACGGGGTGGTCGGTGAACAGCCAATTTTACGCCCACACGATATGTTCGAATATACCAGCGGCACGCCGCTTTCCACGCCATCGGGTATCATGGTCGGAAGCTATCAGATGAAAACCAGCGACGGCGTTACTTTCGATGTGGAAATTCCGGCCTTTTCACTCGATTGCCCGCACGATCAGAGGCAGGTTCACTAATCTAACAAGGAGCTAAGCGGTGAGCGGAGGCAAATCAGAAAACCCCGAAGTTCGCAACGGGGTCAAGCGCGGCGATGCCGAGGCGGCGGTGCGTACACTCATTCAGTGGGCCGGAGACGATCCCGACCGAGAAGGCGTGTTGAATACACCGGCCCGGGTCATCCGCGCCTATGAAGAATATTACGCGGGCTATAGCGACGACCCCGCAGAAGTACTGGCGCGTACCTTCGAGGAAACCGAGGGCTATGACGAAATGGTCGTGCTTCGCGACATCAACTTTGAGTCCCATTGCGAACATCACATGGCGCCGATTATCGGGCGCGCCCATGTCGCCTATCTTCCGCAGAGCCGTGTCGTCGGCATCAGCAAGTTAGCAAGAGTCGTCGAAATTTTCGCCCGGCGCATGCAGATCCAGGAAAAGCTGACCACCCAGATCGCCGACACCATCAACAACGAGCTGCAACCCAAGGGCGTCGGCGTGATCATCGAGGCTGGCCATCATTGCATGACCACCCGAGGCATCCATCGTCCCGGAACCATGATGGTGACAAGCCGGATGCTCGGCGGGTTCCGAAGCGATCCCAAGACCCGGCGTGAGTTCCTCACCATCATCGGCAATCCGGTGTCACACCAGATGCGTTGAAAGTAACAGCGGGTATGTCGGCGTGATCAATATACGTCCGGTCCTGTTCGTCGTCGGCATTCTGCTCACGACCCTGGCGATCTTCATGTTCGTGCCGGCTCTGGCCGACATCTCGGTGGACAATCCCGACTGGCGGGTGTTCATGGTCTCCGCCTTCTTCACCCTGTTCGTCGGCGTCACCCTGGGCTTGATGAACTACGGCGGCTCCCTGAGCCTGAACGTGCGCCAGACCTTCCTTCTGACCACCGCCGTTTGGGTCGTCATGGCGGCGTTCGCAGCGCTTCCCTTCGTCTTCGCCGAGCTGGAGATGAGCTATACGGACGCTTTCTTCGAGGCCATGTCGGGGCTGACCACGACGGGATCAACAGTGATCATCGGCCTGGACAGCGCGCCTCCGGGTATCCTGCTCTGGCGCTCCCTACTGCAATGGCTCGGCGGCATCGGCATTATTGTCATGGCAATCGCTATTCTGCCTATGCTCGGGGTCGGCGGCATGCAGCTTTTCCACGCTGAATCGTCGGATCAATCCGAGAAGGCCCTGCCCCGCGCAACTCAGATTTCAGCCGTCATCGCCATCATTTATCTGGTGCTGTCTTTGGCCGCCGCCATCGCCTATTGCTCTGCCGGCATGACCCTGTTCGAGGCCATCTGCCACGCCATGACGACCATTGCCACGGCAGGATTTTCCACTTCGGACGCCTCCATTGCCCATTTCCAGAGCCCGGCCATAGAATGGACCGCGACCATATTCATGATTATCGGCAGCCTGCCCTTTATTCTCTATTTCCTGTTCGTCAGTGGCCGGCGCATGGCCTTGTGGCGAGACGCCCAGGTGCGCTGGTTCGTCGCTATCCTGCTGCTTGCCGTGGTGATCATGATCTGCTGGCTGTGGCTGGTCCGCGACATTGCGCCGGCTACGGCGATACGCTACGCAGCTTTCAACACCGTATCGGTGATTACCGGCACCGGCTACGCCTCGACCGACTATGGCGCCTGGGGCGGCTTTGCGGTGACCTTGTTGCTGTTTGCAATGATCATTGGCGGTTGTAGCGGCTCGACCACCGGGGGGATCAAGGTTTTCCGCTTTCAGATGCTTTACGCCATGATCATGGTGCAGATAAGGCGCCTGCTGCAGCCCCATGGCGTCTTCGTTGCGCAATACAATCGCAAACCGATTCCTGATCCGGTGGCCGACGCGGTGATGAGTTTCTTCTTCCTGTTCGGTCTGACCTATGGGCTGGTTGCGGTCATGCTGGCGGCGCTCGGCCTCGATTTCATGACCGCCATGTCGGGCGCCGCCTCAGCACTTGCCAATGTCGGGCCCGGGCTCGGCGACATCATTGGGCCGGCCGGCACCTACGCGCCGCTGCCCGACGCCGCCAAATGGATATTGTCCATCGCCATGCTGCTCGGCCGGCTCGAATTCTTCACCGTACTGGTCTTGTTCACGTCACGTTTTTGGCAGGGCTGAGGGAACGATAGCGCAAGAAGAGCTGATGAAAATCGCCCTGGATGGCGATCAGCGACGGCACCACGATGAGCACCAGAACGGTCGCCACCATGAGACCGAAGACGATGGTGATCGCCATGGGGATGAGGAACTGCGCCTGTAGGCTGGTCTCGAAGATCAGCGGCGTCAACCCGCCGATGGTCGTCGCCGACGTCAGGATCACCGCGCGCAACCTATCCTGCGAGCCGGCGATGATAGCCTCTATGAAGGGCTCGCCCCGCCCCAGCCGCTCATCGATGGTGGTCACCAGAATTATCGAATCATTGATCACGATGTCTGATAGGCCGATCAGGGCGACCATGCTCAGGATGGTCAACTCAAAACCCATAACCCAATGGCCCAGAGCCGCCCCGACAAAACCCATGGGGATCACCGACATCACCACCAGGGGCCGGGTGTAGCTGCCGAACACCCAGGCGAGAATAATATAGATCGCCGCCAGGCCGATCATCGCGCCGGTAAACATGTCATCGAAGGTCTGGTTCTGCTCCTCACGCTTGCCGGAAAAACTGACGCTGACCCCATGACGTGCGCCGATCTCTTCGAGACCATCGCGCATCAGGGCGGCAAGGACTTCGTTGCTGGTCATCAGTGACTGTTCGACTTCAGCGAAGACAGCAAGCTGGCGCACCCCATCCTCGCGATTGATCACCGCAAAGCCTTGGGAATCGCGCCGGTCGACGACTTCTTCCAACGGCACCTCGGCGCCCCCGGGTCCGCGCAGATAGAGATCATTCAGCGCGGCGACGTCGATAGCACCGCGAGGATATTGAACGCGAACAACCACCTCCTCGTCGCCGCGCGGGAAGCGCTTGGCGATGGCGCCCTCGAAGGCATTACGCACCTGACGGCCGACCGTCGCCGTATCGAAACCCAGCGACTTGCCGCGCGTGTTGACCTCGAGTATGACCTCTTGCTTGCCATAGGGTAGGTTATCCTCGATATCGCTGACCCCGGGATAGCGCGCCAACAGGGCCTTGACCTCGAGTGCCGCCGCCTTGAGGTCGGCTGCGTTTTCGCCCGACAGCCGCACATCGACTTCGCGTCCCGCCGGCCCACCGGTCTTGGGCACGATAGTCATCGTCTCGAGGCCGGCCTGGGGCCGCACCTCGTCACGCCAGGCCGCGATAAAATCAGAGCTGGAAATGGTTCGCTGGTCGGTCGAGATCAATTCGACGACCAGGCCGCCGATATTGTCGCCCTTGAGCTTGGAGGCATCGTGCCGGCCGACCGAGGTTCCGATCTTGGCGACGCTGAGTTTGACTATTGCCTGGTCACTATTCTTTAGCTTCTCCTCGGCAGCACCCAGGGCGCGTTCGATCTCGTCGAGCATGCTGATGGTCTGTTCACGCGGCGCACCAGCGACCATGGTCACATTGGCATAAACCCAATCGACCTCCGGTGACGGGAAGAAGATGAAGCCGACCCGGCCGCCGATCACCAGACCGAAACTCAGCACCAGGGCCCCCAAGGCGCTCGCCAGGGTAGCGTAACGCCAACGCACGCAGAAGGTCACGGCGCGCCTGAACCCATGGTCGCGGAAATGATCGAAATTGCGCCTGAACCATATACGCCAGCGTGACGGCTCGCCGGCGGGCTGGCTCAAGGTGTGGCCGAGATGCCCGGGCAGAACCAGGAAACATTCAAACAGGCTGGCAATGATCACCGAAATCACCACCAGGGGGATCGCCATGATGATCTGGCCGATGATATCCGAGATGATCAGCAGCGGTGTGAAGGCAGCGATAGTGGTCAGCGACGAGGCCAGCACCGGCACCGCCATGCGGCGCGCCCCGGCGGCGGCGGCATCGGTGCCGGACAGGCCATCGCGAAACCGAGTCGCTACATGCTCGCCGACCACGATGGCGTCATCAACGACGATGCCGATTGCCATGATCAGTCCGAACAGGCTGACCATGTTGATGGACTGACCACTTGCCAGCATCACCCCCATGGCCGCCATCAAGGAGATCGGAATGCCGGCGGCGACCCAGAAGGCGACCCGGGCATTGAGGAAGATGAACAGGATGGAGACCACCAGAAAGAGCCCGCCGATGCCGTTTCGCAGCAAAAGATTGATGCGGCCGCGGATCAAATTTGCCGCCACGTCGTAGGCTTCGATGGTCAGGTTCTCGGGTAGGGTCGGCCGCACCTCATCGAGATAGGCTTCGACCTTGTCGGCAATTTCGAGCACGTCCGCGCTGAAGGAGCGCTGAACGAACAGCTCGATGGCGCGCTCGCCGTTGCGGCGCAATGTCACGCCGCCTTCCTCAAAGCGTTCGCTTAAGGCGGCGATGTCACGCAGGTAAAGCTTTTCGCCATTCGCCAGGGCGCGCACCTCGACGTCCATCAGGGAGTCCGCCGTGCGCATCATGCCGAGGCTGCGAATCATCCGCTCCGGCCCGCCCTGGGTGTCGCCGGATGGTAGATCCTGGGATGCGCCGGCGATGCGCTGGGCGATATCGTCAAGGGTGAGATCCAAGCGGCGCAGCGTCTCGGGTTCGACCTCGACCCAGATTTCCTCGTCGCGCGAGCCGATCATATCGACCTTGTCGATACCGCGCGCCAGCAGGTCTTCGCGGATCCGCTTGGCATGGGTCTTGAGGGCAAGTTCGCTGTAGGGGCCCGAGATCAACAGGCGGATGACATTGTCATAGCGCACGGCGCGGCTGACTGTCGGGGTCTCGCTGTCTTCGGGCAGGGTGGTGACCTTATTTATCGCTAATTGCACATCGGCCCGCGCCGCCTGCATGTCGGAACCGGGATCGAACTCGACCGACAGCTTCGCTACACCCTCGATGGAGACGGAAACCACTTTTTTGACATTGTCGAGATAGCGCAGCTCAGGCTCCAGGGCCTGGGCGATATTGGCGTCAATGTCATCGGCGCTCGCCCCCGACCAGTTAACACCAACCTGAATCCAATCGATACCGAAGGTGGGCATGAACTGGGTGTTGATGCGGCTCAGGGAGAAAACCCCGAGGATAATCATCACCACCATCAGCAGGTTGGCCGCCGTCGGATGGCTCGAAAAAATCCCAATAAGGCCGCGCCGGCCCTCACTCATCGCACGGTCACCAACAGGCCGGCGCCGATTTCAGGCAGCCGGGTGATAACAACAGGCTCGCTGTCCGCCAGGGAACCACGCAGCAGGACATGGTTGCCGTCCCGCAAAACAACCTCAACCGAGCGAGCCTCGAGGCGGCCACCGATAATCACGTAAACAAGAAGGCGCCCCGAGCCATCATCATGCAGGGCGCTTTCGGGCAAACGCACCACGTTGCTGAACAGGCGGTCGTCGAGGATGACCTCGACGAAGGCGCCGGGACGCAACACCCCGTCGATGCCCTGGCCGAGGATGCGGGCGTAGAGATCGACACCGCCGCTTTGTGCGTCAATCTCGCCATCGACCCGGTCGATCACCGCCTTGAAGTCGTAGGACGCATCGCCGATGCGCCAGATAACCTCGGCATTGCGCCCGCGATAGTCACCACCGGCGAGCAGACGGGCATACTCACTGTTGGAGAGATGGAAACGGGCTTCGAGACGGTTGGCGTCGATCAGGCGGGCGACGCGATCTCCAAGGCTGACCCGTTTACCGATACCGGCATCGCTGTCCACCAGATAGCCGTCGAAGGGCGCCGTGAGGCGGGTCTCGGCGAGATTCCGCTGGGCGCGGCTCAAGGATACCCGCCAGCGGTCGAGAACCGCCTGCTGCTGCTCGGCCTGAGCGGTGAGCCGGGCGATTGACTGGCGTCGTTGGATGACCTGCTGGTTGCGCAGGCTCAGGGCCAGGTAGGAATCGTCCAGGGATTTCACCGAACTTGCCGCCGTGCCTTGCAGCTTCTCGCGGCGCTCGACATCGCGGCGGGCAAGTTGCGCCTGCTCCCGGTCATGATCGAGAAGCTTCCCGGCGGCGGCGAGATCCGCGGCAATCTCGCTTAATCTGGCGCGGGTCTCGGCAACCCGGGCGCGGAATTCCGCAACATCCGATTGGGCGTCGAAAGGATCGATGGCGATGACCAGATCGCCGCTGTGCAAGATCCCGCCGTCGGCGAAGGAATCACCGATTTCTATAATGCGGCCGGCGACCAACGGCCGAAGCTCGACCTCGCGCCCGGCGACGACGGCGCCATAGAGCCGCATGCTGGGCCGTATATCGATATGTTCAACGGCCACCGCCGCCACGGTCCGTGCCAGCTCAAGAGCGGGCTTCGCAGCGAGTTCGGGCCTGGTCGCCCACAAGAGATAAGCGCCCAGTCCGGCCACCACGAGAAGGGCGATGGGTACGACGGCGAGCTTGAACAATCGGCCTCCGCGATCAGCCATTATTCCGCGCTCCCCTCAACCGCCGGCAGGTCGAACATGGCCAGCACTGCGGGCACCATGGTGGCAATGACGAAATCAACCCTCTCGGGTGTGTATTCATCCCAATCGAGACGCGCCCAGACCACGCGCCGGGCGGCCCCCAGGGCCATGCATTGGCCGATCAGGCCGGCGGTCAGCAATCGGGTCTCGGGCGCATCGGCGGGCCGACCGCGCGCAGCCCCGACAAGGCCCGCGACCGCATCGTGAAGCGGATGGATACGTTCCGCCAGCAGCATGGGAAACCAGGATGACGGTTGGTGAAATTCGCGCAGCATCAGGGCCATCTGCCAGCGCATGCGTTCTGTGCCCAGGATCGAGGTGAGCAAACCGTGGAGGAAACCCGCCATCACTTCAGCCAGCTTATGGCGATCCCCGTCGGCATCGGCGACCCCGGCGTCCAGGCGGGCGATGGCCGGTCCGATCATCGGTTCGGTATCGGTAACGAGCTGATGCAGTACCGCGCCGTATAGTTCTTCCTTGCCGCCGAAGTGATAGCCGATTGCCGACAGGTTAGACCCCGCCGCCTTCGCTATACGGCGCGTCGAGACTGAGTCGTAGCTATGTTCGGCGAACAGCCGTCCAGCCGCCTCTAGAATTCGCGCCCGGCTCGCCTCACCGTCCGCGCGACGGTTTGGGCGTACCGTTGCGGTGGCTGTATCATTCATTCAATATAGTTGGTTCAAACGTTTGAACTATACAAGAGGCCGTGTGATATTTTTAGATATTTACAAAACATTGGTGGGCCTGTTGGATAGAAAATCCAACCCTAGCTATGAATTAAGCCAATATTCATGTCTATGGGCTTTTCTGTTTCGCGTGATGGCTGACCAAAGGATACATGCCTGCGATGTCTGGTGAATCGACGCTGTTCGGATTCAAACGCGATGAAGTGATTTTCCACCAAGGGGAATCGAGCGATCGCGTTGCGTTCATCGTCAGGGGCGCGGTCGAAATCACCCAGGTGGTTGATGACAAGCCCTATGTAGCCGGAATCGTCGAGGCCGGCGAATTCGTCGGACAGATCGGCGCCATCATCGGCCGGCAACGGGCAGAGACCATTCGCTCAATCCGTGACGATGCGACCGTGGAGTTTCTGAAAAGGGATGATTTCATCCGCCGCATGGCAAGCTCTCCCGAGAGCGCCTACGATCTAATTCATCGGCTTGGCGAGCGGCTTCGAGCAAGCTCCCGTCGGCCCTCGGACGTTGCCATCTTCGATTCGGTGGCGCAGGAAATCAGGGCAAGAAGCGAAGGCTCGGAGATGGCGGCTGAAATCCCCCAAAGTGATGCGAAACAGATCAAGATTTACCCGGCGGAAGCCATACTCAATACGCAGTCGGCGACGGAAAGGCTGCTACCCGACATATTCCCCTTCATCGTTGGGCGAAAGCCCAATGAACTAGAGCTTGAGGAGGCCAGCAACCAGCAACAACGGTTTGCCGACTTTGACCGCCGTTCCGGCAGGAACAGGCGGCACGAAGGGGAATCGGATGAAGGCCGCAGGCGGTCGGACGGGGCCGAAGTCGGCCTCCAGCTGGACGACAAGCCACCCTACCGTTTGTCGCGGCTGCACTTTTCCATACAGAAGATGGCGAGCGGCAATTTCATCATTCGCGACCTCGGGAGCGCGCTCGGCACCCAGGTTAACGATGACAGCCTCGGTGTGAATTTTCCCAAGGACTTCATTGCCTTGCGCGATGGCGAGAACACAGTGATTGCGGGCGGGCCGCAATCGCCCTTCGTTTTCCAGCTAAAAGTCGCCTAAACCCCCGACTTCTCATCCTGCATGATGCGAATTCTCAAGTGCGATCTGTCATGGCGAGCGCTTGGATTTCCCCCGATCTGCCCCTAAATATGCGCAGTGCTCATGCCAAATGAATTTTCCATTTGGACATCAGCGATCGATTTTTTGGTTAAAATTTTGACGCCCACAGGGGGTTTGAGCTTTCCAGCAGTTTCATAAGCAGGAAAATAATTTCCATGTCTTTCGACATTACCGCGCCCCCGAGTGATCTGTCCGGCGATGGATTCTACGGCAATTATCTAGACGTGTTCTGGCTGGGCTAGTTATATCCGCACGGCGTGGAGAAAGGTGATCTGTCCGATATGGGCGCGGCGGGCGTCATGCTTGGCGACAAAACCATCGAGGCGTCCCTGCCGATCCAAATCCTCAACCAAATCAAGCGCGCGTGCCAGCTCGGCTTCGTCAGCCAATGCCCAAAAGGAATCGCCGTCGCGCCAGGCTTTTTGCAGCGGCCCCCGGCCGTCGAAATAGGCAGCCCCCTGGCAGATGCCGTCGACCGGTACGAAACGGCCGCTTAAGGCAAAACCGACATCGCCGAGAATGGCCTCGATGTCATCGAGAGGGACGAATCCAGCGATCATGGCTGCCTTGGCCGCGGGCGCCAGCTGGTAATACCAATAGGCGCCGTCGAGCTGTTCCCGGCTGCAGCTGTTCACCACCAGGCCGGCGCCCGGCCGCAGCACCCGGGCGAACTCAGCTAACACCTGGCGGTGGAGCGGATAATCGGCCCCGGCCCCAGTTCCAACCTCGTCGGCGAGATGATGCAGAACCTGGTTGATCATCACCCCATCGAGGCTCGCGTCTTCGAAGGGTAGCGCCGTGATCGGGCCCTGGTGGAAGGCGACGCGTCCGGCGTCTGCCGGCTCGGCCAGTTTGGCGCGGGCCGCATCCAGCATGCCCTGGCTCATATCCAACGCCTCGATCCGGCCGACCGAGCCGACGATGGCCTGGGAATAGGCGCCGGTGCCGCAGCCGGCGTCGAGCACGGTCAAGCTCTCCAGCGTTTTATCTTGACGCGCCAGACAGCCGAGAATGATCTCGGCCCCCACCGCGACCCGGGTGTGGTCGTAGTGGCGGCTCGTCTCGTCGTATGTTTCGTAGTAGCTCATTGGACGATCCTCTGGCGCATAGTGCTGGAATGTTGCTAGATAGGCGCCAAAAGGGCAAGCCGGGAAACGAACAACATGACGGGAAACGTCTTCACGCCGATTGAAATGATCGAAAAGCTGGTGGGTTTCGACACCACCAGCCGAAATTCTAATCTCGATCTGATCGATTTCGTCGCCGATTATCTCGACGCTCACGGCATCACGTCGGTCCGTACCTTCGACGATGAAAAATGCAAGGCCAACCTGTTCGCCAGCCTCGGACCCGAGCAGCCGGGCGGCGTGGTGCTGTCGGGCCATACGGACGTGGTCCCGGTCGACGGCCAGCCCTGGGACAGCGACCCGTTCCAGGTCCTGGCCCAGGATAAGAGGCTATATGGGCGCGGCGTCGCGGATATGAAAAGCTTCATCGCCATAGCCCTGGCGCTGGTGCCTGAATTTCAGGCCGCCGGCCTTGTAACACCGCTGCATTTTGCCTTGTCCTATGATGAGGAGGTCGGTTGCATCGGCGTCGACCGGATGATCGCCGGGATCAAGGCAGCGGGCATCGCGCCCGAGATCGTCATCGTCGGCGAACCCACTGACATGAAAGTCGCCCATGCCCATAAGGGCACCTATACCTACCGCACTGAAGTGACAGGCCTGGAAGCCCATTCCAGCGCCACACATTTGGGCGTCAACGCGGTAATGATTGCCGCTGAGCTGATCACCTTCCTGTCCCGCATGGCCGAGGAAATGAGACAGCGCGGCGATCCCGACAGCGGCTTCGATCCGCCCTACACCACTGTCCATGTGGGCACCGTGGAAGGCGGCACGGCGCTCAACATCATCCCTCGTAAATGCACCTTCGTGTGGGAATACCGCCTCATGCCCGAGGCCGACGCCAGCGAAATCATCGAGCGTTTCGAAGCCTATGCCGCAACCCTGGTCCCGGCCATGCAGGCCATCGAGGACGGCGCCGGCATCCAGACCACACCGCGATCGCAAGTGCCCGGCCTGGCGGTCGAGGAGGCATCGCCCGCCGAGCGGTTGGTGATGGCGTTGACCGGCGACAACCGGGCGGTCAAGGTGTCCTATGCAACCGAGGCGGGCAAGTTCCAGCAGGCCGGCGCGTCAACCGTGGTCTGCGGGCCCGGCTCTATCGAACAGGCCCACAAGCCCAATGAGTTTATTGACCTTACACAACTCGATGCCTGCGAGAGCTTCATGCGCCGGCTTATGGAACGGCTTAAGAGCCCTCTCTGACAGGAAAGGAGCGTTGCCATGTTGATCGAACATCAAGACAAGCAGCCGAAAATTCACGAAACCGCCTATGTGGCGCCGACAGCGGTAATCTGCGGTAACGTAACCGTGGGCGCCCAGTGCCGGATCATGTTCGGTGCGGTCATCGTCGCCGAGGGTGGCAAGGTTGTCATCGGCGATCATTGCATTGTCATGGAAAACGCGGTGGTGCGCTCCTCGGCCCGTCACCCGGTAAAGGTCGGCAATCACGTGCTCATCGGGCCGCGCGCCTATCTTACCGGCTGCGTGGTCGAGGATGATGTTTTCCTGGCCACCGGCTCGACGGTCTTCAATGGCGCTCATATCGGCACCCGCGCCGAGGTACGAATCAACGGCACCGTCCAACTCAACAGCCATCTCGAGCCGGACGCAACGGTTCCTATCGGCTGGGTCGCCGTTGGCAACCCCGCAACCCTGCACCCGCCCAGCGAGCATGACGAAATCTGGTCGGTCCATAGCCCGCTCGATGTTCCCGGCGCGGTCTTCGGGCTGACCCGGCCGGGGCCGGGTGAGACCAACATGCCCGAGCTTACCAAGCGTTATGCCAAGGGCCTCTCCAGCCACCGCAACGACCGCATTCTGTACGGTGAATAGAAAAAATGACCTTCAAGATTATCGCCATCGACCATGTGGTGCTACGGGTCGCCGATTTGGAGCGCTCGCTGAGCTTCTACCGCGATGCTCTGGGCTGCCTGGAAGAGCGCCGGTCCGAAGGCATCGGTCTCTATCAACTCCGCGCCGGCTCCTCCCTGATTGACATCGTGCCCATCGATTCGGAACTCGGCCGCCTGGGCGGCGACGGGCCGGGGCCTGAGGGCCATAACATGGATCATTTCTGCCTGACCATCGAACCGTTCGACGAGGCTGCGGTGCGCGCCCAACTGGCGGCCCACGGCATCGACGTCGGCGAGGTGAAGAAACGCTACGGCGCTCAAGGCGAAGGCCCGTCTTTCTACATCGCCGACCCGGATGGCAACACGGTCGAGATCAAGGGCCCGCCTTTCGCGGCGGGCACATAGATGGATCTGGATGAATTCAAGGCGGCACAGCATCGCATAGCCGGCCGGGTTCGTCGGACGCCTCTAATCGAGGCCGTCGCCATGCACGATCCGGCGGTGACGGGATGCACCCTCGAGCTCAAGCTCGAATGCCTCCAGGTCACCGGGTCTTTCAAAGCGCGCGGCGTGATGAGCAAACTCGGCCTTTTGAGCGAAGATGAAATCGCCCGCGGTATCGTTACCGCATCGGGCGGCAACCACGGCCTCGGCGTCGCTTATGCCGGATGGCTGGCCAAGACACCGGCGACAGTCTATCTCGGCCACAACACCCCACCGGTGAAAATCGAGCGGCTCGCCGCATGGGGCGCGACTGCGCGCCTGGAGGGCGCCGGATGGGACGAGGCAAACGAAGCCGCCCTCGCCCATGCAAAGCGGGACGGCCTGACCTACATTCACCCTTTCGCCGATGAAGCGGTGATCGCCGGACAGGGGACAGTCGCATTGGAAATAATCGAAGACGCCCCGGATACAGCCATACTCATCGTGCCCATAGGCGGCGGTGGATTGATCGCCGGCGTTGCCGCCGCCGCCAAGGCGTCCAACCCGGCGATCCGAATCATCGGTGTGGAACCGGTCGGCGCGCCAACCCTGCATGAAAGCCTGCGCCACAATAGCGTCATTACCCTGCCCTCGGTCGATACCGCCGCCAATACTCTGGCGCCCCGGCGCAGCGACCCGGTCAATTTCGCGCTGATCCGCGACGCTGTGGATGACATCGTCCTGGTCAGGGATGAAGAGATGCTAAGCGCGGCTCGTTGGCTGTGGCAGGAAATGGGAGTCGCCGCCGAACTCGCCGGCGCCGCATCCATGGCGGCCTTGCGCCAAGGCAAAATTGAAATTCCACCCGGCGCCCGGGTTTGCGCCGTGGTGTCGGGAACCGGCGACGCCGGAATCAGCTAACGCACGTACTTCGCCAGATACTTCCTGATCGTTGCTTCCATCTCCCGATCGAGATCATTCATCACCGCTTCGGTCAGATCAAACCACAGCTGATCGAGGTCGTTGAGGGTGATGTTCTCCGGCGCCGTCTGCGAGCGCTGGGCGACGGCGTTCGCTTGACCCTCGACCACACCCTGGCTGTTGACGATTTCGATGAGGATCTCGACCGTGGCGTCGTAGCGGGCGGCCTGTTCGATGGTGAACACGCCCTTGAGGCCCTGGGTGGTGTCCAGTGCGCTGCCCACCACGGCGGCGTTGATCAGGGTGATGCGGGCGATGCGCGAAATTGGTCCAACCGCCGCGATGCGTTCACTGGCCCAACGCTTGGCGACCACCGTCAGTCGCTGCGGGAACAGATGATCCACATTGGGAAGCTTTGCCGGCGGCACGTAAGCTTGGGTGTAATCGACTGCGCCGATATCGAGCTTGATCGGTTTGAGGTGACTGAAGGTGATATCGGGATAGCCCGGCGGACCCGGCGTCTCGCAGGCGGTCAGCGCCAGCATCACAATCAGGATAGCGGAAAATCGTCCTATCATTGTCAATCTCCGACCCTCAAGTTTAAGACAGGCACCATAGCAGAATGCCGTTCTGGGCGTGAAGGCGGTTTTCGGCCTGATCCCAAACCACCGAACGCGGCCCGTCGATGACCGAGGCGGTCATTTCCTTGCCCCGATAGGCCGGCAGGCAATGCATGAAGATCGCTTCCGGCTTTGCCAGGGCCATCACCCGGTCGTCAACCTGATAGGGCTCAAGCAGCCCCGGATCGACATCACTGCGCTCGCCCGCCATGGACGCCCAGGTGTCGACCACCACGCAGTCCACACCATCGACCATGGCATCGAGATCGTCGCTGACCACGATGTCGCCGCCATTCGCCGCCGCCCAATCGAGGGCTTCCTGAGGCGGGCCCAACGAGCTGGGACAGGCCATACGAAGGGTAAAGCCAAACCGCACGGCGCCGTGTATCCAGGATACCGACATATTGTTGCCTTCGCCGGACCAGGCCACAACCCGGCCCGCAATCGGCCCGCAATGCTCTTCGAAGGTCATCACATCGGCCATCAACTGACAGGGATGACTGCGATCCGTCAGGCCGTTGATGATCGGTATGTCGGCATATTCCGCCATTTCAAGCAGGCGGTTATGGTCCTTGGTGCGGATCATCACCGCGTCCACATAGCGTGACAGGACACGCGCCGTATCGGCAATCGATTCGCCGCGTGACATGTTGGAATCCACCAATGACAGGGTGACCACACCACCGCCGAGCTTTTGCATGCCGACATCGAAGGAGACCCGTGTGCGGGTCGATGGCGCCTCGAAGATCAGAGCCAGGGTCTTGCCCGACAGATATGTCAGGCTCTCACCCGCCTTGAGCCGCTTCTTGGCGTCGGCGGCGCGGTCGAGCATGTCACGCAGGGATGATGAATCGATCGCGTCGACATCGAGGAAATGACGCGGACTGCTCATCACCGCATTTCCGATAAGACGTCATCGAGCATGACCATGGCATCGTCGATATGGCTTTCTTCGACGATCAGCGGCGGCAGCAGGCGAATGACGTTTTCCGCCGCCGGAACGGTCAACAGGCCCTTCTCCCTCAAGGCCGCAATCACAGTGCCCGTGTCCTTATCGTTCTGCAGCTTCAAGCCTATCATCAGGCCCATGCCGCGGACTTCTTCGATGACCCTGGAATATTTAGCCGCAAGCTCGTTGAGCCGGCCGCGAAACAGATCGCCCATGCGCTGTACAGTCTCAAAAAAACCGTCGGCCAACATGATATCCAGCACGGCGTTGGCGACCGCCGTTGCCAGCGGGTTGCCGCCAAAGGTCGAGCCGTGGCTGCCCGCGGTCATGCAGGAAGCGACTCGCTCGGTGGCCAGGCAGGCGGCAACCGGGAAGCCACCGCCGAGCGCCTTGGCAATAGGCATAATATCAGGCGTGACACCCGCCCATTCGTGAGCGAACAATTTACCGGTGCGGCCCATACCGCATTGCACCTCATCGAACATCAGCAACAGGCCGAACTCGTCGGCCACGGTACGTAAACCGCGCAGGAACTCAGCATCGGCGGGGCGGATACCGCCCTCGCCCTGTACCGGCTCGACCAAGATTGCGGCCGTCTCGGGCCCGATAGCGGCGCGCAGTTCGTTGAGATTGCCGAAGGCGACGTGATCGAAGCCCTCGGTATCGGGGCCGAAACCTTCAAGATGCAATTTCTTGCCGCCGGCGGAAATCGACGCCAGGGTGCGGCCATGAAAGGCGCCCTCGAACGTGATGACGCGATAGCGTTCGCCCTGACCGATGGAATCGAAATAGCGCCGGATGATCTTGAAACCGCATTCCATGGCCTCGGCGCCGGAATTGGAAAACAGCATGGTGTCGGCAAAGCTGTTCGCGACCAGCCGCTCGGCCAGGCGCTGCTGGTTGGGAATACCGAACAGGTTCGAGGTATGCCACAGGGTCGAACCTTGACTGACCAAGGCCTCGACCAGATGAGGATGGCAGTGGCCCAATCCATTCACCGCGATGCCGGATGAGAAATCGAGGAATCGTCGCCCGTCGGCCGTATAGAGATAGACACCCTCGCCCCGCTCAAATGCAGGGCCGTATTCTCCATAGGTCGGCATGATCGGCGTAATCACGAAATTTCTCCTCTGAGTTTATTTGCGCGCGGAAAGCCGGAGACTATCTGCTGCACGGCGGGCCCTGTCAACGCGGATCGGGTATGCTACTCTCTCACCGTATCGCGCAACCAGCCTGGCCTGTAGTGCCCATGCCTTTCCTCGAACATTTCGGCCTCACCGAGCGGCCTTTTGCGCTGACCCCCAATAGCGGCCTCTACTACCCCAGCAAGGCCCATCACGAAGTGCTGACCTCGTTGATGCACGCCATCGACCAGGGCGAAGGCGTAATCAAGGTCAGCGGCGAAGTCGGCACCGGCAAGACCCTGCTGTGCCGCATGGTGACCGCCGAGATGCTCAAGACCAAGGAAGTTGCCTATATCATCAACCCGCAGACCGACCCCAATTGGATTATCGGCGCGGTGTGCCGCGAGTTCGGCCTCGACCCGGAAAAGACCGACGACCGGCTGCATCTTCTCAACAGCTTTCTGCTTAGGCAATACGCCGCCGGGCGCGGCGTTGTGCTGGTCATCGACGAGGCCCAGGCCCTCGGCATCGACGGCCTGGAGACCGTGCGGCGCCTGTCGAACCTGGAGACCGATCAGACCAAGCTGATGCAGACCGTACTGTTCGGCCAGCCCGAACTCGACGAGCTTCTGGATCAGCGCAAGCTGCGCCAGCTCAACCAGCGCATCGGCTATTCGTTCACCCTGCCGCCTCTGTCGGTCAAGCAGACCGGTGATTTCATCCA
>JAYGED010000046.1:0-4643 GCA_046582565.1 Alphaproteobacteria bacterium
ATCTGCTCGACGTCAAGGGACTCACCTGCCCCATGCCGATTTTGCGGGCCAAGAAGATGTTGAATAGCCTGAGCCCCGGCGAGGAGCTTGAGGTTCTCGCCACGGACCCGGGCTCGGTAAAGGATTTCGACGCTTTCTGCAACGTCACCGGTCATCTTCTGGTCACCTCGGACGAGGCCGACGGGGTCTATCGTTTCATTATTCAGAAGGCCGCTTAAGCAGCGCCTCGAGCACCGCGATTTCGGGCGCCGCCATGAGGCCGCTGGCCATCGCCTCGCGGGGCTCCTTGAAGCTCATCTGCATGGGCTCATGGGGCGGCGTGACAATCTCGCCCTGGCCGCTGACCGCGTAATAGATCGGCGTGTAATTGGCCCCGGTCCAGGGGCTGAGCATGGTGCCCGGCGAAGACAACAGCGCGCCGACGGTAATATCGAGCCCGGTTTCCTCTTGGAATTCCCGCACCAGCGCCGCCTCGGCGGTTTCCCCCAGCTCCACCCCGCCGCCGGGTAATTTCCAGCAGAACACATCGCCTACATATTCCGCCGCGATAAGCACCAGTCCACCGCGAACCAGCAGGCCATAGACGCGAAAATTCTCAGGATTATCGTGATTGGTCATTGGGGCATTATACAGCATGGATTATTGCCAATTGCACCGATTGCGGTAGGCTCATGCTTTCTCATGTCTTCCCAGGAGAGCCCACAGCATGTCCGCCAGCAGCAGCGTCCTCGAGTTGATCGGCAACACGCCCATGGTCGAGTTCACCAGGCTCGATACCGGTCCCTGCCGCCTGTTCGCCAAGCTCGAGAACCAGAACCCCGGTGGCTCCATCAAGGACCGCATAGGGCTCTCCATGATCGAGGCCGCCGAGGCCGACGGCTCACTGAAACCCGGCGGCACGCTGGTCGAAGCGACCGCCGGCAACACCGGCCTCGGCCTCGCCCTGGTGGCGGCGCAGAAGGGCTATCGGCTGATCATCGTCATGCCCGACAAAATGAGCCAGGAGAAGGTCTTCCATCTCAAGGCCCTGGGCGCCGAGGTGCGGATGACCCGCTCGGACGTGGGCAGGGGCCATCCGGAATATTATCAGGATTATGCCGAGCGCATCGCCGAAGAAATGGGCGCCTTCTTCGTCAATCAGTTCGCCAATCCGGCCAACCCCCTGGCCCATGAGACCACCACCGCGCCGGAGATTTGGGAGCAGATGGACCACGACCTCGACGCGGTGGTCTGCGGCGTGGGCTCAGGCGGCACGATCACCGGCATCGGCCGCTTCATGAAGGCGCATGCGCCCCATGTGGAGATGGTGCTGGCCGATCCGGAAGGCTCGATCCTGGCCGATATCGTCAACACCGGAGAGGTGCCCGAGGATGTCGGCTCCTGGCTGGTCGAGGGCATCGGCGAGGATTTCGTGCCGCCCAATTGCGATCTCTCCCTGGTCTCGAAAGCTTTCATCATTCCCGACAAGGAAGCCTTCGCCACGGCGCGCGACGTGCTGCACCGGGAAGGCTTCATCGTCGGCTCGTCGTCGGGCACCCTGATCGGCGCCGCCCTGCGCTATTGCCGGGAGCAGACCGAGCCCAAGCGGGTCGTCACCTTCGTTCCCGACAGCGGCAATAAATATCTGTCGAAGATGTATAACGACTTCTGGATGCTCGATAAGGGCCTCATGGAGCGCAGCAGCTACGGCGATATCCGCGACCTCATCGCGCGCCGCCATGTGGACAATGAGGATTTCACCCTGAAGCCCGACGACAGCCTGCTCACCGCCTACTCCCGCATGAAGCTCTACGACGTGAGCCAGCTGGTGGTCATCGAGGGCGGCCAGGTGGTCGGCATTCTCGATGAATCCGATGTGCTGATCGCGATTTTCGAGCATGAGGACCGCTTCAATGAGCCGGTCGGGAAATTCATGACCGCCAAGCTCGAGACCGTCTCTCCCTCGGCGCCGCTCAAGAGCCTGTTCGCCATCTTCGCCAACGACCGGGTCGCCATCGTCAATGACGGCGACGAATACCTCGGCCTGATCACCCGCATCGATATGCTCAATCACCTGCGCCGTCAGATGGAATAACCGGGTGACGGAGTTCGCGGCCATCGAAGCGGCGCTATCCCGCGCGGGGCTGACGCCGCGCGGCGGTTTTCATCCCGGGCCTGAGGACGGCGTGCCTGCCCTGCCCGGCGGCCGGCCGACGAAGACCCTGGTGCTTGCCGGCAGTGTAGGCCCCGCAATGTGGCGGGTTTTCAGCGAGCAGCACCCAGCAGCCGAGTCGGCCCCTGAGACCCATGCCCTCGATGGCTGGTCCCGGCGCGTCCTCGAACCTCTCGCCGAGACCCTCGGCGGCCATGCGCTGTTTCCCTTCGGCGGCCCGCCCTACTTGCCTTTCCAGCGCTGGGCGATGCGCGCCGAGCCGGTCCACCCCTCGCCCATTGGCCCGCTGATCCATCCCGATCACGGCCTGTGGCACGCCTATCGCGGCGCCCTCGCCTTCCCGGACCGCATCGACTTACCGGCTATGGAACAACGGGCGAGCCCTTGCGTAAGCTGCGCCGAAAAGCCCTGCCTCGCGACCTGCCCGGTCGGCGCCCTGACCTTGGATGGCTACGACGTGCCGGCCTGCGCCGCGCACATTTCAACCCCCGCCGGCGAAGACTGCATGGCGCAATCCTGCCGCGCCCGCCGCGCCTGCCCGGTGGGCCGCGAGCAAACCTACGGCCCCGAACAATCGCGTTTTCATATGGAAGCGTTCCTGCGGGGGCTCGGTTAGTGGCTGCGCAAATGCCTCGGCCTTAGGGCCACTTCCCCGGCCCGCGCCGCATTCAGCACGGCGAGCAGAGCGTCGCGATCCTTGGGCAGGGTGCCGGCGAGCGGCAGGGCATTGGAGGCGTGGTTCGAGCGGAAGATGACAGGCCGGGGCGGGTCGAGCTGGGAGATCAGGCTGACCTGTTCGGTGAGCATGCCGGCATCGTCCTGAGGCTCGAAGGGCTCGCCGAAGCGGGCGAGGAATTCCGCCTCGATCATCCCATCAAGGCCAAGCTGCAGGGTCGAGAGATAAGTCGGCGCGGTCTCGTTGATCAGCGCCGCGGTGCCGTCGATGTGATCGCGCCAGCGCTGAGCACCGCCCAGGCCGAGAATCACTGTCGCGGAGACCTTGAGCCCGGCTTCGCGCGCCTTGGCCAGCCCCTCGGCTATGGCGCGCGGGCTGGCGCCCTTGGTGACCCGCTTGAGAATGTCGGCGGAGCCGCTCTCCATGCCGCGCCGAAGATACGCGCCGAAGGCCGCCTTGTACTCAGTAGCCAGGGAGCCGCCACCAAAGAGGCCGCCATAAGTCTCGGATTTGGCGTCGCCGATCGGCCTGTTCAGGCTGGCGCGGGTATGTTCGAGGCCGTCGCGCAGGCGCTCGATCTCTTCATCCAGGCGGGCCACCTTGTCTGCGGTCACGCTATCGACCGCGCCCTTGTCGGCCATTTCCTGCAGGGCCTGATTGTTGGCCGCCTTGAAGTCCTCGAAGGTAGAGGCCAGGGCGTCCACCGCGGTTTTTACGTCTGTCATGTTCATCTCATAGATTCCTTGCCAAATTTTTCAGAATTGGTTTGTTTTCAGGATGGCGCTGGCGCGGTGCAAACTCGCCACCAGCCCGGCGGTCCCGCTCGCAGCATCCCGCCGGGCAAGCGCCTTGAAGCCGCCATGGGCAAGCGCCCCGGCGTCGCTATGCGAATAGCCGCCCACGTCCCGCAGGAAGCGTTCAAACGCACGAATTGTCTGAGGAGTTTCGCCCTTCACGGCAACCACCTCGGCGCCGGGGCAGGCCTGGAAGGTCACCAGGCTGATCTCCCACAGGGCGATCTCGGAGAGCCTGCGCGACCGCTTGTTCGCATCGTAGGTCGCCTCGACCGTGGTGTAGCCGATCGACAGGCCGTCGATGGCGCCGGCCTTGAGCAGGGCATGGGCCTCGGCCCCGCGCCGCACATCGAGCAGCAACCGGCCGCGCACATAGAGGCCGCGGGCATCCTCGGTGATGGCATCCCAGGCGCCGATGGGCTCGGCGGCGTCATGCTGCCACAGCATCTTGACCCCGCGCCCGCCCCGGCTGGCCGCCAGGGAGGCGGCAAAAGCGCCGGGCGCCACGCGGTCATCGAAGCCGTCGACGACGTCGAACACGGATGCATAGCCCTCGAACGCGCCGCTCTCATCGAGCGCCTTGATGTCGAAAGCAATATCGAGATGTTTCCTATGCATGGATTCTCCAGATGAAAAAACCCGCCGGATAGGCGGGTTGGTTTGGGGTATGGCGGAACGATTGCGCTTCTATCAGCGGGCCAATAAAGCTAGGGTCACGCCGACATGTCGGTAACCAGGGCCAGACCGGCGCAAAAGCGCTTTCAATACGATGCCGCGGCCTATCAGCTGCTGGTAATCAGCCTGTTTGTCTGGCTGATCTACACCCTGGCGACCAATACAGCCGAAAACCTGGAACTCAGGGGCATGCTGACCGGCTTCGGCTTTCTCTCCACCACGGCGGGATTCGACATCGACTTCACGCTGATCGACTACCGCGTCGGCGTCCACACTTACGGCCGGATTTACCTCGTCGCCATCCTGAACACCCTGTTCATTTCCTTCTTCGTGATCATCGCCAGCA
>JAYGED010000044.1:0-3676 GCA_046582565.1 Alphaproteobacteria bacterium
GGCGCGATTGGCAATGTTTGGTATAATATCCCGCCATGACGAGCCACGATCACCCGGAGAACTTCCGCGCCTATGGCCTGCTCCTGCGCGGCGGGCTGGTGCTCATCTCGGCGGAGTATGTCGGCGATGTGTTCTGCTGGAAATTTCCCGGCGGCGGGGTCGAGTCTCACGAGACCGCCCGGGCGGCGCTCAAGCGGGAATTCGCCGAGGAAACCGGGCTCGAGATTACCGTCGGCGCGCTGTTGTCGGCGCCGGGCACACTGCTCAGCTCGTGGAGCCGGGCCCATTACACGCCGGTCTATTACGCGGTCAGGGCTGAGGGCGAGGTAGTGACGCCGCCCCATGAGCCGGTCGAAATGAGCTTCAAAGACCCCCGCGAGGCGATGACCAGCGGCCTCATGGCGGCGCCCGAGGTGGCGGTGCTCGAGGCTCTCCTCAAGCCTTCTTCCGGATGACGAAACGAAACACCCCGTCGGCCTCGTCCGCTTCCACCAAGCCGTGGCCGGTGGTCTCGCAGAAGGCGTCGAAATCCTCGACCGAGCCCGGGTCGGTGGCGAGAACCTCCAGCTCCTCGCCGGGGCTGAGGCTCTTCAACTGTTTCTTGGCACGCAGGATCGGCAATGGGCAGGCAAGTCCCTTGACGTCGAGCAGATGTGTCATCGAGCAACTCCTTCTTCCCCAAGGCCTCTCCTTTATCGGAGGGGCTTAATTTTTTTGGCGCTGAATATTAGAGGATTCGAATATACACCCATGCAGACGATTGACGCGAATGGATTGCGCGCCCTGGCCAACCCGAGGCGGCTGGCAATTTTGCACCTGTTGGGGCGCGGCGAGCGCGGGGTGGGCGAGATCCAACGGCTTATCGGCATCGATCAATCGGCGGTAAATTAGCATCTTGCGCGGCTGCGCGCCGTGGACATGGTGAGCCGCCGGCGCGACGGTCAGGCGATTTACTACAGGCTCAATAGGCAATCGATCGAAATGGAGGTCGCGCGCTTGCAGCGTCTGCTCAGGTCGAGCGCTAGCGTTTCTCGACCTGTCCCTCGGGCCGGGGCTGGGGAAGCTCGGCGCGAATCGTCGCGGGCCTGCGAATGACGTTGAGCGGCGTGGCCGCCTGGGCCCAGCCGGCAACAGAATAGGCCTCGGCTGGCCAGCCGGGCCCGGAAAGAATATGCAATGACATGGTGGTGACAATCTGCGTGAGCGGTAATACTGAACAACGGCTCGTATTATAATGAACAGGTAACAATAGAATCTTAATTTCTTGGTTACCTGTTAAGGAATTATTGCAACCCAGCCCACTGATTTTTGCATAATCATTTAATCTTTGTAATCGGGCTCCTCGACATCGAGGCGGCGCTTGAGGGCGTCGAAAAACAGCTCCGCGGCGGGTCCGTCGAAGCCGGCAAACTGCGTTTGGGTCAGGGCGACCACGTCCTGGGGAATCAGCCGGGGCTCCGCCCCCGAGGAGACGACGGTGAACTGCTCCTTGCAGCAGAGTTCGAGATAATAGAGGTCGTAGAAGGTCTGAGCCACGGTCGGCCCGGTGACGATGACGCCGTGGTTGGCGAGGATCAGGACGTTGTTGTCGCCGAGAACGTCGGTCATGCGCTGGCCCTCGTCCTTAGCCACGGCCAGGCCATTGTAATGATCGTCATAGCTGATCCGCCCGTAATAGCGCAGGCTGTTCTGGTTGATCGGCATCAGGCGGCCGCCCTCGATCATCGCCAGCCAGGTGGCGTAGCGCATATGGCAGTGCAGCACACAGGCGGCGTCCGCTTTGTTGCGATGGATCGGCGCATGGATGCAGACGCCTGAGGTTTCGGCGATGCCGAGGCCCTCTACCGTGTTGCCCGCGCCGTCGACGGCGATCAGGTTGCTCGCCGTGACCTCGCTACAGAGCAGGCCGTGGGCCTTGACCAGGAACAGATCGGATTGCCCCGGCACGGTCAGGCTGAAATGGTTCCAGATGCCGTCGTCCATGCCGAACCGTACCGCCAGACGATGAAACGCGGCCAGGTCGATGCGCGCCTGGCGTACGGGATCGATGGTGGGCGTAACTTCACTGAGGGCCATGGTCGGGTTCCTTACGTAGGGTTCTGTAAGGTCAGAATATCCGCTCTTAGCCGGCAATCTTCAATAGTCTTGGCTTCAATAGTTTTGGCTGGTCCAGTCGGGCGCGGGCCAGGACAGCCTGCGATTATTACACGAATTTATGTTCCGTATACTTTGGCGCAACAGAGTTGTGACAAATTTTCAGCGTGTCTCGCATTGTCTAGCGAAGCGAGGCGCGGGCGGCCTCGGGTGTTTCGCAAGAGATGCTCGTGGTCGTTCCCGATTGCGGCAGTGTAACGATATAGGTGCCGCCGAATTTTCCTGCTGCGACGCTGCAAGCGGACGTAACGTGGCGATCACCGGACAGTCTTGCGCATCGCTACACGGCGATGTTTAACCTGGTTTATAATGGCGTGCCGGTCTCATTACCGGTTACGCGGACAAAGGGGGTGTCATCTTGATTTGGTTGTTTCTCGGGCTTTTGCTGTGGATTGGCGCCCATCTGTTCAAGCGGCTGTTGCCCACACAGCGTGCCGCCATGGGCAAAGCCGGGCGTGGTGTGGTGGCCGTCCTGGTGCTGGCGGGAATCATTTTGATGGTGATCGGCTACCGAAGCGCCGATTACATACATCTCTACGCTCTGCCCGCCTGGGTATGGCATTTCAACAATCTGCTGATGCTGGTGGCGATCTTCTTGATGGACGCGGGCAGGGTCGACGGCGTGGTTCGGGCATTGTTGCGCCATCCCATGCTTTCGGGCGTCGTCGTCTGGGCCGTGGCGCACCTCCTGGTCAACGGCGATCTGGCTTCGCTTGTCCTGTTCGGGGGGCTCGGGCTCTGGGCACTGGCCGAAATGGCGGCCATCAATCGCTATGAAGGGCCATGGTCCGCGCCGGCCAGGGGCTCAATCGTCAAGGATGCGAAGATTGCGGCCCTTGCCCTTGTTCTCTACGCCATCATCGTGGGCATACATTATTGGCTGCTCGGTTATTCGGTCATCGCCCTGCTCGCGTGAAGCCCTGGCTACCGCAGGATGAGCCGCCGCTACCGCAGCATGAAATCGTCATGGGAAAATCAGAAAACAAGCGCACCATAGCCTGGAATTCAAAGCGGAAATTCAGATGGTTTAAGGCTACCCGAGCCAAATTCCGTTCTCGATGGCTGTGCCGATCAGGGCGATATTCTCGAGGCTTTCGCTGAAGCCGATCAAGACGTCATCGATGCCATCGCCATTGAAATCCGCGACATCCGCGTATACTGCCCCTACCGAGCTGCCCAGATCGGGCCGTGTCTCGAGACTAAAAGAGCCCCCACCCTGCGCCGTCAATACGACAATGGGATTGTTACGGTCGGCTGGTTGTCCTGCCTCAGGATCCCAGGATCCGCCTGTAAACATGACGTCGAGCAAACCATCATTGTTGAAATCTCCAACAGCGTAGTCTGCCGGATAACCAAGATAGTCCAAGGCGCCCAGTAACGTAATGTTCAGTACCATCTTATGTATTAAGGGCACCTCGAATAATGCCCTGACGAGCTCGAACCTGGGTAGCAGATGTTGCCCGGTCTCGGGATTTTAGCATCCGACCGCTCCTGATCGGTTGATTTGATGCCAAAACTCGTA
>JAYGED010000150.1:0-18124 GCA_046582565.1 Alphaproteobacteria bacterium
GTCCCCTCGCTTGCCGCCATCGTAAATCTCGGACAGCGCAAGGAGACGGCGGCTCTGCCCAGCGTCCTTCGACGTCTTGGCCAAGCGCCGCAATCCCGCGCCATTGAAATCTTCCCGTAACGCAACCGTTCTGCCCATGGCAAACCTCCAAATCTGTTCCCTCATTGATTCAGACTTTTGGCCGCTTGGGAATCCCCTAATTGAGTCGCGCTTAATGCTCGCTGGTATAAAAGAAATTTGACCACAGAGACACAGAGGAAGAAGAGGGAAAGAAAAGAAGGTGGTTTATTAAAATAAAAATTCCTTTCTCGTCTTCCTCTGTGTCTCTGTGGTGATCAACCTCTAATTGCTCCACTCAGACAATAGGCGGCTCGTCGTCCAGGCTGGGGGCGAGTTCTTCTTCGTAGACCGGGTCGTTCTCGAAGGCGTCCATGGTCTTGGCCGCTACTTGCGTTCCCTCCAAGCGGCCGATGTGGAACAGGGCGTCGCCTTCATGGACCAGAGGCAGATTGGTGCCGCCGATGACGATGCCCTCGGCGGGGGACAGCACCTCGACCTCGTTGCCGCCGAAGGGATCGGCGATGGCGCCCAGGCGCTCGTCTTTCTTGACCAGCTTACCCAGCGCCACGGCGCGCCTGAGGATGCCGCTTTGCGACGCTCGCACCCAGGTGCTTGAGCGCACCAGCATGGGATCGACCGGCTTTCGTTTCGTGCGCTTGCGGTCCTTGAGCATGCCGAGAGAGCGCATCACCCCGACAACACCGCGCACCCCGGCGCGGATGGCGAATTCGTCGAAACGCAGGGCCTCGCTCGCCTCATAGACGATGACCGGCACGTCTATTTGCGACGCCGCCTCGCGTAAGGAGCCCTCGCGAAAACCCGAATTGATGACCAGGGGGACGCCGAAGGCATAGGCCATGGCCGCTGTTTGCTCGTCATCCATATTGGCGCGGATTTGCGGGTAATTGTCGCGATGGATGGCGCCGGTATGCAGATCGATGCCGTGGCTGCAGTTGGCGACGATCTCGCCGAGGAAAAGATTGGCAAGACGCCCCGCCAGGGAGCCGCGGGCGGAGCCGGGGAAACTGCGGTTCAGGTCGCGCCGGTCAGGAAGATTTCGCGACAGAGAGACGAAGCCGAAAACATTGACCACCGGCACCGCCACCAAGGTGCCCCGGATATGTTTTAGGGCGCCAAGGTTGAGCAGGCGCCGGATGATCTCGACGCCGTTGATTTCGTCGCCGTGGATTGCCGCGTTGACGAACAGCCGAGGCCCGGCACGGCGGCCATGGACGACCTGGACTGGCATGGTCATGGGCGTATGCAGGGACAGATCGACGAACGGAAGATCGATGGTTTTGCGCTGTCCCGGCGGCACTGCGACACCGCCGATGGTGAAGGCCTCCACGCCGGCTACCCCCGACCGCGGGTCTTGGTCTTATGCGGCTTGGCGTGTTTTTCGATGAACTCGATGATGAGTCCGGCAACATCCTTGCCGGTCGCTTTTTCGATGCCTTCGAGGCCGGGCGAGGAATTGACCTCCATAACCACCGGGCCATGGTTCGAGCGCAACAAATCGACGCCCGCCACATTGAGCCCCAGGATGCGCGCCGCGCGCACCGCCGTTGAGCGTTCCTCCGGCGTGATGCGAATCACCGAGGCGAAGCCACCCTTGTGGATGTTCGAGCGAAACTCGCCCTCCTTGCCCTGGCGCTTCATGGACGCCACCACCTTCTCGCCAACCACAAAACAACGAATATCGGCGCCGCCGGCCTCCTTGATGAATTTCTGGACCAGGAAGTGAGCCTTCAGGCCGCGAAAGGAATCGATCATGCTGGTCGCCATCTGATGGGTCTCGGCCAGGACGACGCCGTTGCCATGGGTGCCTTCGAGCAATTTAAGCACCAGCGGCACGCCACCGACGAGATCGATCAAATCTTTCGTGTTGCTGGTCGAATGGGCAAAGCCGGTGACCGGCAGGCCGATACCCTTGCGCGAGAGCAGCTGGAGCGAACGCAGTTTGTCGCGCGAGCGGCCGATGGCGACGGATTCATTCAGCGGATAGACCCCCATCATCTCGAATTGGCGCAGCACGGCGAGGCCGTAGAAGGTAATCGAGGCGCCGATGCGCGGAATCACCGCGTCGATGCCGGTCATCTTGCGGCCCTGGTAACGCACCTCGGGGCGATGGGAGGTCACATTCATATAGCAACGCAAGGTGTTGATGATTTCGATTTCATGGCCACGCGCCTCGGCGGCCTCGACCAGGCGGCGGTGCGAGTAAAGCTTGGGGTTGCGCGCGAGGATAACCAGTTTCATGTTACGTCTTTCTTGCTTTTCGTCTGCTTTTTCTTGAGCGGAAAATAGGCCTTCCTGGACAGTTTACCCGCCACATACGAACGCGCGGGATCAACAATCATACGCCCCTTGATGGCGGTGCGTCCGAGTAGCATACGGAACAGCATACTGTCGCGGCTGGTCAAGGTAATCTCGACCGGCCAGACCTCGCCGCCCATATGGACGGGCTCCTCGACGACATAGCGCAACTCGCGATGGCCGCCGGAATCCGTGACCCAGCGCTGGTCGATAATCGGGGCCTCGCAGATAATTTCGATATCGGTGCGCTTTTGCAGCGGATGAATACCGAAACGCACATGGACCAGGCCGTCCATTTGAAACGGTTCGACAAAAAAGGCGTGCAGCGCCGAGGTGCGCGCGCCGGTATCGATCTTGGCCTTGATGGCCGGCAGGCCGAGGGACGGCAAGGCGAGCCATTCGCGCCAGCCGATCGCCGGTCTCTCAGATTGATCAGTCAACAATCGACTCGGTGCGGCCGTAAAACAATTCCCGGGCATAGGGCGTGAAGATAACGTTCGGCTCCCGGACATAGCTTAAGACCGCCGCGAGCCGAGCCTGTTTGCCGATCACCGGCGTTACCCGATGCAGCGCGTAATGGCCCCGGAAAAGCGCCAGGGTTCCAGCCTCGAATTCCAGCAAGTGGGTATCGCCGGCCGCGCCCTCCATCACCTTGGTGACCCCGTCATAGTTCTCGTCGTCGGAAGAGCGAAGCGCCGGCACATATTCGAACTGGCCGCCGTCTTGGGCAGTCTGGATGGACAAGGTGACGGAGAAATCCGCCCGGTCGAAATGCCAATTCAGGGATTGTCCGGTCTCGAATACGTTGATATTGAGCGCCGCCAGGGGGTCGGCATGGCGATAGAGCTTGTCCTCGCCGAGCACGCCGGCGATGAAACCCATCAAGCCGTCCCAATGGTAGAGTCGTTTGAGTATTGCCGTCTTGCCGATCTGGTCTCCGGCGACACCGCCTTTACGGCTGAACAGCATATGGCTGCGCGGGTGGTCTTCGGGAAAAGCCTCATCCGCGGGCTCGAAATAACAGGTATGTTCGGTCGCTATTTCATAGGCGAGCGGCGTCAGGTCACGGGCCTCGGCAGCAAGCGCCTCAGCGGCCACGGGCAATACGAAGCCAGGCAGGGACAAGGCGCCTGTCGCATCCAGCCTTGCACGGCAATCCTCGATCAGCGCAACCGCCTCGGGCGCGCCGAGATCGGCGATCGGATAGCGATCCAGATCGATGATCGCGGCGGGTTCGGCACAATCAATCATTCACTCCCCCTTCAATGAATACTATCAGCCCTTATCTATCGTACAATGACGCGAGCCGGCTTGTCCCAATCAATGGACTGGTAAATTGAATACAAACGACATAATCGACGGCGCAAAAATTTAGGTGATCAGCGACTGGCTGATCGAACGGGGCCTGCACCCGGCCGGCTTCGAGACCCTGATCCACGGGTTTTGCGATCGCCTCGCCGAGGCCGGGGTGCCCTTGTCCCGCGTCTATGTGAGCATTCGCACCCTGCATCCCACCATCGCGGCGTTCGACATTCTGTGGCGACCCGGTGATAAAATACCGACCAGTCTGTTTAATCATGAAATGGCCGGTGCGTTCGCCTGGGGCAAGAGCCCGTTTTACCATATGCTGGAAACCAACGTCCCGACCATGCGCCGCTCCTTGGCCAACCCGGAAGCGCCGCTCGAATTCTCTGTCCTCGAGGAATTGCGGAACCAGGGCCTGATCGACTATTTCGCCAGCGTCATCAAATTTGATGTTGCCAATATTAAATACCACCCGACAGGCATGGCATCATCTTGGGCTACCAACAGGCCCGAAGGCTTCACGGACGAGCATCTGGATATCCTCAACCGCCTGCTGCCCCGCCTCGCCCTGTCCCTCAACGTCGGCTTGGCCCGGCAGATCGCGGTCAACATGCTCGATACCTATGTCGGCCATGAGAGCGGCCAGCGCATCCTCGCCGGCGATATCCAACCGGGCAAAATGGATGTGCTGCCGGCGGTCATCTGGCTTGCCGATCTGCGCAGTTTCACGGCGGTGAGTGACACCATGCCCCACGATAAGATCGGCGATATGCTCAACGCCTATTTCGAATGCATGGTTGAGCCGGTCCAGGCGCGTGGCGGCCAGGTTTTGAAATTCCTCGGCGACGGCCTGCTCGCCACCTTCGACACCAACGCCAATAAATCCGACGGCCTCTGCAGCCAGGCCCTGTCGGCGGCGGCCGATTCGATCGAGCGGGTTCGCGCCCTGAACAAAGAGCGCCAGGCGGCGGACTGGCCGGCCATGGAACTCGATATAGCACTCCATCTCGGCGATGTACTTTACGGCAACGTGGGCGCCGGTGATCGGCTCGACTTTACGGTTATCGGCCCGGCGGTCAACGAAGCCAGCCGCATCGAGGCCCTTTGTACGCCGCTTGGCCATAACATCCTGATCTCCGAGTCCTTCGCCAAGGCCGCCACAACCTGTTCGGCCCGGTTGGTCTCTGCCGGCCGTCATTCTCTACGGGGCGTGGCCGGCGACCAGGAGCTGTTCACCATGGTCGGCTTGGATGCAGAACGATCTACTCCTGGGGCTCGGCCAGTTCCGCCGCAACCACGGACGGGCTGAAGGACAAGCGCCAGCCGAGCGCCACCCCAGCGACGATCCACAGCAGCTCACGCGCGCGACGCACCAGCGCCGCCGCCAGCCCCAGGGGCGGCTGGCCGGTCAGCGCGCCGACCAGCACGACGAAGCCGGCCTCGCTGGCGCCCAAATTGGCAGGGATGAAGAAACTCCCGGCGCGCACCAGCTGCAGCACCGATTCCGTGATCCAGGCTTCGGTGAAGGTTATCGGATGGCCGAGAAAATCAAGGATCACATAAAGCTCAACCGCGCCGAGCAGCCAGCTCGACAGCACAAAACCCAACGCACCGGCAAAACGCCCGGGCCGGTGGCGATAGAAGGCGGCAAATCGGTCGTCAAGCTCGCGCAAATGACCGAGTGCCGTCTCGAGCCGGCCGCCAGGGCGCTTCGCTGCCAGGCGCGCGGCCAGACGACTCGCCACGCCCCAGCGCTGGACGGCGAAGAAGCCAAGCACGCCAGCGGCGAGCACCATCACCCCCACGCCGGCAACGATGCGGTAGGTCTCCCCGAAAATGTCCCTGTCCATCATTAGAGTCAGGCCGACAGAGGCGTAGATGATCAATCCGATCAGCGTGACCGTCTTGGCCATGACCAGGGATGCCGCCCCTTGCCCGTAACCGACGCCATGGCGCTTCTTCAACAGCAACACCTTGACCGGCTCGCCGCCGAGGGACGCCGCCGGGATGATGGCGTTGAACGCCTCGCCGACCAGCCGCGCCATCCACAGGCGGCCGAGCCACAGCCTTTCCAGCCTGGGCCCCGCCAGGGTGAGCCACCAGGCGGCGCTGTCGCAGGTAAAGGCCAGCATATAGATGGCGAGCACCGAAGCGACCCCGAGAGGGCCCATGCGCCCGAGCCATGCACCCGCCGCAGACAAATCGACTTCGTAAAGAATAACGGCAAGCAGGCCAAGCCCGGCGAACAGATAGACGATGCGTAGAATGCGCAAGATTGATTTCCTTGAAGTCCCGTGAGTAGAATCTAGCATACCGTCGCATCAGCAACAGCAATTGCCATAACCGTGAACAAACCGCCCTACGATCAACGCATCGCCCGCCTGCTGGTGCTTCCCCTAGCACAAACACCGGTCACGCCGAACCATATAACCGCCATGACCCTGCTGCTTGCCCTGGGCGCCGCCTGCCTGTTCGCTCAGGGAGACGGGCGCGCCGCCGACTGGGGCGCCGGGTTATTCGTTTTGGCGCGCTTTCTCGATCATTTAGACGGTGAGCTGGCCCGGCTTAAGAATGCAAAATCGCGATTCGGCTATTACTTCGACTATATCGCCGGGGCGCTCAGCTACACCGCCCTGTTCGCCGGTATCGGCATTGGTCTATCAGACGGCGCTCTGGGCGGCTGGGCCCTGGTCCTCGGCGCGGCGGGAGCGGCCTCGGCGATCCTTTCACTGTTCATCAATCTCGACATCGACAAGCAGATGGAGCTTAGCGACGGCCAGGCAACAGGCTATCCGGGTTATGCCGGGCTCGAACTCGAAGACGGCATCTACCTCATCGCGCCGATCGCCTGGTTCGGCGGGCTCACGCCCTTTTTCGTGCTCTGCGGCATCGGCGCCGCGGTCTATTGCCTGTGGTCCGCCTGGTCCCTCGTGAAGCTCAGGATGGGCTGAACAACCTTTCCCCGGCGAGCCAGCGGCTGGCGGCTTTGTCGTCCGCTAGGGCGATGCGCAGGGCGGCGATGAATTCCAGGTTTTCGATCTCGTGGCCCGACTCGACCAATCCGGCGATCAGGCTGTAGCCGACTCCGTTGGCGGCATTGAGCTGCATGGCCACCTGGGGGACCGGCTCCTGCATGCGCGAATTGTAGGAGCGCCGGCAAGCGGCCACATCGGTCGAGGCGACGGCGCGGCAGCTGATCGGGCGGACCTGATGAATACCGCAGGAATTATCGACCAGCATGGGGCACGGCAGACGCATGGCTTCGCGAGTCTCGGCGTCCTGACCATGGGTCAGGCGGTCGAGATTGGCGAGCTTCACCTTGAGAGCGTCGAGCTTCGCCGCCGGCCAGGTTCGGCGCAGATGGTCCGCGACCAGCAATATCTCGGGCGGGCTGACGGTGAGCAGGATGTGGCAGCAGTACGGGCAGCCGGGGCCGCAGGCGATGGGTTGGGGCGTGGGAACAAGCTTGTTGACCCGGGCGATGAGCGCCTCGATTCGCGCGAGTGACTTTTTCATCATCACCAGGAGGCGCTTCGCCGTACGCCGGCCCGACAGGGCCTTGGCGGTGGCGCGGGCCTGGGCTTCGGCGGCGGCGCCGATCAGCGCTCCGGCGCGCTTAAGCCGCGGGTCCGCCAAGTCGGCTCCTGAATTTCACGGCGACGAACAGGGCGAAGGCCGGCGCGCCGATGGCGGCGGCGACGATCATGGCTTCCGACCAGCCCAGCCAGATGAGCAGAGGCACAAAGAGGATGGCGTCGTCGGGATCGAAGCCGGCGGCGCTGGCCAGCTCACCGGCGCGGGCCCCGTCCAGGGCTTCGAGGCGTAGGGTGAGCAGCAGGATAAGAGCGACGGCGACGCCGGCGACGAGCCCCAACAACGCCCCCCAATGCCCCAAATCACCGCCCCGCAGGCCCCAGCCGACGCCGAGAAAGATGATGGCGTTACAGAAGGAATCGGCAACCAGATCATACGAATGGCCGCCCGGTGAGCGCTTGTCGGCGAGGCGGGCAAGCTCTCCGTCGGCGCGATCCAGCAGCACCGAGACGACGAACAAACCGGCCCCCCAGGCGAGCCAGACCGGGTCGCCATGGGCGCAGAGCCCGGCGGCGGCAACGCCAAACGCCAGGCGCAGACTGGTGATATGGTTGGGTCTCACGGCGGTCGGGACCAGGGGGCGAACGCCGACCCTGACGATACGGTGAATCCAGGTGTTATGGCTCATGGCGGGCAAAGCTTATACCAAGGGTCCAAGATAGAAACCCCTAGACGATCAATCTCCGGCCGCAAGGTGACGCCGCGAATAGCCTCGCCTATCCGCCGAGGCGAGCGCCGGCGGCGATGCCGGAACTGGCGATATACTCACCGGCTGTAATTTTGCCTGCGTCGTGGGGGCGAACTCGCTTGATCAGAATGCCGCCGCCATCAGCCGCCACCACGATTCCCTCGTCGGACACACCAACGACTTCGCCCGGCGCGCCCGCGGCCTCGACGATCTCGCTGTCAAAAATTTTTAGCTCGTTGCCGTCAACGGTGGTCCAGGCGCCGGGCTGCGGGTTGGCGCCCCTGATCAGGTTATAAACATCCTGTACGGGTTTGGACCAATCGACCCCTACATCGGCCTTCCTGCACCAGCTTTCATACGTCGCGTTATCGTGCTTCTGATCGATCCTGGGAGGATTGCCGGCGCGCACCAGATCAACGCCTTCAAGCATGGCATCCACGCCCATGGGGAAGAGATGGTTGAAATAGATGCTGCCCAACGTGTCGTCGGGACCGATCGCAATTTCCTTCTGGATCAATATGGGACCTTCATCGAGGCCCTCATCCGGCCAAAATATGGAGAGGCCGGTTTTTGTCGAGCCCTGAATGATCGGCCAGTTGATTGAACTGGGCCCTCTGTGCAGAGGCAGCAGAGACGGATGGTACTGGATCGTGCCGTGGGTCGGCGCATCGATCACCGCTTGTGAGACAAACAGGGTCACATAGGCCATCACACAGAGGTCCGGATCGAACGACTGCATCAGTTCAAGCGCTTCATCGCTCTTCCAGGATGTCGGTTGGTGGACGGTCAGACCTTGATCTTGTGCGAACGCCTTGAGGGGGTCGATTGGCCGGCCTTCCTTGTCCGGCGCACAAAACACGCCGACGACATTATCCCCCCGCTCGAGCAGCTTCTCCAAGACGGATTTACCGAACGCCTGCTGGCCGTGAATCACCAACTTCATGTGCATTTCCCCGATTGATATCGGACGTCCCCCGGCATTTCAGGATAGGGGAAAACAGTCCGGTTATTATTCAGCGGCTATGACGCCTGGCTCTCCTAAAGCCCCGCTTTCCCAAGCCGCCTTCAGTTCTTCCTCGTCGAGACCCAACACGTCTGTCAGAATTTCGTCCGTATGCTCACCCAATAGGGGCGAGCCCTGGACATCGGCTTCTGAATCGGAAAGCTTCACCGGCATTCCCACGGTCAGGTATTTACCTCTTGTGGGATGATCCACCTCAACGACCGTGCCGGTTTTCCTGAGCGCCGGTTCCTCGGCGATTTCCTTCATGGACAAGATTGGGCCGCAGGGAATGTTTATAGCATTCAGGATGTCCATAACTTCCATTTTGGGTTTGGTGAGGGTCCATTCTTCGATCAGACCGAAGCATTGATCGAGTTTTGAGAGCCGCGCCGCCGGCGTCGCCCACTCCGGATCCTCGATCAATTCGGGGCGGCCGCAGAGCTCCATATATTGAGCCCAGGCCTGAGGCTGGATGATGACATAGATATAATCGTTGGGGCCGCCGCCTTTGGTGCGAACGGCCCAGCCGGGCTGTCCACCGCCGGAAGCGTTGCCGGCCCGGGGGGTTTCATCCACATCGGTGTTCACCGGATACTCGTTTAGGGGTCCATGCGCCAAACGCTGCTGATCCCGCAGTTTCACACGACACAGATTGAGAACCCCGTCCTGCATAGCCGCTTGGACCCGCTGCCCGCGGCCAGACGTCTCCCGTTGATACAGCGCCGCGACTATTCCGAAGGCCAGGTGGAGGCCGGTTCCGCTATCGCCGATCTGCGAGCCGGTGACCATCGGCGGACCATCGTCAAAACCTGTCGTCGAGGCCGAACCGCCCGTGCACTGAGCGACATTTTCATAGACCTTGCAGTCTTCGAATGGGCCGGGACCGAAACCCTTTACGGAGGCAAAAATCATCCGGGGATTCAGTTCCTGTATTTTTTCCCATGAGAAGCCCATACGGTCCAAGGCCCCCGGCGCGAAATTCTCCACAAGGACATCACAGGTCTTGATCATGCGCACCAATATCTCTTTACCGGTCTTGTTTTTGGTGTTGAGCGTGATGGATCTCTTGTTGGAATTGAGCATGGTGAAATAAAGCGAATCCACATCCGGGATATCTCTGAGCTGGCCACGGGTGATGTCGCCGACTCCCGGCCTTTCCACCTTCAACACATCCGCACCCAGCCACGCCAAAAGCTGCGTACATGTCGGCCCCGACTGAACGTGGGTAAAGTCCAGAATTTTCACGCCTTTTAATGCTTTCATGGCATCCCCTACTTATACATGGTTTGCGCCTTGGTCCCGGGCGCATATTGATCCGGATCAACCCAAATATTGATGACCGCTGATTTCTGATTGCTTAATACAGACTCACGGGCTCTCTGCAAAGCAGCGGCGATCTCGCTCGGGTCCCGTACTTCTTCGCCGTATCCGCCCAGCATCTCGGCGAAGGCGCCGAAGGGCACATCGCCCAGCAGATTACCCACACTGCCCCGCTGTTCGCCGTATTTGGCTATCTGGCCGAAGCGGATTTGATTCATCGCCGAGTTGTTGCCGATGACGGCGATAAAAGGCGCACCGAACCGGTTAGCGGTCTCCATGTCAAAAGCGGTCATGGCGAAAGCGCCGTCGCCGTAATAGCAAAGCACTTCCTTTTCCGGATGGGCCAGTTTTGAAGCCAAGGCAAAGCCGGTGCCGACACCGAGGCTGCCGAGAGCGCCGGGGTCCATCCAATGGCCGGGGGAGCGAGGCTGAACCGCTTGCGCGCTCACCGTCACCACATCGCCGCCGTCGCCGATATAGATCGTGTCTTCCGTCAGAAACTCATTGATTTCCCAGGCCACCCTGTAAGGGCTGATGGGCACATCGTCGGAGAGGAAGGACGGCATCAGTTTTTCCGTTGCCTTGGCTTCCAGAGCCCGAAGTTCCTTCATCCAGGCGCGGCGCTTCCCGGCCCCGTTGTCCAAGCTGCCCGTGACGGCATCGTGAACCGTCTTCAAAATGGCGCCGGGATCGCCCACCAAGCCTAAATTCACATCTCTGTTTTTACCGACCGTGCGGTAGTCCTGATCGATCTGCACCAGAATGGCGCCTTCCCGGATACGCTTGCCGTATCCCATGCGGAAATCGAAGGGAGTCCCCACGATGACGATCACGTCGGCATTGTTGAAGGCATGACGGCGGGTGCGGTGGTAGTAGTGAGGATCGCCCGGCGGTAAAATACCGCGGGCCGCTCCATTCAAGTAGGTCGGGATATTGAGGGATCGCACAAGATCGATGGCTTCCTGATGCCCCCGGCTCATCCACACCTGACTCCCGAACAGGACAGCCGGCTTTTCGGATTTTATGAGAATTTCCGCAAGCTTTTCGATACCCGCGGGGTCGCCGATGGATTTTGTCGAAGCCCTGTAGGAACCGGGCTTGGGAATCGTCGCCTGGTCCAGGGGAATTTCCCGGTCCAGCACGTCACGGGGGATTTCCAGATAGGACGGGCCATAGGCGCCGGAAAAACATTCCCGGGCTGCCATGGACACCATATCGGCCACCCGCTCCGTGCTCGAGACGCTGGCCGAGAACTTGGTGATGGGCGCCATCATATCCACATGGGGCAAATCCTGCAGGGACCCCATTTTGTGCTGGGTCATGGCGCCCTGACCGCCGATATGCAGTATCGGGCTTTCCGAACGAAAGGCGGTAGCCACGCCGGTCATGGCGTTGGTGCAGCCAGGACCCGCGGTTGTCACCACGCAGCCGAGCTTGCCGGTCTGGCGTGCATAACCGTCCGCGGCATGAGCCGCCACTTGTTCGTGATGCACATCGATGATGCGGATGCCTTCATCCACGCAACCGTCATAGATGTCGATGATGTGGCCCCCACAGAGGGTGAAGATGGTATCCACACCTTCATTTTTCAGGGCTTTCGCCACCAGATGACCGCCGGAAATAACGTCTCCGGATCGATCCCTTTCAACCAGGGTATCTGTCGCTGTCGACTCGTTCATAATTTAGCTCCACTTGCTGTCCCTGATACCCCCCGATTCAGAGATCATTCCAGATAGTTAACGTGCTTATCGACATGTGCTGCGAGATCGAGCGCATGTTCTCGGACCAGTTTTTCCGCGAGCGCCGCATCCCGATTTTCCAAGGCTTCGATAATCGATAAATGATCGATAATGGAACGCGGCGCGCGATCCAATTCGTTAATCGTGCGGGCCCTTATGCCGCGCATATGCAGAAAGAGTTTGTCCGCTGTATCTTTTAACAGCCGGCAGCGGCTGAGTTCCAAGATGGTCTGGTGAAATTTGATGTTGCGGTCGGAGTATTCATCGATCCGGGCCGTCACGCCGCCGTCCAAGAAGTCACTGAAAATTTCCCGAAGAGAGGCGATCTCGGCGTCGGTGGCGTTTTCCGTCAACAGCCGGGCCGCCATGCTTTCCAGGGCCGCCCAGACAGTGATCATCTCAATGATTTCCTGTTTCGTTTTCTGGACGATGAACACACCCATCCTGGGCGCGATCGTAACCAGCCCTTCCTGCTCAAGGCGGACAAGAGCCTCGCGCAGGGGCGTGCGGCTGATACCAAGCTGCTGGGACAGTTTGCGTTCATCCATTTTCAATTGGGCATCGTCCGCATAGATATCCATGGACGTGATGGCCTTCTTGAGGATGTTGTAGCTCTTATCCGTGAGGCTCAGTTCTTCTCTGACGGGCTTAACAACGAGTTGAGGCGCGGCCATGATGATTTTTCGGGACGATCCTAATTGCTGTCGAAATCCGTGAGGAGATAACAGGCCGAAGGGGTGAACCCCCCGTCGACTGTATTATATCTCCCCTGGCATCTGGTATACATTATACCAATCATCTACAGGGCGGCAACCGGGAACTGGTCGATTTGCTGGGTTGCCCCGCCATAATGTTTGCCGTCGACAGAAATCGTCCGCCTGATCATACTCATGATCAACGATGGGAGGCTTGGCGGCTCTAGAATTGGGGCTCCGAATGAACTCACCAGAGGCGAGGGTCATAGACACAGCGGCGCAAGCGCAGGAGTACGACGCCTGGAACCCCGGGATTCGGTCTCCCGTGCCCACGGACATCCGGCCTTTATCCACTCTATTCCGTATCGACAACGTGTTTACGCCTCTGGTGGAGGCCGATGAATTGGCTGCCTTCACAGGTCTCCGCGCCGAGGAGATCATGAAGTTGAGGCCGGAGCGCCTGGTGATACACGAGCTTCTCGTGCGCGTCACTGCGGACGTATCCGTTCCCGACGGCTCAAGTTATGAGGATTTGGGCATCAACTTCAGGGAAATCGTTGCAACCATATTAGGGAAATACATCAAGCCTCGAATGGCTGACATTGTCCGCGCCTATGAGGATCTGGAGCAACGCATGAACGCGCGCATTCATGATGAACTGTCGGCCAGCTTGTTTGCGCCACCCGCCGCCCCGAGCCATGGCAGTAGGGGCGGTTTCTTTTCCCGCCTTCTGTTCGGCGGCAAGAATTCCGATCGTTCGACCTTCCGGCAGGATAGTGCGGCCAGGGAAAATCAGCTGTTGCAGGACTGGCGAGAGAAAGGGCTGGCGGCCCAGGATTTTGAATCGCAAATCATGTACGAAACTCTCATCAAAGCGGTGAACAGTATCCGACGCGTGCACGGCCAATTTCGGGGCGACATTTCCCTGCTTAATTCCCTGGTCAACAATATATCCTGCAACAGTTGCGGCAGCAAAATAATCGGGGAAATTCTCGACCCCCTCGTTAAGGAAGCCTCCGATAAAGAAGAATTTCGTCTGTTACCCGTCCAGGAAAAACCCATCATCATGAACACCAAGGGGGCGTCGGCCTCTGGCAAGAGCACCCTCCGCCCGCTGCAGAAAAAGCTGGCCAAGGAACTCGGCGTGGAATGGACCGACTTCGCCCTTATCAGCCCGGACGTCTGGCGGAAATATCTCTTGGACTACGACTCCCTCGGAGAGATCTATAAATATGCGGGCACCCTTACCGGCGATGAAGTGGCGATCATCGATCAAAAATTGGATGCCTACATGGCCGCAAAGGCCCATGACGGGCGCATGTCCCATCTGCTCATCGACCGGTTCCGCTTCGACAGTTTTGTCTCTGTTGTCGACGAGTCGGCGGGGAGCACGCTGCTCACCCGGTTTGGCCACGAAATCTATATGTTTTTTATGATCACACCGCCGGAAGAGACCATCAAGCGGGCTTGGAAACGGGGAAAAGAGGTGGGCCGTTATAAGACCGTGGACGACCTCCTCTATCACAATGTGGAAGCCTTCACCGGCATGCCCAAGCTGTTCTTCACCTGGATGCTGAAGACCGACAGATCGGTCCACTGTGAGTTTCTCGACAATGACGTACCGATCGGCGAGCGGCCCCGGACCGTGGCCTTCAGCATAAACGGTGAATTGACCATCCTGGATATCAAAAAAATGCTGGACGTTGAGCGCTACAGAAAAGTCAACGTCGAGGGCACCGCGCTGTCCGAAATATACCCCGATGCGGAGTGCATGGCGGCAGACCGGAATACCCAGTTTCTTCAGGATTGCGCCAAGCTAATTCCCTCCATCACCTTCGCCGATCAAACCACCGGCCGGGTCTATGGTCGGATGGAAAACGGAACGATCAATTGGACCGATGGCGACACGCTCGCCATTGTCATTCAGGATGAGGACACCAAGGCGGGCCTGGAGATCCTGACGGGCCCGTTGCCCGAAAATATCGATAGTAAACGCCAAATTCTGAACCCGCTTGCGGTCCCCACCATGGGCCAATGGGGCGACACTAGCTCTTCTTGAGGCGATCCTTGATTATTTTGATGAGGGGCAACGCGAAGAGTGCGACGGTCGCCGCCATGATGCCGGCTGACATGGGTCGTTCGTAGAAGATCGCAAACGAGCCGTTGGAAATGATCAGCGACTGACGCAGGGCCGGCTCCGCCAGAGGCCCCAGCACGATGGCCAGCACCGCCGGCGCCATGGGGTAGTCGAGCTTGCGCATGAGGTAGCCGACGACGCCGAAAATCAACATCAGCCAGACATCATGCATGTCCTGAGTCGGCGCATAGCCGCCGATAATGCAGAGCACGAAGATGATTGGCGCGAGAATGGTGAAGGGCATCTTCAACACCCAGATAAACGCCGGGATGAAAGCGAGATTGAGCAGCAGGGCGAAGAGGTTCGCCGCATAAAGGCTGGCGATCAGCCCCCAGACGAAATCACTATGCTCGACAAACAGCATCGGTCCGGGCTCAAGCCCCCAAATCACCATGCCGCCGAGCAGGATAGCCGTGGTCGGCGAGCCCGGAATACCGAGGGTCAGCATGGGAAGCATGGCGCCGGTGCTGGCGGCGTTGTTGGCTGCTTCCGGCGCCACCACCCCGTTGATATTGCCCTTGCCGTAGGTTTCCGGATCTTTCGCCATTGTCTTGGCCATGCCATAGGCCATGAGCGAGCCCGGGGTCGCGCCGGCAGCCGGAAGAATGCCGACGAAATAGCCCAGGAATGACCCCATGACCATGGTCCGGATGTTGTGCCTGAGATCGACAATACAGGCTATGATTCGGCGGAACGAGATCGTTGCCTGGGAAATTGTCACCTCGCCCTTGCTTTGTTCGATGGTCCAAAGCATTTCGCCAATGCCATAGATGCCAATGGCAAGCACCAGGAAGTTGATGCCGTGATAGAAGCCCGGCAGGTCGAAGAAAATCATCCTCGGCTGGCCGCTGATTATGTCCAGACCGACAGCGCTCATCACCAGGCCGATGAAGATTGAAAAGAACGTCTTGGGAATATCATCGCCGCCAAGGCCGATAAATGTCGCGAAGGCCAGCAGCATGAGCGTAAAAATTTCCGGCGAGCCAAAGGTTAGCGCGATATCGGCGAGCGGTGGCGCGAACAGGGTGAACAGCACAACCGATATGGTGCCACCCACGAAAGACGCCGTGGCCGCCGCGACCAATGCCCTGTCGGCCTCGCCCTTGAGCGCCATGGGCCTGCCGTCAAAGGTGGTGGCCACCGCCGTCGAGGCGCCGGGAATGCCGAGCATGATCGAAGAGATGGCGCCGCCGTACATGGCCCCGTAATAGAGCGCGGCCAGGAATATGATGGCCGCCGTCGGTGGCACCAGAAATGTCATCGGCAACAGGATTGCGACGCCATTGACCGATCCCAGGCCGGGCATGGCGCCGATGAACAGACCAATCGCGCAACCGAACAGCGCGACGCCCAGGTTCAGCGGCTGAAACGCAATTGCGAAACCGCCAAGGAGAAGTTCGAGAATTTCCATGACGATTCAGAGAAAGATATCGTAGAGCGGATAAAAAAGCGGCTCTGTGTAGCCCTTGGGGAGCGAGATATTGAGCGTAATCTCGAAGAAGAAGAAAGCGATCACAGGCGTCGCCAGGGCAATCGCGCCCGTGGTCAACCAGCGATGGTTGCCCATGAAGCGCATGTAGAAGGCGAGATACAACGGCACCGAGCCATAAACCCCGATAAAATGGATCAAACCGACCATGACCGTCAGCGAGCCGGCGCCGGCAATAAACAAGCTGAAACCGTGCGAGTCCATAAAAGGTCTGACTGAATGCGACAGCGGGCTGCGGCCCCGAAACCATCGCACGATGATGACCACGGTGCAGATCAGCATCCCCGCCGCCAGCCAGAAGGGAAAGGCGCCGCCGCCGGGACCTTCGTTAGGTATCCAGCCGATGGGAAGCTCGGCGCTCTTCCACATCAGGTAAAGAGAGAGGACCGCCATGGCGAGCGCCATGACCAGCTCGGCGCGCCGCATGGCCGCCCTCCCTTACTTTACCTCGTATTTCGGCTGATCTACTGGATCTCGCCGATGCCTCTCAGAATAACCTCGTGAACCGCACGCTCGCGGGCCCAATAGGCCTTGAGGGCGCCGCCGGTGAGGAAGCCGCCCAACAGGCTCTTCTTGGCCATGTATGCCTGCCAGTCATCGCTGGCGTAGACCTGGGCAAAGACATTTCTGTAATAGGCCTGAGCTTCATCGCTCATGCCCGGCGCGCCGACCACGCTACGTTGCATATAGTAGACATAGTCCTTGCCGAGTTCCTTGAAGGTGGGAACGTCCGGGAATACCGCGAGGCGGGTCGCCGTGAAGGCAGCCAGAGGGCGGGTCTTTCCAGCCTCCCAGAAGCCAAGCTGCTCGGACGGGTTGTTGACCGTGGAATCGGCGTTTTTACCGGCCAGTTCCTTGGCTACACGGCCGCCGCCCTTATAGGGCACGTACTTCATGTCGAGGCCGTAGGCGTTATTCAGGAAGGACGTGAGAAGCTGGTCTTCCTGGCCCTTGCCGGTGCCGGCCATGATCCAATCGCTGCCCTTGGCCTTCACGGCGGCGACAAAATCTTCAATATTGTGAATGTCGCTGTCAGCATTCACCCACAGCAGGAATGTATCCTCGGCCATGCGGCCAACCGGGCTGAAGGTAAAGATATCGACATTGAGACCGGGCTGACGCAGCGGCGTCGTGTAGAAGCTATTGAGCGTGACCATGATGGTATGGTTGTCGCCCTGCTTCCCCTTGAGATAGATGAGCGATTCAGCGCCCGAGCCGCCGGGCTTGTTGATCGGCACGAAGGGCTTTGACGATAACCCATTTTTTTCGATAACGGCTTGCATCAACCGCGCCATCTTGTCGGCGCCGCCCCCTTTGCCTGCCATGATCACAAACTCAACCGGCTTCTTGGGCTCCCAGCCCGCCGCCGCATCGCTTGATGAAAAGGTGCCGCCAAGCGCAAAAACCAGCGCCGCGGCAAGTCCATAAATTGTTGATCGTGTTAGCCAGTTCATGATGATCTCCCATTTGTTACGCCCCCCTACATGAGGTCGACGGAAAATTAGTATCACTGCCTCATAGAGTATTTCGTCCTCACTGCCAGGAAAAGCGTTTATTTAAGGGCACCTCGAATAATGCCCTGACGAGCTCGAACCTGGGTAGCAGATGTTGCCCGGTCTCGGGATTTTAGCATCCGACCGCTCCTGATCGGTTGATTTGATGCCAAACCTCGTAATCCGCACAGGCTCCCGCCTTCACTATCGTCATGTTGGCGTCGCCGACGCGAGACGCTCCAACTGCACCAGGCGGCGCATGTTGTAGGCGATGTTCTTCAGCCC
>JAYGED010000189.1:0-12298 GCA_046582565.1 Alphaproteobacteria bacterium
ACGCGCTGCTGCATGCCGCCGGACAGTTCCCTCGGGAAGCGGTCTTCGTAACCGTCGAGATTGACCATGTTCAAACAGCGCTGAGACACCTCCCAGCGCTTCGATTTAGGCTCGCCGCGAATCTGCAAGGGAAGCCCGACATTGTCGCGCACCGTGCGATGGGGCAGCAACGCCATATGCTGGAATACCATGCCGATATGCATAGCGCGCATTTCCCGCAGCTCTTCACCGCCGAGAGTCGTCATGTCCTTGCCGAGGACGAAGATCTTGCCGGCGGTTGGTTCAATCAACTGGTTGAGGTGGCGGACCATGGTCGATTTGCCGGACCCGGACAGGCCCATGACGCAGAAAATTTCACCGCGTTTGACACTGAATGAGCAATCGGCAATGCCGATTACGCATCCGAATTCCTCCAGAATTTCCGGCTTGGTGAGTCCGCGCGATTTAACGGCTTCCATGGCTTCCATGGCCTGTTCGCCGAAAATCTTCCAGACATTTTCAAGGATAATGACGTCCTCTTCCACGCGAACCTCCTCCCCGGAAAACTTATTATACAGGTTGTTACCTGGTTTTCCTTAGTCACCGGCGGCGCCATGAAGGCGCCGCCGGAGCAATGGTTAAGCGGTCGGTTATTTAAGCCAGGTATCCACAAGTGAAGCGTTGTCCGCAACCCATTTCTTGGCAAACTCGGCCGGATCCTGTTTTTCAACAACCAGCGCGTAGGTCATGGTCGACACGATGTTGGTGTCAAGCTTGACCTTGGATAGCAACGCCGCAGCCTCGGGCTGGTCGTTTTCAAGAGCCGCTGCATAGTGAATATGCAGATAGGCCGTATCCCAGGCAACAGCGGCATCGGATTTTTCGAGCCATTCGGGATCGTCCGTCGGCTGGATCACTGTCCACTTGGCCGCGTCGTAAGCGGGTTCTTTCAGGATAACCAGCTCATGCAGCGCGAACATGTGGTGTGGCGTGTAGCAGAAGAACACGATGTTCTTGTTCTGCGACACCGCGTTGTCGACCTCGGCCATGGCCAGGGTTTCATCCATTTCCTTGAGCTTCATGGTCTCGTCATAGCCGTAGGACTTGGCGCGGATCTTCTCGACATTGGTCGATGCCCAACCGGAAGCACCGATCCAGATCTCACCTTGGCCGTCGCCGTCGCTGTCGAAATTCTTGGCCATGTCGGGATCGGTCAGTTCGATCAGATCGACGATGCCGGTCCTCTCGGCGGTGCTTTTGGTGACGCACATGGCCTGATCGCCGGCGACGCCGTTCGGGTTCATCCGCACGGATTGCTTCTCTTTTACAAACGTGTTGTTGAGATTTACCTGATTGGGCATCCAGACTTCCGGATGCACCTGCATGGCGCCCGAGTCCATGGCCTCGAAAACCACCGGATTGGTGCCATTCTGCAGCTCAACTTCAAGACCGAGATTGTCTTCGATGACAACCTTGAGCACATGGGCGGTGACGCGCACCGACGGCCAATTCGGCACGCCGATTACGATGTCGGCCGCCTGCGCCACGGATGCGACGCCCATGACGGAAGCGAGACAGGCGCCGATAATAATTTTCGGGATTTTCATTTTAGATTTCCTCCAGGTTTATGGTGATTGCATCGAATATTTTTGGTTTTCTATCCGGCATGATGCGATTGGCCGCACAGTTAAATAGGGAATACGTCCATAGAATTTTCATCTCCGCGCGGCCTTATCCATAGCCTCGCCGAGCACCGTGGCGATGGCCTTGCAATCCGCCGCGGTGAGCCACACTGGCAGCCGTATATCGCACAGCCCGTGCAACACGCGGTCCGCGTTCGGCACGTCCGTGCTGTTGTGCCCGGCAAGATATCGCCAGTGATCGTGACGGCTTGTGAAGCCAATGGGCTCCGGGTTGCCAAACCATTTCACATGCACCCCGTGGTCATCGGCGTAGTCGAGAAATGCTTTTATCCGCTCATCCGAAAGATCCTCGACGGAAAACTGTAGGGAGCTCGGAACGAATTCCTCTTTTTTGGGGCGTTTCGGCATCCCCAAATGATCGATGTTATCGATCAACGGTTCCAGGCTGTCGTAGATTTCACGCCAGCGCTTATTGCGCTCGTCGAGAACCGGCAACTGGGAGCGCAGAATTGTCGCGACCAGTCCGGACATGCGCATTGAGCAGTTCGGCGTGTTGTAGCGATGGCGCTCAAATGCCTCGAGCGGGGGCCGGGCGCGATGCTGGGCGTAAAGCATATAGCTGCCGGAATACAGCACGGCACGGGCGGCAATGTCATCGTCGTCCGTGACGATCAGGCCGCCTTCGCCCGAATTGATATGCTTGAAGGTCTGGGTGCTGAAACAACCGACCGCGCCGAACGTTCCCGTAAGGCGGCCGTTCCAGCCAGCCCCCATGGTATGGGCGCAATCCTCGATGACGATCAGGCCGCGTCGCGTGCATACCGCCATCACTGCATCCATGTCGGGGATGTGCCCCCGCATGTAGGACAGCATCAAAACACGCGCATCGCTCGCCGCCGCCTTGCGGTCCAGGTCCTCGATGTCGATCCTGTAATTGTCGTCGATATCGATGAACACCGCTTCCGCGCCGGCATGGACGACCGCCCCCGGAACCGGCGCCAGGGTGAAAGCGTTCATCAACACCTTGTCGCCGGTCTCCACACCGACCGCCTTGAGCGCGATGAACAGGGAACAGCCACCGGAATTGACGCCTAGGCAATACTTGCGACCAGCATATTGCGCGAACTCCTCCTCGAGAGCGGCGGCCTCGGGTGCCGAGTTGCGGTCCTCGCCATAGCGAAACAGCCGGCCGTCCCGCATCAGTCGCACCGCCGCTTCGATGCCGGTCTCCGGGATCGGATCGGGCGCGCTCAGATCGCCTTCGAAGATGGTTTCTTCCGTGGACGGAACCAGGGATGTGGAATCGGGCATCAGGTTGTTCCGTCGGCAGAAAGATCGAAGGTCTCGTCGGGAAAATACTTGGCCAGACGGACGTCACCGGTCATGGCATGCCCTTCCATGCCTTCGAGCCGCGAAATCCGGCTCGCCACCTGGGCAATCGAGTGGGTGGCGCCCTGGGTCATGCGCTGATAGGTGAGCACCTTGACAAATTTCTGCGCATTCAGGCCACCGGAATAACGCCCGGCGCCCCGGGTCGGGAGTATATGGTTGGGACCGGAGCACTTGTCGCCAAACGCCACTGTGGTTTCCTCACCCAGGAACAGGGAGCCGTAATTCCTGAGATTCGTCAGCCACCAGTTGAGATCCTCGGCCTGGACCTGGAGATGCTCCGGCGCATAGCGGTCGCACACCGCGCAGGCCTCTTCACGGCTGTCCGTCACGACGATCTCACCGAAATCCCGCCAGGCGGCCTCCGCCGACGAACGCGACAGGTTCGGCAAGGCGGCGATGATTTCCGGCATCAGTTTGAAAACGCGCTCACCGAGGGCGCGGCTCGTGGTCGCCAGCCAGACCGGCGAGTCGGGACCGTGTTCCGCCTGACCGGCGAGGTCCGCCGCGACGATAGCCGGATCGGCCGTGCCGTCGGCGACGACCATGGATTCGGTCGGCCCGGCGATGACGTCGATGCCGACACGGCCGTAGAGCATGCGCTTGGCCTCGGCGACATAACTGTTGCCGGGGCCGACGATGATATCGGCGGGATGGCCCGAGAAATAGCCAAAGGCCAGCGCCGCCACGCCCTGCACCCCACCCAGCGCGAGCACCGTATCGGCCCCCGCCAGGCGCATGGCATAAAGGATTGCGGGATTGACGCGTTGATCGCCCTTGGCGGGAGACGTGGCGATGACATGTTCGACGCCCGCCACTTTTGCCGTACAGACGCTCATGATCGCCGACGCGGCGTGGGCAAATCGACCGCCGGGCACGTAGCACCCGGCGGTCGTCACCGGTATGAGACGCTGCCCGACGATCAGGCCTTTGAACAGTTCGACTTCAAACGCCTGTTGAGAGTCTCGCTGGCGAAGCGCGAAGTCCCGCACCCGTGTGTGGGCAAATCGCAGATCGTCCTTGACGGTCTCTGAGAGGGTCTTCTCCGCGTCGCTAAACCAGTCCTCGGGAACGATGATGTCGCCGTCCCAGCCATCGAGTTTTTGAGCATAGTCCCGCGTGGCGTCCTCGCCACCTGATTCGATGTCAGCCAGCATTTTCGACACCACGGCAGCCGTGTTGTCGTCGGCGTCAGCCGGCCGCTTCAGCGCCCGCTTGAGATAGAACTCCCCCATTCGCGTCTCGTTCCTTGATAAATTCCCACTTGACGTTTTATTGAAAGCGCTTTCATAATCTTAGGCATGACGCAAATATTGAGTCAATCACAAGAATACGCTGTATGGCCGAATGACTGGATATTTTCATAAAAAATCGAAAAATATAGTATTTTTGGACATAATATCGCCCATTCGAAGCCTGACGAATTGTTTGAATGACCGCAAAGAAAATTGAAAGCGCTATTAAAATTCCTCGTCCGTCGGGTGTGACGCTGGAGGATATTGCAAAAGCCGCCGAGGTTTCCCTGGCCACCGCATCGCGTTGTCTGAACCGCCCTGAAAGCGTCCGGCCCGAGAAGCGGAAACGAATTTTCGAGGCCGTTGAACGACTCAATTACGTGCCGCATGGCGCGGCAAGAGCGCTGGCCTCCAAGCGGACCCGAATGATCGGTGCCGTATTTCCCTCCCTCGACAACACTCTGTTCGGCGGCGCTCTTGACACTTTTCAGAAAACCGTGGCAATCGCCGGATACACGGTTCTTATCGCGTCCTCGGAATACGATCCAGACCGTGAGCGCACCCATATCCAGAACCTGCTGGCAAGCGGCGTCGAAGCGCTATTGCTGGTCGGCGCCGCGCGTGATCCAGCAATCTATCGGCTGATCGACGCCAAGCATGTTCCCTACGTTCTGTCATGGGTCTACGAGCCGGATCGACAACACGCCTATGTCGGTTTCGATAATGCGGGCGCGGCAGCGCATCTGACGGACTATCTGATGATGCTGGGGCATCGCCGGTTCGGCGTGATATCGGGGATTACCGATGGCAATGATCGCGCGCAATCGCGCCTGCGCGGCATTCAATCCGCCCTAGCGGACAAAGCGCTCGAACTCGATCCGGAATGCCTGTTTGAAAGACGCTTCAGCGTCGAGGATGGCCGCAATGTATTCCATCTATTAATGTCCATGGCCATTCCGCCGACCGCAATCATCTGCGGATCGGCGCCGTTTGCCTATGGCTCGCTGTTTGAAGCGGCGGAAATGGAAATCGAGGTACCCGATACCGTCTCGGTGGCCTGCTTCGACGATATGTGGCTGGCCCCGCATATCTCGCCGCCGCTGACCACCGTGCGCACGCCGCGCTATGAAATGGGCGAGCAGGCGGCGCATTATCTGATTGCCAAGCTCGAAGGCCGGCAAGTCGTCCTGCCCCGCGCGCTCGAGACCAAGCTCGTGGTTCGCAAGTCGACCGGACCGGCCCCGACCGAATAACCAACCCCGAATCACCCCACCCCAACAATCGTCCCTCGGAGCGACATTGCAATGCCCACGACCGAAAAAGCCGACCTTCCCACCTTCGTGACCAACCTCGAATGCTCGATGACCGGCGAAACATTCGAGGCGGATCGTATTCACGGTCTGTCGCCCGTAGGGCGCCCCTTACTGGTGCGATATGACCTTGACGCCTTGGCAAAGGCCATCGACAAGGAAACCCTGGCCCGGCGTACGGGCGGTTTCTGGCGCTATCGCGAATTTTTGCCCGTGCGTCGTGAGGAGAACGTCATTCGCTTGGGCGAGGAAATGACCCCGCTGATCCGGCTCAGGCGCATCGTTCCCGATAGCGCCGAGGTCATCATCAAGGACGAGGGGCGTCTGCCAACCGGGTCTTTCAAGGCGCGCGGTCTGGCGCTTGCCGTCTCCATGGCCAAGGAACTTGGCATTCACCATCTCGCCATGCCGACCAATGGCAACGCCGGCGCGGCGATGGCGGCCTATGCGACTCGCGCCGGCATGCGCTCGACCGTCTTCTGCCCCGCAGACACGCCGGATGTTAATGTCCGCGAGATCGAGCTGCAGGGGGCGACGGTTTATCGGGTCAACGGCCTGATCAACGATTGCGGCAAGATCGTTGGAGAAGGAAAAGACGCGGCCGGATGGTTCGATCTTTCGACCCTGAAGGAGCCCTATCGGATCGAAGGCAAGAAGACCATGGGCCTGGAGATTGCCGAGCAACTAGCGTGGGAACTGCCGGATGTTATCCTCTATCCGACCGGCGGCGGTACCGGGTTGATCGGCATGTGGAAAGCCTTTGACGAGTTGGAGAAGATCGGCTGGATCGGCTCCAATCGTCCCCGCATGGTGGCGGTTCAGGCGAGCGGCTGCGCGCCCATCGTCAAGGCCTTCGAAGACGGCGAAGAGCATGCGCCGCTGTGGGAGAATGCCCACACCTTTGCCGCCGGCATCCGGGTTCCCATCGCGGTAGGCGACTTTCTGATCCTCCGCGCCGTCCGCCAATCGGGCGGCTTCGCTATCGCGGTCGACGACGATGCCATACTCGCGGCCCGCAACCGAGTGGCATACGACGAGGGTGTCCTTCTATGCCCCGAGGGTGCGGCGACATTCGCGGCCTACGAACAGGGGATGAAGGATGGCCGTATCGGCGCCAACGAACGAGTCGTTCTCTACAATTGCGCTACCGGGCTCAAATACCCCATGCCGAGCGTCGAGCGAGATCTGGATCGCAACCAACCGGTCGATTACGAACAATTTTAGTTTGAGGAAACGCTGGGAGGGCGTTGTTGTGAAATCCCATGCACGGGTGGTTGTGATTGGCGGCGGGATCGCTGGGTGCTCGGCTCTTTACCACCTGACCCTGGAAGGATGGTCCGATGTGGTTCTGGTCGAGCGCGACGAGCTGACATCGGGCACGACCTGGCATTCGGCAGCACAGGTGACGAGCTTCGGCGTCAACCAGACCATGGTCGGTCTGAAATCCCACTCGATCAAACTCTATGGGGAACTGGCTGGCGATCCAGACTATCCGATCAACTACCACCGGGGCGACGGCGGCATGCGTTTCGCCGGCACCCAGGATCACCTGGACGGCTACAATCATTTCCTCTCTTTGGCGAAGGGCATGGGGGTCAATTTCCAAATTATCGATGCGGCGGAATGCCGGCGGCGGCATCCGCTTATCACTACGGACGGCTTGCTCGGCGCGCTCTGGGATCCGCTGGATGGCGATATCGACCCGGTTCAGTTGTGTCAGGCCCTTGCCCGGCGAGCCCGGCGCCGCGGGGCCGAAATTTACCGCCACAACCCGGTTACGGGATTAACGCAAAAAACAAACAGCGAGTGGATTGTCCATACCGATCAGGGCGATATCACGGCTGAACATATCGTCAATGCCGGCGGTTACCGGTGCAACGAGATTGGCGCCATGATGGGCATCGTTCATCCCGTCGTATCCATGGAGCATCAATATTTACTGACCGAACCGATCAGGGAGATCGAGGCGCTGGACCATCGCGTGCCGTTGATCCGCTGCCCGACCGATGATTTCTATTCGCGCCAGGACCAACATGGCCTGCTGGTCGGATTCTACGAACAGGGCTGCAAGACCTGGGGGCTCGACGGCATCGACCCGGGCTTCACCAGCGCTCTCTGCCCGGACGATCTCGACCGCTGCATGGATGTGATGGAAGGCGCCTTTGCCCGCCTGCCCTGCCTGACCGAGGCCGGCATCCGATCTATCGTCAACGGGCCGATCACCTACACACCCGACGGCAACCCGCTGGTCGGGCCGATACCGGGCAGGCAAAACGCATGGTGCATCACGGGACTGCGCGCAGGCCTCGGCGAAGGCGGCGGCCATGGCTGGCTGCTGGCCCAGCAGATCGTCCACGGCGAGGCCTGTTACGACACCTGGTGCCTCGATCCGCGTCGTTTCACCCGCTACGCCAACAGTGAATATACGGCTCTAAAGGCGATTGAGGATTACCGCAACGAGTTCCGCTTCCATAGGCCCCATGAATACCGTCCCGCGGGCCGCCCGGCAAAGACCACGCCGCTCACCCCGGTTCTGGCCGCCGAGGGGGCTCACTTCGGCGTGGTCAACGGCTGGGAGCGCGCGTTGTTCTTCAAGCCCTCCGCCGATTTCGTTGACCAACACGCGTTCCGATTTACCCCAACAAAGGGCGTTGTCGCAGACGAGGTGGCTTGCGTGCAGGAGCGGGTCGGGATCATGGAGATCTCCGGCTTCAACCGCTTCGAGATAACCGGCGCCGGTGCCGCCGATTGGCTGAACAGCCTGTTTTGCGGGCGTATAGCGAAGAAGGTCGGCAAGGTCGGGCTAGGGTATTTCCTGACCGATAAAGGTAATATTCTGGGTGAGGCGACGCTCGCCAAACTCGACGACGAACGGATCTGGTGGGGCTCGGCAGCCGCCGCCGAAGTTCACGATTGGGACTGGCTCATGGCGCGCAAGCCCGACGGCGTTGCCATGCAAAAACTCATCATTTCGCACCAGACCCTGGTGGTTGCCGGCCCAAGGTCGCGAGAGCTTCTTGCATCCGTCAGCCCACGCACCGATTGGTCAAAGGAGGCATTCCCGTGGCTTTCGGTTCGGCCCTGCTCGATTGGCCATGCCGAGGCCATGGCCATGTCGGTCAGCTTCTCGGGCGAACTGGCGTGGGAGTTGCATTTTCCCATGGAGCAGCTCACTCTCGCCTACGAGATTCTGACTGAGGCGGGCGAAGCCTTCGGCCTTGGCCGGTTCGGCCTCTACGCCACCGAATCCATGCGCATGGAAAAGGGCTACCGTCACTGGAAGGCCGACTTGATTACCGAATTCAATCCCATGGAAAGCGCATTGGACCGCTTCGTTGATCTCAGCAAGCCGGACTTTCCGGGCAAAGCGGGGCTCGAAGCGCAGCTCGGAAAGGGCCTGCGGAAGAAATTCGTCTCCCTGGTGATCGACAGCGACAGCGCGCCGGCACATCCCGGCGATTCGATCATCGTAGGCGACGATGTGGTCGGTGCGGTGACATCCGCCGCTTACGGCCACCGGGTCCGCGAAAACCTCGCCATGGGGTTCGTCGACCCTCGATTCGTCGCCATCGACTGCCAACTCGAAGTGCTGATGCTTGGCGAGCGCGTTAACGCCCGGGTAGTCGAAAGCTGTCGGTACGACCCAGAAAATGAAAAGATGAGATTCTAGGCATGATCCGTGAGGACACGGAAACCGGCCCGTTAGCCTAGATTGAGGCGAGAGCGTATATGACCGGGATATGTGGAAGGAATAATTATGATGTCCGATGAATTGACGCCCGACGACGAACTGATGTTGTCCTCGCTCTACTGGTGGGGAATCCCGAGCCTGTTTCGCTGTCCCATCATATCCGATCCGGCGGATTGCGATATCGCCCTGGTCGGCGTGCCGCACAGCACCGGCAACGGAACCACCGAACGGGACCAGCATCTTGGGCCACGCGCCGTGCGCGATGTGTCAGCCTGGTCGCGGCGTGTCCATGTGCCCTTCATGCTTGACCCGTGGGAAGCCTGCCGGGTCGCCGACCTCGGCGACGTGCCGTTGCCGGAAGCCAATGACAACGAGAAGTGCATTGAACGTATCACCTCCTTCTACGGAAAAATCGATGCGTCGGGCGTTCGCCCGGTATCCATCGGTGGTGACCACTCCATTACGGGCGGCATTCTTCAGGCTCTGGGTGGCGAGCATGGCAAACTATCGGGCGGGCGCGAGGTGGCCTTGCTCCACTTCGACGCCCACACAGACGCCTTCGAGCAGATACCGCATTTTCTCGGCGCCTATAAGTCGGCGGCGCATTGGGCCGCCTATCTGGTGCGCGGTGGCCATGTTGACGCGACGTGCAGCACACAGGTCGGCATTCGTGGAAACCCGCGAACGCTCGACTGGACCAAGACGAGCAGCGATCTCGGTTACGAGGTGATCGACATTGATCGTTATCGTGAAATCGGGCCGCAAGCGGTCGTCGAAATCGTTCGCCGGCGGGTCGGCGACATGCCGCTCTATATCACGCTCGATCTCGATTGTTTCGACACCACCGTCGCGCCGGGGGTGGCCAATCTTGAAGTTGGTACGGAAGGGCTGTGGCAACGGGACGTGCTACATATCCTGCGCGGCATGCGTGGCCTTGACATTATCGGCGGCGATGTTGTCTGCCTGATGCCAACCAAGGACCAGGCTAACAAAATGACCGCCCATCTGTCGGCGGCGATGATGTTCGAAATGATATGCCTGATTGCCGACGGCCAGCGAACCGGTTGAGAAACGCACCCGGTCGGCTCTTATCCTTCGAGCGTTTCAAGAAATGCCTCATACTCGTCGTCGGCGATTTTGACCGTGTGGCGGGAAGCCGGAAATGCACCGCTCGTGACATCGGCGATGTATTCCCGATAGGCGTCGATACGTTCGCGCTGCAGCCGCGTCCGCTCGGCGGTGAAGTCACGATATGTCTTGGCGTGGCGAGGGATATGCCCGGGGTTGTCGCCAAGCAGGTCGGCTGAGAACAGATACTGGATGTCGCATCCCGCCCCGGCGCCGAGGGAGACCGTCAACAGCGACGTGCGCCTGCTGATTTCGGCCGCGACCCTGTACGGCACGACCTCAATCTCGACCGCGAATGCGCCCGCGCTCTCGTAAGCCTTGATCTCACGATAAATACGGACGGCCTGATCGGCGGTCTTGCCGACCGCGCGCATGCCGCCGGTCCAGGTCGCCTTCGGCGGCACCAAACCGACATGAGCTATAACCGGGACGCCCTCGCGGGCAAGCACTTCGATGACGTTTGGGCTCATCGGGCAGTAAATCGAGTGAGCGCCGACGGCAAGAGCCGAGAACGCGGCGCGAAGCGCTTCGACCGCCGAGGCGTGATGGCCATATTGCAGGCCGTAGGCGAAATGAGTCTGTGGCACGGCTCCGGCGATCTCCTTGCGGCCATCGATCCATCCGGTGCCGATCATGTCCATCCCCGCCTCGTCGGCGGCGATGGCCTCTTGCCGGCGCGTCACCTGGACAAAGGTGAACTGCCGATCTCCCTTACCGTCCTGTAGATCTTTGACCGTCAGCTTTGCCATGGTTCAATCCTTTCCTCCGGGCCCGCTCTTCAACCGAGGCAGACGAGCAGGCGATCGCCCTGGCGCTTGAGCGGAAATGTTTTCAGCGCTGTCGAAACAGGCGCGCCGCCCGGCTTGCCGGTCCGGATTTGGAATCGGCCCTGATGCAGCGGGCATTCGATGACATCGTCGATGACGAACCCCTCCGAGAGCAGCGCATGCTCGTGGGTGCAGATATTGCTCGTCGCGAAGAATTCGCCGTTGATGTTGTAGATTGCGACACAGACGCCATCGACCCTAACGCCGATCAGATCTTCCTCGTCGACCTCATCGACACCGCATACATCATGCCACTGCTCGGACATGAACCCGTCCCTCTTGGTGTATAAGTTTGTTGAATTAAACCGTCGCGCCGGCGCCTTGGTTCCGCGCTTCCCGGCCATTGCGGATCAGTTGGCGCAGAACGCCGGCGTGAACCTGGAAATACCCATCGGCGACAGGGAACAGCGAATCGCGCACGGTTTCGTGCAAGCGGGGCAGCGCATGGAATGGGACCATCGGCGCAATATGGTGTTCGGCATGGTAGGACATGTTCCAGTATAGGAAATGCAGCCAGCCGGGGGCGCGCGTGGTGCGGGTGTTATCGCTGAGATCGCCGCTCTCAGCGCAGCCTGCGTGTTCGGCGACGCGAACCCAACGCATGAACGGTTCGCCCACGAGGCGCGGTAAAATCCAGAAGATCACCGGCGCCCAGCTTCCGAAGTAGACGGCGGCGGCGGCGATCCCCGCATAGAGCGCGATGATCAAGCGGGCCTCAAAGACAACGCGAGAGAGCTCTGTCTCGGGCACGAAATGGCGCTGCGCCGGATCGATGCGGCCAGCGGCGTGGCTCAGGTACCAGCCGATGTTGCGCCTCCAGAACGGCAGCGCCGAGACATAGACGAGATAATGCCTGAGATGGGGCTCGCGCGGCATGATCATATCCGGATCGTTACCGCGGATTTGCGTGTAGGTATGGTGCGCCGCATGGGCGTAGCGGAAAAATGTCGGCGGCACCAGATAGATCAGCGAAACCATCCAGAAAACGGTCTCGTTGAGCCAACGGCTGCGGAACGCGGTGCCATGGCTGCATTCATGGGCGGGCGCGAACAGCAACGCCATGACGAAACCATGCGCCAGCATGGCCGGAACCACC
>JAYGED010000278.1:0-5267 GCA_046582565.1 Alphaproteobacteria bacterium
CATCGCCGCCCAAGGCCCCTGATCATTGCGGCATGTGCCGCCGCATGAACCCCAAAAATCAACCTCCAACCCCTTCAAAAACACACTTCGAAAACCGCCGTCAACCCGACCGATAAGGCTCGTTCGCCTCAGATTATCCGATGGTCATGAATAATGCGGGTTAGCCGGTTCAATCCATTCGGATATCGATCTAGATGTGATAGGCGATCAGGAGTTCGGCGATCTGTACGGCGTTGAGGGCAGCACCCTTGCGCAGATTGTCGGACACCACCCATAGGGCCAGGCCGTTGTTCACCGTCGGGTCGCGGCGGATGCGTGAGACGTAGACCGCGTCATCGCCGACGCATTCGATGGGCGTGATATAGCCGCCGTCGTCGCGCTTATCGACCACCACGATCCCCGGCGCGTTGGCCAGGGCCTTGCGGGCCTCTTGCACGCGGATCGGCTTCTCGAATTCGATATGGATGGCCTCGGAATGGCCGACGAAAACCGGAACCCGCACGCAGGTCGCCATAACTTCGATGTCCGGATCGAGGATCTTCTTGGTCTCCTGGACCATCTTCCATTCTTCCTTGGTCGAGCCGTCTTTCATGAACACGTCGATATGCGGAATCACGTTGAAGGCGATGCGCTTGGTGAAGTTCTTGATGGTCGGTTCGTTGTTGGCGTACATCCCCTTGGTCTGGTTCCACATCTCTTCCATGGCGCTGCGCCCGGCGCCCGAGACCGCCTGATAGGTGGCGACGACGATGCGCTCGATGGTGGCGAGATCATGCAGCGGCTTCAAGGCCACCAGCATCTGCATGGTCGAGCAATTGGGGTTGGCGATGATGTTGCGCGCCTTGTAGCCGGCGACGGCTTCGGAATTGACCCCGACGACCACCAGGGGAACGTCTTCGTCCATGCGGAAATGCGAGGTGTTGTCGATCACCACGCAGCCTGCGGCCGCGGCGCGCGGGGCATGCTCGGCGGAAACCGAGCCACCCGGCGAGAACAGGGCGATGTCCGTTCCGGTGAAGTCGTAGGTGGCGAGATCCTCGACCACAAGCACCTTTTTGTCACCGAACGAGACTTCCCGGCCCTTGGATTTTGCAGACGCTAGGGCGACTACTTCATCGACCGGAAACTCGCGCTCGGCGAGAATGCTCAGCAGCTCATAGCCGACAGCGCCCGTGGCGCCGGCAACGGCAATTTTATATCCCATATCTTAAGTCTCCTCAGCGCGCCAGCTTGTCGAGTTCGGCGAGCAGGGCGTCGCCCATCATGGCGGTCGAGACCTTGGTCATGCCGGGCTGCATGATGTCGGCGGTGCGCAGGCCCAATTCCAGCACCGCGATGACCGCCTGACCGATCAGGTCGGCCTCCTCGGCGGCGCCCAGGGAATAGCGCAGCAGCATGGCCAGGCTCTGCACCTGGGCGAGCGGGTTGGCCAGTTCCTGGCCGGCGATGTCGGGGGCGCTGCCATGGACCGGCTCGTACAGGCCCTGGCTGAAGCCGTCGGCGTCGGTCTCCCCCAGAGAGGCCGAGGGCAGCATGCCGAGAGAGCCGGTCAGCATGGCCGCACAATCCGACAAAATATCGCCGAACAGGTTGGTGGTGACCATCACGTCGAACTGCTTGGGCGCGCGCACCAACTGCATGGCGGCGTTGTCCGCATACATATGCTGGAGTTCCACATCCGGGTATTCGGCGTCGTGCAGGGCCTGGATTTCCTCGCGCCACAGCATGCCGCTTTCCAGCACATTGGCTTTGTCCAGGGAATGGACCAGGCCACCCCGTTTGCGCGCCAGCTCGAAGGCGACCTTGCCGACGCGACGGATTTCGGCGGTGGAATAGATCTCGGTGTTGATGCCGACGCGGCTGCCGTCGGCCAGGGTCTCGATGCCGCGCGGCTCGCCGAAATAGATCCCGCCGGTGAGTTCGCGCACGATCATGATGTCGAGGCCGGTGACCAGTTCGGACTTGAGGGACGAGGCCTCGGCGAGGGGGCCAAAAACCACCGCCGGGCGCAGATTGGCGAACAGCTCAAGCTCCTTGCGTAGGCCGAGCAGGCCGCGCTCGGGCTTCAAGGAAAAGTCCAGACCATCCCATTTCGGCCCGCCCACGGCGCCGAGCAGCACCGCGTCGCTCTGCTTGGCTGCGGCCAGGGTCTCATCGGGGAAGGGGGTTCCCGTGACGTCATAGGCGGCGCCGCCGATAAGCCCTTCATTCACGTCGAAGCCGACGCTACGGTTTTTGGCCAGCCAGTCGACGATGCGCAGCGCCTGGGCCGTGACTTCGGGGCCGATGCCGTCGCCCGGCAGGACCAGCAGATTACGATTGGCGGACATTATGTTCGTGTTCCTTGGGGATTCTAGCCGTACAGCCAGGGCTCGGCGGCCTTATGGCGGGATTCAAAGCTGTCGATGACGGCGGACTTCGCCAACGTCTGGTCGATATCGTCGAGGCCGTCGATCAGGCATTGCTTGCGGAACGGGTCGATCTCGAAGGCGATCAAGCCGCCGTCGGGGCCGGTGATTTCCTGACTCTCCAAGTCGACGGTGACCATGGCGTTGGCGCCGCGCTCGGCGTCGTCCATCAGAAGATCGACCTGCTCCTGAGGCAGGATGACGGGCAGGATGCCGTTCTTGAAGCAGTTGTTGTAGAAAATGTCGGCGAAGCTCGATGCGATGACGCAGCGAATGCCGAAATCCAGCAGCGCCCAGGGGGCGTGCTCGCGGCTCGATCCGCAGCCGAAATTTTCGCCGGTGATCAGCAGGCTGGCCTCGCGATAGGCCGGCTTGTTGAGCACGAAATCGGGCTTCTCGACGCCGCTCTCATCGAAGCGCATTTCGTCGAACAGGTTCTTGCCCAGGCCAGTGCGCTTGATGGTCTTGAGGAACTGCTTGGGGATGATCATGTCGGTATCGACATTGATCATCGGCAGGGGTGCAGCAACACCCCGCAGGGTGGTGAATTTATCCATGATTCAGGTCTCGTCTCAGGTTGTCTTGGGTTTGCGGATTACCAGGCAGTTGGTCATGATGTCGTGCAGCGCCTGTTTGCGCTCGGTGAAGCAGGCCATATAAAACCCGATGCCGAGCAGTATCCAGGAGGGGATTTTGGCGAAATAGCGCCCGCTCGCGCGCTTGAACGAGATACGGTTGCCGGCCATATCGGAAACCACGATGCCGATCAGCATCTTGCCGACTGTCGCCTGTATCGACGAGCTTTCCATCAGCGCGAAATAGAGCCACATGGCGATAAAAATCATCAGATTGAAGACGATAGCATAGCCGACGGTCGCCTCTTCGCTCACTTCGGCCACAGGAATCATGGCGACCATGGCAATGGTGGCGATTGTCTGGAAGGTGCCGAGCATAGTCGCATCGACACCAAATGCCGCGAAACGGCGCCAAAAACCAGCGTATTCCATTGCCTTTTCTCCTTAGCCCGTAAGGATGGGAAAAGTTACAGCAATTCGCGGACATCGGCGAGTCGGCCTCGAACCGCGGCGGCGACGGCCATGGCCGGGCTCACCAGATGGGTTCGCCCGCCGCGTCCCTGGCGGCCCTCGAAATTGCGGTTCGAAGTCGAGGCGCAACGCTCGCCGGGCTCCAGCTTGTCGGCGTTCATGGCGAGGCACATGGAGCAGCCCGGCTCGCGCCATTCGAAGCCGGCCTCGGTGAAAATAGCATCCAGGCCCTCTTGCTCGGCCTGGAGCTTCACTTCGCCCGAGCCCGGCACCACCATGGCGCTCACGGATGCTGCGATCTTGTGGCCCTTGGCGACGGTGGCGGCGGCGCGCAAATCCTCGATCCGTCCGTTGGTGCAGGAGCCGATGAAGACCCGATCGATGGCGACCTCGGCGAGCGGCGTGCCGGGGGTTAGCGCCATATAGTCGAGCGAGCGCTGCATGGCCGCCCGGCGGCCCTCGTCGGCCTCGTCGGCCGGGTCGGGAACCGAAGCGGTGATCGGCAGCACATCTTCAGGGCTGGTGCCCCAGGTAACCTGCGGCGCGATAGAGGCGGCGTCGATGGTGACGTCCTTGTCATAGCGCGCCCCCGGGTCCGACGGGAGTGCGCGCCAATGATCAACGGCGCGGCTCCAATCGTCACCGCTGGGCGCCATGGGCCGCCCCTGGATATAGTCGAAGGTGGTCTCGTCAGGCGCGATCAAACCGGCGCGCGCGCCGCCCTCGATGGTCATGTTGCAGACCGTCATGCGGCCTTCCATGGAAAGCGCCATGATCGCCGGGCCGGCGAATTCGATAACATGGCCGGTGCCGCCGGCGGTGCCGATCTCGCCGATGATGGCGAGGATCAAATCCTTCGCGGTGATACCGGCCGACGGCGTCCCCTCGACGGTGATGCGCATATTCTTGATCGGGGTCTGGATCAGGGTTTGCGTCGCCAGCACATGCTCGACCTCGGAGGTGCCGATGCCGAAAGCGAGCGCCCCGAAGGCGCCGTGGGTCGCGGTGTGGCTGTCGCCGCAGACGATGATCATGCCGGGCAGGGTAAAGCCCTGCTCGGGCCCGATGATATGGACGATGCCGGCGCGCCGGTCGTCCATGTCGAACAGGGGAATGCCGAATTCGGCGCAGTTTGCGCTCAGGGTTTCCACCTGAATGCGGGATTCCTCATCGCTGATGCCCTTTGAGCGGTCGGTGGTCGGCACGTTGTGGTCGGCAACCGCCAGTATCGATTGCGGGCGGCGCACCCGGCGGCCGTTGTTGCGCAAGCCTTCGAAGGCTTGCGGGCTGGTCACCTCATGCACCAGATGGCGGTCAATATAGAGCAGGCAGGCGCCGTCCTCCTGGGTCTCCACGAGATGAGAGGCCCAGATCTTGTCAAACAGGGTGCGGGGCTCGGACATGGTCGGCTCCTTCGCTAGCAGGGCTTTGGGGCCATAGCTCTGGAGTCAGGACTCCGCGGCGGCGGCCTTCTTCTTCTTGGATTCGGCAACTTTCTTTTTGGCCTCAGCCTTGGCCTCGTTCGCTGTCGCGCGCTCGGCGGCGGCCGCCTTGCCGGCGGCCCCGGTGGTCTTCTCGGCGATGCGGGCGCGCTTGCCGCGCCGGCTTCTGAGGTAGTAGAGCTTGGCCCGTCTGACGGCGCCGCGGCGCACCACCTCGATGCGCTCGATACGGGGTGAATACAGCGGGAAGACGCGCTCGACCCCCTCGCCATAGGATATCTTGCGCACCGTGAACGCCGAATTGAGCCCCCGGCTCGAGCGCGCGATCACCACACCCTCATACACCTGGATGCGCTCGCGCGTGCCCTCGG
>JAYGED010000074.1:0-6014 GCA_046582565.1 Alphaproteobacteria bacterium
AGGCAAAGCCATTCATGTGGAGCGCCAACCCCGACGACATCATCGCAGCCAGAAACCGTGGGTTCCAAGTGTTAGATTCAATCCACTAGCGGCCAATCAGCCCGCATACTCAGAGGGCGTCACCACCGCCGTCGAGGGCGCACTCATAATTCTGGCCGCCGCCGATTCCCCGGCCGAGGGCGGCGCTGAGAATGATGATTCCATCGGCGTGGCCGGTGTTGTCGAGGGAACAGTGATTGCTATGCGAGTTAACGGCACCGCAGTGGCTCTCGAAGTTGATTCGCCGGTAAATAGCGGCGACCTCATGGAGACCGGCACGGATTCTTCGCTCGGATTGGTGTTCGTCGATGAAACGACATTCACCATGGGCGAAGATTCGGTAAGCGGATGCAACGGTTTTCGTCATACGCTGGGCGGACACGCGTCGCGAGGCCGTCGTGCAAGGGCTGAAGCTTATACAGTCATCGGGAGGCCATTTGGCCGGCGCCGTACTGTCCCAGGTGAACGCCAAGAAACATGCCGGGTATGGCTATAGTGATTCGGGCTATTATTACGGCAGAATTAATAAGTACTACTCCAGCTAAGGGTCCGTTGTTGCCATGAAAGGCTTACCGGCCCTCATCCTTTCTCTCGTCGTTGGGATTTTGCTCATTGCTTTCGGCGCGCCACGGATGATTGCGGCGTTCGCCATGATTCCGAGTGGACCGGTTCTCGAAAAAATCCAGGACCGAGATCTTATCGAGATGGAAGACCTCGGCACCCTTGTCGCCTCGCAACGGCGCGGTTTGATGTGGTCTGTATCCGGACGCAAGTGGACAGACCTCGGTCTCGCCCAGATGCTCATGGCAGAACAGCGCGAAGCCAGTGATCCAGAGAGGCGTCGTCTGATCAATGATGCAATCCAATCCTTAAGAAACGGCCTCGCGGTAGCGCCGGCAAGCCCTTTCGCATGGACCAGGCTGGCTTTTGCCGAGGTTTTCAAATCGGGGGCGTCGCCCGCTGCCTTGTCGGCGTTTCGTTTCGGAATGGTGGTGGCCCCTTATGAGCCACGCCTGGCGTTGGCCAGGATTTCGCTGGGCTTTTCCGTCTGGCCCAAACTGCAACCCCCCGAACGGCGCAAGATTCTGCAACAGGTGCGCTTTGCCTGGAATCATCGCGATGAGCGCAAGCAGTTGCTGGAGTTTGCACGCCAGGAGTCGTGGGCCAATCTGGTGCGCGCCGCCCTTCTCAGAGCGCCCGACGATTTGGCCGAGTTTGAGGCAAGGCTGCGGAAATTATCCGAGTAGCCTCCAAGCGCGCCATTTTCCGTAAAACGCAATAAGGGGCTGAGCCGATCAGGCTCAACCCCTTGTAAAATTTGGTTCCTCTGGTCGGATAGGACAGGGCGCTAAACCAGACCCTTTATGATTATGCTGAATGGCTGAAATGGCGGGCCCTCAAATCGGCAGCGCTGTCGTCTCTTTGATGACCTCCATGGAAAAGCGGGACGTGACATCGTTTAACGCCGTCAAGTCGATAAGCCGTTTGTAGAATTCATCGAACATCTTCATGTCCCGCACCACGACCTTGAGCATGTAATCGACTTCGCCCGCCATGCGGTGAAACTCCATGACCTCCGGCATCGCGGTTATCTTGTCGGCGAATTTCTTCAACCAGCCGCTCGAATGCTCTCCGGTCTTGATACTGACGAATACGGTCAATCCAAAACCAAGACGTTCGGCATCAAGAACAGCGGTCCGCCGCTTGATGATGCCTTCACTTTGCAGCCGGTTGATTCGCTTCCAGCAGGGCGAAGCCGACAGGCCCACCTGCCGCGCTACATCAGACGTCGAAAGGCTACTGTCAATCTGCAGGATTTTCAGTATCCGGCGGTCCATGTCGTCCATTCATGTAAATCCTTTTTTCAGACTGTATTAATTGTTTTCATGGGCATTTAAGAACGTTTCGTTCTATTTTTAAAGTTAATATTGCCGATTGGGATAATTCTTTCTATTTATTTGAAGGGAGCCGTATTCGTTCCCGAAACTATCCCTAACGGCACGGAGCGCTGAACTCGCCCGGCCGTCGACAGAGGCACGCAAGCGCACGCGCTGGCTCATTTGGAGAAACGGTCATGATCAATCAGGTGATCTCGGCAAACCGGCTTGGTGACGGCATCGTCGTCTATCTGACGGCCAACGGCGACTGGAGCGAACGCATAGCCAACGCTCACGTTATCGACGGCCAGGACCGGGTCGAGGCGGCGCTGAGCCAATCGTGCGACGCGGTGAAAGCGTGCCTTATCATCGATCCCTATTCCATCGATATTGACGACAGTGACGGCGAGATCAGACCGACCCGGAACCGCGAATTGATTCGCGCCCTGGGACCGACGGTCCGGCTTGATATTGGAAAACAGGCGACGCTTTAATTCGCCCGCCCGATTGCAGGAGCAAGCAATTGTACCTCTATGACACAATCGATCAGTTGCTGGTGGACCAGCGCGTCGAACAGTTCCGCGACCAGGTGCGTCGCCGCATGGCAGGCGCATTGAGCGAGGATGAGTTCAAGCCATTACGGCTGATGAACGGCCTCTATCTTCAGCTGCACGCCTATATGCTGCGTGTGGCCATTCCCTATGGCACGCTGTCGTCGGACCAGATGCGGAAACTGGTGCATATCGCTGAGGTCTATGACAAGGGTTATGGTCATTTCACGACGCGCCAGAACATTCAATTCAACTGGCCCAAGCTGGAACAAACACCGGATATCCTTGCCGAGCTGGCGGCAGTGCAGATGCACGCTCTGCAGACCAGTGGCAGCTGTATCCGAAATGTGACCGCTGATCAGTATGCCGGGGCGGCGGCCGGCGAGGTCGCCGATCCGCGCATCGTCGCTGAAGCCATTCGTCAGTGGTCGACCCTGCACCCGGAATTCACGTTCCTTCCGCGCAAGTTCAAGATCGCGGTAACCGGGTCGGCTCGCGACCGCGCGGCGGTGCGCGTGCATGACATCGGTATCGTTATCAAACGCAACGACCAGGGCGAGATCGGCTACGAGATAATCGTCGGCGGCGGTCTCGGCCGCACGCCGATGATCGGCGTCAAGCTCCGCGAATTCCTTCCTGAGCGGTATTTGCTCTCCTATTTGGAAGCGGTCCTTCGGGTCTATAATCAGGCGGGGCGGCGCGACAATAAATACAAGGCGCGCATCAAGATTTTAGTGCATGAGACCGGTGGTGAGGCGTTTACCAGTCTGGTCGAGGCTGAATGGGAACAAATTCGCGATAGCGCGGTCGAATTGCCGGTTGGCGAATATGCGCGCATCGCCGAATTCTTCGCTCCGCCTCCCTTTGAAATCCTTTCCGGCGACGATGGCGATTACGCTCGCGACCGGCTCATGGATCGCGATTTCGCGAATTGGGCGCGCACCAATGTGGCGTCCCACAAACAGCCCGGCTATGCCATTGTCAATATCACGTTGAAACCCGAAGGCGGTATTCCGGGCGACGCGACGTCCGAGCAGATGGACGCCGTCGCCACGCTCGCCGAGCAGTTCAGCTTTTCTGAAATTCGCGTCACCCACGAACAGAATCTGGTGCTGCCGTATGTTCGGCAGGCCGATCTCTATGCTGTCTGGCAGACTCTCAAGCGTAACGGTCTGGCGACGCCGAACCTCGGATTGATTAGCGACATCATCGCCTGCCCGGGGATGGATTACTGTGGCCTTGCAACTGCCCGCTCGATCCCCCTGGCGCAGGATATCAGCAAGCGTTTCGCCGATCTCGAACAACAGCACCATATCGGCGAGTTGAAGCTCAAGATATCGGGTTGCATCAATGCCTGTGGACACCACCACGTGGGTCATATCGGAATTCTCGGCGTCGATAAGCGCGGCGAGGAGTTTTATCAGATCACCCTGGGCGGCAGCGCCGATGAAGCGCCGTCCATCGGCAAGATTGTCGGTCCGGCGGTTGCTTACGACAAGGTGGTCGACGCTATTGAAACCCTGACCGATACCTACCTGGCCATCCGCGCCGGCGACGAGCGGTTCGTCGACACCGTGAGGCGGGCTGGCGTGGACCCGTTCAAGGAGGCGCTCTATGCCGATCATTAAAAACGGCGCAGTCATCACCGACCCGTGGATCGCCATCGCCGATGATGAGCCGATCCCAGTCTCGCGCCCCGTCATTGTCTCGCTGGCCCGTTGGATTGCCGAACGTGAAACCCTGGCGACGCGCAACGGTCCGATCGGCGTACGACTGCGAAGCGACGAGCATGCCGAAGATATCGCCGCCGATCTCGATCATCTCAGTCTGGTCGCCATTGAATTTCCGACTCTCGGCGACGGCCGCGGCTATACCACCGGGCGGCTGTTGCGTGAACGCCATGGCTTCACCGGCGAGCTGCGCGCCATTGGCAAGCTGGTCCGTGATGTGTTCCCCTTCCTCAATCGCTGCGGCTTCGACGCCATCGAGGCTCGTGACGACGTCGAGGCGGCGGCCTGGCGCCAAGCCGTGGGCGCAATCACCGTGACTTACCAGAATGCTGTCAATCGAAGCACCTCTTAGATCAGTCGTCATGGGACGGCTATCAGCCATCCTGACCTAAAGTCAAAGAAGCCCGTGGCTCTTCGCCTTGCCCATACCCAGCAAGACACCTGCGCCGGATTGTCCACTTCATCCATCATAGTGGGGCCAGTAGTAGAAAAATGCTTCCAAGGGTGACTGAATAAAACAAGGGGCTGAGCCGATCAGGCTCAACCCCTTGTGAAACTTGGCTCCTCGGGTCGGACTCGAACCAACGACCTAGTGGTTAACAGCCACGTTTCTTATCTCGAACGACCCTATCGTTGTTTACCAATAAACCGAATTATTCAACAGAAACAGTCCACATAAGTGTTCTCGTTTACACCTATCCCACATTCGATTACACTTTGACGTGGTGACTTATTGGTGACGCGAGTCGCTGGTTGGTGACTTGAAAGGCAAACAGGCGGCTGTAGGGACCGCCTGGATCGGCGCGTAGGAGCTGGCAATGCCAAGCGAAAAACTGACGAAGGCCAAGATCAGAGACTATCGCTATCAGGGCGATGGTCAGAGTCGCGATGTGCGCTGGGACGGCGGCGACGGAGCGGTGAAGGGTCTTGGCGTTCGCATTTACCCCAGCGGCAAGAAGTCATTCGTGCTGTCCTACCGGGATCGAGGCCAAAAGCAGTTAATGGTGATTGGGGATGTCAGCGCCGCCGATCTGACGCTCGATAAGGTGCGCAGACGGGCTGGCAAGCATCTGGATGGCATCCGTGATGGCAAAAACCCGCTCGAAGAGAAACGGACAGCGGGCAGGGGAAAGACGCTTGGCGACCTGATCGACGCTTTCATGGACAATCACGTCGTGAAGCAGGCACCAAAAACCTCTCACGCCATTCGGTTGCGCCTGAACCGGAATATCCCGGCCGCATGGAAGAGCCGACGCGCCGATGCGATCAAGACAACAGAGATCGAGGATCTTCACAAGCACATCGGTAAAACCAGGCCCTATGAAGCAAATCGCCTGCTCGAAAATCTCAGGACCATGTACCGGCACGCGCCACGGTGGAAGTACACCGACCGGATAGAACCGCCCCCCACAGATGGCATCAAGAAGTTCCGCGAGCACAAGCGCAAGCGGTGGGTGAAGCCAGAGGAGTTGCCAGCACTTGCGCGCGCGATCGACGGTGAACCGAATGTTTACGTCCGCGCCGCTATTTGGCTCTACCTGTTGACCGGCGTCCGCAAGAGCGAACTATTGCAAGCGCGATGGAATGACGTTGACTGGAACCGCGGCACGCTCGCCCTGCCGGAAACCAAATCGGGGGAGGAACAACAGGCGACATTAAGCGGTCCGGCCCTTGCGATCCTGCAGGGCATCCCGCGCCTAGACAAAAATCCATACATCCTTCCCGGACGAGTCCCCCAGCAGCATCTTGTGAACGTCCACAAATGCTGGCTGCGCATTCGCGAGCAGGCAACGATGATCGTTTGGAGCGAGAGCGAC
>JAYGED010000125.1:0-4890 GCA_046582565.1 Alphaproteobacteria bacterium
ATCGCTCGTTCTCGTCGGCGCACTCGAACGTGTGATCCTTCGATCCGGTTTCTGCGCAAAACGATGAAACGTCACGGACGTCCAGAAGTGATTGTGACAGACAAGCTTCGGTCATACCGAGCAGCGATGAAAGTGATCGGCATTGAGGCGCGCCAAGCGACCGGTCGCTGGCTAAACAATCGGGCCGAAAACTCGCACCAACCCTTCCGGCGATGAGAGCGAGCGATGGGGAAGTTTAGGGACGTGAAGACCCTTCAGAAGTTCGCCTCCATCCACGCCTCGATCCATAATCATTTCAATCAGGACCGCCACCTCAACCGCCGTGAAATCTTCAAGCAAAATCGCTCCGCCGCTCTGGCTGAGTGGCGTCAGCTTGCGGCCTGAGATCTATCGATTACAGGGTTGTGCCGACCGGTTTGAGTTTATCTGACAGTGCCCGCGTCCGCCATAGGATTCGAAACCGGTGACCAGCGCAACCAATTTCGTCATGTCTTTCTGTCCTCCAATTCAGTGCGAGCGAGCATATCGACATCGAGACGCGTGCGCCATCTAATACCCCCGTCAGCCATGGTAGCCTTGGCTTTTCAGACCGTATCTAACACCCGGACCAAAATTCACCCGCCGCCCGCAGTTAGGATTTCGGGACGGGCAACCATCAAAACCGGAAATCAAACGACCAGGGTCGATGGCCCGTCAGAAGGTCGGCGGCGAGTTTATCCAAATCACGCGCGCGGTCTCGGTCCCCGAGTTGAGGTAACTGTGCGGTAACTCGGAGCGGAAAAAGAAGGAATCACCGGTTTTTAGGTGGTAGGTCTTGGAGCCAACGGACAGTTCGAACTCGCCTTCTAGGACGAAGCCTATTTCCTCGCCCACGTGTTTGATCTCGCCGCCGTTCGTGGCCCCCGGCGCTACGACGTGGATGTTGCCATCCAGGATTTGACCTTCGGTATAGGGCGTTAGGCGCTCCAGGCGGATGACGCTGCTGCGCTCCGGTTCGTCGATGATAACGACCGGCCGCTCCCCTTGATGATACACCGTGACCTCGGAATCGTTAGGATCGGCGAAAATTGAGGAGATCGAGGTATCCAGCACGGTGACGATCCGGTGCAGGGTACGCAGGGAGGGTGTTGCTTTGTCACACTCGAACTTGGACAAAAGGCTTTCCGAGCAGCCAACTCCCAGCGCCACGTCTTTCAGGCGCAGTTTCTTGATCTTCCTTGCGTGTCGTAGTTTCGCACCCAGGTTGTGGAATTCAATTCCCAACATGCTTCTCCGTAACCTCTCAAACTTATTGATAGTTCTGGCGGCCGCCGCGCTCCGTCGAGCGATACGATGGGCTGCGGCGACCGTCTACAGAACAGCGCTTTCCCCCAACTATCTCAGGTAACCTTACAAATATTCAAGTTACTTGACAAACTGTTGAATTAATGAGGAAAGTGCACAGGGAATATGGACTGGCGATTTTCACCCTCTAGGAAAGCCGGTAAATCATGGCTAACACAAAGGCACGTGACGAGGCATTGGTCAAGATTGCCTGCGCCCAGATGGAGCCGGTTGTCGGCATGAAGGACCAAAACCTTCGCCGCAGCATCGAAATGATCGAGGAGGCCGCCGGCAAAGACGCCAGTCTTGTTGTGCTTCCGGAACTCTGCAACTCGGGCTACGTTTTCGAGACCCGCGAAGAGGCCTTCGCATTGTCCGAGGCGGTTCCCGATGGGCCGACATCACGAGCCTGGTGCGAAGTCGCCGCCAAGCACGACCTACACATCGTCGCTGGGATCAACGAGCGCGACGGCGAAGCCCTTTACAACTCCTCCGTCGTCATCGGACCCCATGGCTATGTCGGCACCTTCCGCAAGGTGCATCTTTGGAACGAGGAGAACCTGTTCTTCGAGCCCGGAAACCTGGGCTTTCCGGTCTTCAAGACGCCAATTGGACGCATCGGAACTTTCATCTGCTACGACGGCTGGTTCCCGGAAAGCTACCGTCTCTGCGCGCTACAGGGGGCCGACATTGTGTGCATCCCGACCAACTGGGTGCCGATTCCCGGCCAGGACGAAGACCGGGAGGCCATGGCCAACATCCTGGTCATGGCAGCCGCGCATTCTAACTCGGTTTTTGTCGCTGCCGCCGATCGGGTTGGAACCGAACGCGCCCAGCTTTTCCTCGGCCAGAGCCTGATCACCAGTTACACGGGCTGGCCGATCGCTGGGCCGGCCAGTGCCGACAAGGAGGAGATCATTTACGCGGAGGTCAACCTTTCCGATGCACGGCGCAAGCGGAACTGGAACGAATACAATCAGGTCCTCCGCGACCGGCGTAGCGACGTCTACGAAGAAATGCTCGGTTCCCAGGTGGATCCGGGCTGGTACTAGTGAAACCGATCCACTAGGGGCCGAATCAACCGCTTCTGGGGAGGGTGGACGCCTAATAATCACCCAATTACTCGCAATAGCCAAAACAAGGAGGACAGGGAAATGAAGTCTAAGCAAGGTATGAAGCAACAAAACGTCACGCGCCGTAGCGCCCTGAAAGGTATCGCAGCGACCACGGGCGTCGCGGCGGTGAGCCTGGCAGCGCCCGTATTCATCCGCGACGCCAGAGCGGCCAGCCCGATCAAGGTCGGCATCATTTCGCCGTTGACCGGGGCCTGGACCGTTTATGGCAAGGCACACATTTCGGGCTTCGAACTGGCCGTCGACGAGATCAATGCCGCCGGCGGCGTCCTGGGCCGGAAGTTCGAGCTGGTCGTCGCCGATTCCAAGACCGAGCCGCGCATCGTGGTCGAGCAGGCCAACCGCCTGATCCGGCAGGAGCGCGTGGACTTCCTGGCCGGCACCTTCTCGAGCGCGGAGCGCAACGCGGCCGGGCCGGTGGTCAAGGCGTTAAACAAGATTCTGCTCTATCCCACCTTCTACGAAGGCCAGGAGAAAGAGTTCTACCCCGGTGTGTGCAACGAAAACATCTTCATGTTCGGTCCGGAGCCGACCCAGCAGGTCTGGCCGCACATGGAGTACATGATGAACAAGTTCGGCAAGAAGTTCTTCATGATCGGCTCGGACTATGCTTGGCCACGGGTCACCAACCAGGTGACCAAGCGAAAATTGGACGAGCTCGGCGGCGAGGTGGTCGGCGAGGTCTACATCCCCTTCGGCACGCCGCAGTATGAATCCGTACTCCGCGACATTCGCGGCTCGGGCGCCGACATCATCTTCCACAGCCTCACCGGTAGCGACACGGTGAATTTCCGGCAGCAGTACGCAGCCGCCGGAATGAAGGACGATTTCGCGTTTTGGACGGTGGACGACGAAGAGGTTGTCACAACCGGACTGGGGCCGGAGGTCTCGGGCGGCGGCTACGTCAGCTTCGACTACTTCATGTCCATCAAGCACCCGAACAACGCGCCGTTCCTGGAGCGTTTCAGGAAGAAATTCGGCCAGGATGCGCTGATGAACACGGTTGGCGTGGCGATGTACAATAGCGCCCATATGGCAGCCAGGGCAATCGAGAAAGCCGGCAACATGAGCACCGAGTCGCTTCGCGACGGGCTCAGGGAGATCACCTTCGACGGCGGGCCGCAGGGTTCCGTGCGCATGCGCGGCCTGGACCATCAGATGGTCCTGCCATCCTACCTCATGCAGGTCTCCAACAACTGGACCAGCGTGAATGATATGTTCGAGGAGGTCCAATCGTTCCAAGCCGTCGAGCCCCTGGACGCACGTTGCGATTTGCCGCTCTAGGCTGCAGCCTATAGGCTCAATGCTTGCCGTCCCTTACCGTCCGGCGCAATCATGCACAGGACGGTAAGGGAAAGGCTTGTTGTATCCATCCGTCCTGAATCGCAGTTGAGACCCATTACATGGAAACGGCCATAAGTGTTGTCGTCGATGTTACCCTGATCACGCTGATTCTAGCCCTCGCCGCCTTTGGGCTGGCGATCATCTACGGCCTGGTGGGCGTCATAAACATGGGCCATGGGGCCTTCCTGACTCTCGGCGCATATCTCACCTGGGCAGCCACGACGTCCGGAATCCCCTTCATCCTGTCCGTCATATTAGCCACCATAGGCGTCGGTATCGTGGGGCTCATCCTCGAACACCTGATCATCCGCCACTTCTACGACAAACCCTTTGACACCCTATTGCTGACCTGGGCGTTCTTCCTGGTCATGACCGAGATCATCAAGATCGTCTTCGGTACGAATTTTCGCAATGTCGTAAATCCCCTGCCAGGCGCCATCGACCTTGGGCTGGTCGAGATACCGATCTATCGCGGCGTGATCGGGCTGGTTGGGCTGGCGCTGATCGGCGGAACGGCGTACGTGTTATACCAGACCACGCTCGGCATCAAGATTCGCGCCATGATCCAGAACCGTGAGATGGCCAGCCTACTCGGCCTCAACATCGGCCGTATGTACAAGCTGGTATTCACGATCGGCGCCGCCACCGCGGGGCTGGCCGGCGGGCTGATCAGCCCCATACTCAGCGTCGATCCTTACATCGGCAACATATTTCTGGTTAGGTCCTTCTTCGTGGTAATCGTCGGTGGAGTCGGGCATCTGCTCGGCGGGACCCTGGTCGGCAGCTTCTTGATCGGCGGCTCGGAGACAATCTTCGCCCTGTTCTCGAAACAGGCCTTCGCGCAGACGGTAGTCTTCCTGCTGGCCATCGTCATCCTACGCTTCCGCCCCGCCGGTATCTTGAGACAGCGATGACCGCAGACGCGGACAAGCACCTTCTCCCGGTCGGCCGCGTTTCACGACGCGAACTAGGCCAGTCGGAAACCGGGCTAGCCTTCCTAGCGTTCATTATCCTGGCCCTGTTGCCGATCTTCGTGGACGGCTACGCGATCTACATCCTGCCGCAATACATGCTGTTTGGCATGTTGGCC
>JAYGED010000184.1:0-4547 GCA_046582565.1 Alphaproteobacteria bacterium
CCCTGGCCCCGTTGACAGAAAACTCGTTACATCGTCCTGGGTTATCCCGGCGATCGTTTTGGAATTCGGACAATCCCCTGCGGATGGCCTGGTCATCGAACCCCATGGCATGGGACAGACAGACAGACCCCAACGCATTGCTGATATTGTATCGGGCGGCGCCGCCCAGGGTGAGCGGAATATCCCTCACCCCGATGACTTCGGTGCGCTGCCGCCCATCGAAGAACACGAGTGTTTCGCCCTCGAGCCAGGCGCAGGGATCAGCCCCCGCCACGGCCGCGGTGATTTGTGGCGCCGTATGGTGCAATGAAAACCACCAAATCGCGGCGTTTGTGTGTGCTGCTTGCGCAACCACATGAGAATCATCCGCGTTGAGCACCAGAACGCCATCGGCCACTAGGGTACGATGGACGGCGAACTTGGCGACCGCCAGCTCGGCCACAGCGTTGACCCCGTATTGTCCCAGATGATCGGCCGCCACATTGGTGACCAGGGCCGCCTCTGCCCGGCGCAAGGGGAGTCCGCGCCTGAGGATGCCGCCGCGGGCCACTTCCAGATAGGCGATCTCGAGACGCCGGTCGCGCAGCAGTATGCGCCCACCACCGGGCCCGGAAAAATCACCGCGCTCCAGGATTTCCTCACCCACGCGGACAAAATCGGTCGATGTGATGCCCACGACCTTGCCCGCCGCCTTGGCAATCGCCGCTGACAGGCGGGTGGTGGTGGTCTTGCCATTGGTGCCGGTAATCAACGCCACCGGCACATCGTGCAGCTTTTGCCAGGCCACGGCTTCGGGGCATGGTAGATTGGCCACCGGCCAGGTTTGCGAGCCAATGCCATGGCCAAGCGACAGCGCGTCATCGTCGCACAACACATCGACGTCCTGTTCAGCCGCCGCGCCTATCAAGGCAATCAATCGCGGATTGGCTTCGCGCGCCATGACGCCCATTACATCCTCGATCATCGCCTCGAAGTCGCCGGGGGTCTGCTCCAGCATAGAGGCGGCACAGAAATGCCACGCCGTCTGGGCGGCAAAGGTCGCGGAATAGAGTTGATCCATGGGCGCAGAAATGGCCAGGTTCACTCCCCCTTCGAAGCGGCGCTCGATAGTCTGCTCGACCTGCCAACCGATGGCGTCGAGCACCCGGCGAGCCTCTCGCCGCCAGCGCCCAATCAACTCATCGATGTCAAAATCGCGAACAGTGATGTCCAGCACCGCGCCCGGAAAGCTCCATAACAAACCGGGCCCGGTCAGGCGGCGGCAGTCATCTATCACCAGATTTTCCGCCGCCGGAATATCGATGATTAGGGCGTCTTCGAGAATCTCAGCGGCTTCAACCATAATGCGACACCGGCCCTCAATCGCCTTCCTCATCGGTATTGCGGGCCAAGCGGACGCCGCGTTCGTCGCGGATCAGGGTTTCCCCTCCGCCGATCAGATCATCCACGCCCAGCACTTCGGCTTCATCCTGGAAGGGCGTCGCTCCGGGGGCCGGCATGTCCTCATTTTTGAAATAGATGATCTGCTTCCAGCAGCGCACGCTGTCATCGCCGAAGACTACCACCAGATCACCTTCCTCGGCAATGTTCAGGACATGCTCCACCGCTTCTGTTTCGTCGGCGATGATTGTGATCGCCTCCGCATCCACGCCCTGCTCGAGGAAACCTTCGCGCAGCATTTGGGGAATTTCATCGGGACCCCGGTTGCGGCGATTGTCATCGGCCTTGCAGATGTAGTGATCGAAATGGCCAGCCAGGATCTTGGTCGCTTCATGGACGTCCTCGTCGCGCCGGTTGCCGGGCACGGATATGACCGCCAGGCGCCGGCCGGTGACCGCAAGCCGGTCCACGAGATCGGCGATGGCGCGAAAGGCCGCCGGATTGTGGGCGTAGTCGAGGATCACTTTGAACGGGTGCTCGTCGAATACATTGGTCCGCCCCGGGGCCTGGAAGAAGCTGGTGTCAAAGGTCCTCAAACCGTGGCGGATGTTATCCAGATCGACACCGAAGCTGAACGCCATGGCGGCCGCGAACATGGCATTTTGCACGTTGTGCAAGGCCCTGCCTTCCATGGTGGCGGGGATCAGGTGCGACCACAGAACAGCAATATGGGTCGCCTTGTCATAAATGGTGATCATGTCGCCGTTCATGCCCTTCTCCAGGACCACGGCTCGGCCGCCGGCTTGGATATGTTCCTTCACCAGGGCATGCTCCGGGTTCATGGTGACGTAGCAAATGCATTCGGCGTCGGCAAAATCCGCCATCCGCAGGCAATGGATATCGTCGGCATTGAGCACCGCCGTGCCCCTAGCCGATTCGACAACCACCCGCTTGACCACGGCGAGTTCCTCCACCGTATCGACGCCGCTGAGGCCCAGGTGATCGGAGGAAACGTTCAGGCAGGCCGCCACGTCGGAGCGCTGAAAGCCCAGGCCGCTGCGCAGCAGGCCGCCGCGGGCGGTTTCCATGACCGCGAAATCGACCGTCGGGTCGCGGAGCACGATTTGGGCAGATGTCGGTCCGGTCATATCGCCCTTCACACTCAGCTTGCCGTCCACATAGACGCCATCGGTGGAGGTCATGCCAACCTTGTGGCCGCTGGTCTTCATGATGTGGGCCAGGATGCGGGCCGTGGTGGTCTTGCCGTTGGTGCCTGTGATCGCCGCAATCGGAATGCGCGATTGGGAGCCGACGGGGAACAGCATATCCATCACCTTGCCCGCTACGTCGCGCGGCGTGCCTTCACTAGGAGCCACATGCATTCGGAACCCCGGTGCTGCATTGACCTCGATGATGGTGCCGCCGATTTCCTTATAGGATCGGGTGATGTCATCGGAGAGAAAATCTACCCCGCCCACATCCAGGCCGATGGCTTCGATCGCCCGTACAGCCATGTCCCGGTTGTCCGGATGGACCACGTCGGTCATGTCGACGGCGGTGCCGCCGGTCGACAGATTGGCGGTGGCGCGCAAGAAAAAAACCTCACCCTCGGGGAGGATTGTGTCATCTGCGAGTCCTGCATTCTCGATCAGCCGGTGCGCCTGGGAATCCAGTTCCAGATTGGTCAACACCTTCTCATGGCCGATACCGCGCCTGGGATCGCTGTTCACTACCTCGATGAGCTCGGCGATGGTCAGTTTGCCGTCGCCCACAACATGGCCGGGGACACGCTTGGCCACGGCCACCAGTTCGTTGTTGATCACCAGCATCCGGTGGTCCATGCCGGTGACGAAGTTCTCGATCAGAATCGCCCGGCTGGTGCCCGCTTCCCGGGCTTCACCAAAGGCGCTCTCCACCTGTTCATCTTCGGTCAGGTTGATCGACACCCCACGGCCATGGTTGGCGTTCAAGGGTTTGACCACCACCGGGTAACCAATGCGCCGAGCGGAACGGATGGCCTCACGTGCGCTATAGACCATGCGCTGTTGCGGCACGGGCAGGCCCAGGTCGTTCAGCAGATTATGGGTGTCTTCCTTGTCGCAAGAAATCTCCACCGCGATGTGGCGCGTCTCGCTGGTGATCGTTGCCTGGATACGTTGCTGATAGAGACCGTGGCCAAACTGGACCAGGCTGTAGTCGTTGAGCCTAAGCCAGGGAATATCCCGCTCCTCCGCCGCCTTGACCAGGGAGCCCGTGCTGGGGCCGAAATCGCGCTTCTGGGCGCGCAGCACGAATTCCTTGAGTTCGGATTCCCAATCGAATTGCGGGTCGAATTCGTAATCCACCTGCTCGCGCAAATGATCGGGCAGCAGATGGCTCAACAGGCGCAAGGCCAATTGCCCGGCCTCCAAGCCCACCGTGCGGTGACCATAGGCGTATACCATGTTGTAGTGGCCCAGCTCGCCCGTGGAGCGGGTGCGCCCGAACGAAACCTCGGTTCCCGCCACACCCTGAATTTCCAAGGCGCAATGCTCCATCACATGGCCTAGCCAGGTGCCTTCATCCTCGCGCAGACGACGGATGAAACCGCCTGGTACACGATAGGAACAGCCATGCTCGTGCAGGCCTGGGAGGGCTTCCGCAAGGCTGTCGACGAATTGCCGGCCTATTTTCGCCGACGGCCAGGCTTCCAACACGCCCAAGTCGATAACGTGGCGGATGACTGGAAAGCTGGCCCAGACATTGGGGCCGACGAAGACGTTGGTGGAGACAATTTTCATCACGGGTCCTTGGGTATAAGTTGCAGCTCGTTGGTGTTTCCTAATTGCCGTCAATCGCCTTGCCCATGGGCAGGCTGCAGAAACCGTAATCCTCGCCATCCGGCGGATAGGCGTGACGATTGACCAGATCGTAACGGCAACCTTCACTCAGGATATCGATATTCAAGCCGAGCAGACTAAGCGCCTCGCCCGGCCGTGCCCGCCATATGGAGGAGTAGCTCAGGTTCGCCGCATCGACGACCGTGACCGTGCCGCTGCCAATCACCTCAAGCACATCGTCCGCGCCGATGAAAGCCGCCGTATCCTCGTCGATACCCAGGCCGATGAGAAAGGGATTATGGGAAGACGCGGCCAACAGACGGCCCAGGCGGTTGCGCTGGGTAAAAT
>JAYGED010000247.1:0-34952 GCA_046582565.1 Alphaproteobacteria bacterium
TATTAGCAATAGGCAGAATCACCTAAGCGCTTTTCAAGCCTTGTCACAAATATTAATATTGCTTTTATGTAGGACAGCATTCTTGCAAAGCAAGCACGGAACTCCATTTAATCGACAGTACCACGCGGGCAGGAGACGGCCCTCTGATCAAACCAGTCAAAGGGGACGAGTAAACGGCATGAGTTGGACTGGAAACATACTGCGGGTCGACCTCGACGCGGGAACCTGCGTGAGTGAGCCCTTGAACAGCGATTGGGCAGCGCTCTATCTCGGCCAGCGCGGCCTGGCGACAAAATATATCTGCGAAGAGGTCGACCCGGCGGTCGATCCCCTCGATCCGGCCAACAAGCTGATCTTCGCCTCGGGCCCCCTGACCGGCACCATGTCGGCAACCGGCGGGCGCTATTCAGTGGTCACCAAAGGCGCGCTCACCGGCGCCATTGCCTGTTCCAACTCGGGCGGAAAGTTCGGCGCTGAATTCAAGCGCGCTGGCTGGGATATGATCATCATCGAGGGCCGCGCCACGTCGCCGGTCTATCTCCATATCGAGGACGGCGACGCCACCCTGTTGCCGGCGAACGATCTCTGGGGAACTTCCGTATGGGACTGCGAGGCGACGATCCGCGCGCGCCATCAGGATCCACAGCTCAAGATCGCATCGATCGGCCGCGCCGGTGAATGCGGTGTGCGCTATGCCTGCGTGATCAATGATCATGACCGGGCGGCGGGGCGCTCGGGCGTGGGCGCGGTGATGGGCGCCAAACAGCTCAAGGCGATCGCCGTGCGCGGCACCCGGGGCGTTCAGGTGCATGATCCGAAGGCTTTCATGGCGGCGATAAAGGCCGCCCGGGCGAAGCTCGACCCCAACCCCAACCGCAAGCGTCTCGGCGATGTCGGCACGCATGCCATGCTCGACGTTATCAACGCCTTCGGCGGCCTGCCGACGCGCAACAACCGCGACGTGGTGTTTGAAGGAGTTCACAAGATCAACGCCGCCGCGGTCAAGGTGTCGAGGCCGGGCGACGGGCGACCCAATCTGGTCAGCACCAAGGCCTGTTTCGCCTGCACCATCGCCTGCGGCCGGGTGGCGACCATCGATCCGGACCATTTCACCGTCGCCGGGGGCACCGAATACAAACACGCCTCGGGCGGCCTCGAATTTGAAAGTGCCTATGCCCTTGGTTCCATGGTCGGGGTCGACGACCTGGACGCCGTGACCTACGCCAATTTCGTCTGCAACGAGCAGGGCATGGATACGATTTCCTTCGGCGCCACCCTGTCCGCCGCCATGGAGCTTTATGAAACCGGCGTCATCACCGACACCGAGACCGGCGGCGTGGCGCTCAACTTCGGCTCCGCCGAGGCGCTGGCTAGCATGGTTCAACTCACTGCCAAAGGCGAAGGCTTCGGCATTGATATCGGCCTCGGCGCCAAGCGGTTGGGCGAGAAATATGGCCATCCCGAGGTTTTCATGGGGGTCAAGGGCCAGGAATTCGCCGGCTACGACGGCCGCGCCATGCCGGGCATGGCCCTGGCCTACGCCACCAGCAACCGGGGCGCCTGTCACTTGCGGGCCAGCCCCTATGCCTCGGATTTCGCCACCTCCGATCTCGAAGGCAAGGCGGCAATCGTGGCCGCCACCCAGGACGAGCGGGCTTCAACCCATGATTCGGCGGGGATCTGCATGTTCACCGCCGGGGCGCTTGATCTCGACGATATCGCCGGCCAGCTTGAAGCGGCCTGCGGCGGCGGCTGGACCGGCGAGCGTCTGCGCGAGACCGGCGAGCGGATCTGGAACCTCGAGCGCCTGTTCAATCTCGGCGCCGGCTTCACAGCCGCCGACGACACCCTGCCCGACCGCATCCTCAAGGAACCGGCGAACGCCGGCAGCGCCAAGGGCAAGACCGCCGAGCTCGGCCGCCTGTTACCGGAATATTACCAGGTTCGCGGTTGGGACGAGAACGGCGTACCCACGGCTGAGACCTTGAACCGCTTAGGTATAGAATGAGAGTGAGTGTCGAGTTGATCGCACTCGCAAAGGTCACCGGCCGGCGCCATAGCTGCGTCGAGCTGGCCGACGGCGCGACCCCTGACGACCTGCTCACCGTGCTCGACCTGCCCGACGACGAACCCTATATGACACTCATCAACGGCTTGTCCGTGGCGCCGGGTTTACGCGCCGCGACACGGCTTGTCGACGGCGACAAAGTTATTGTCTTCCCGCCGCTCAAAGGAGGCTGATCCATGACCCTGCAAGAAACCATCGAGCGCAAGATCGGTACGGGCTTCGACCCGGCCCATCTCGAAGTGATCAATGAGAGCCATATGCACAATGTGCCGCCGGGCTCGGAATCCCACTTCAAGCTGGTCATCGTTTCGGAAAACTTCCTGGGCGAGGGCCGCGTCAAACGCCACCAAGCGGTCAACAGAGCACTGGCCGCGGAACTGAGCGGCGGCATCCATGCCCTGTCCCTGCTCACCCTGACACCGGACGAATGGCGCGAGAGAGAGGGTCGGGTCCCACAATCGCCGGACTGTCACGGCGGCCAATAAAACCCAGACTCTATGAATTATAGCGAACTGCCGGGTTTCATAGCGGTCGCTATCGCCCTGCTCGGCAGCCCCGGGCCGGCAACCCTGAGCCTTGCCGCAATCGGCGCCGCCTATGAGTTCAAAGACTGCTTTTCCTATTTACTCGGCATCATGGCGGGCGTTTCGCTTGTCATCGCGGGCGTCGCCGCGGGGCTGCTCACGGCGATTCTGGCCATCCCTTACGCGGCGGGGGTGCTGAGCGTCGTCTCCTTCGCCTATCTCGGCTTTATTGCCTACAAGATCGCGAGCGCGCCGCCGGTCGGCGACGTGGGGACCGTGCCCAGCAACGCCACGGGCGCACCAGGCTTCATGTCCGGGTTGATTCTCAATCTGACCAATCCCAAGGCCTATGCCTCGTTTGCCGCCCTGTTCTCAAGCTTCGAATTGGTTCCGCAAACGCCGGTTTATTCGGCCCTGGTCCAGGCGCTCATCTGTATCGCACTTCTCTGCATCCTGAACCCCGCATGGCTGTTCGCCGGAAACGCCCTCAGGCGGCATCTGCGGGACCCGCGAATCAGCCGGATGATCAACATCGGATTTTCAATCCTGCTGCTCGCCTCGGTCGCCGCCGCCATCTGGGTTTCAGTCCTCTAAATAGGCTAGCACTGTGTCGGCGTCGGAGACCTCGAAGGGGTCTTCGGCATGGTTGTCCCCGAAGCCCGGCTCGATGAACATTTTTTCGATCTCGCCGTTCTCGACCACCATGGCGTAGCGCCAGCTCCGCATACCGAAACCGAGGTTCTGCTTATCCACCAGCATGCCCATTTTGCGGGTAAATTCCCCATTGCCGTCGGGCAGCAGAAAGACCTTGTCGGCATTCTGGGCGCGGCCCCACTGATACATGACGAAGGCGTCGTTGACCGACAGGCAGACCACCGCATCGACGCCGAGGCTGCGAAACTTGTCATGCAGCTCTTCATAGCGCGGCAGGTGGCTGGTCGAGCAGGTCGGCGTGAATGCGCCGGGCAGAGAAAACAGCACAACGCGCTTTGAGGCAGAGATGTCGTCGCTGGTCAGATCTTTCCACTCATACGGGTTGTCGCCCGGTAAGGCGTCGTTACGGACCCGGGTTTTGAAGGTCGCCTGGGGGACTCGCGTCATGGGTAATTCTCCTGATTGGATGACTCAACGGTCTGTTGAGGGAGAATTTAGGGATTATCTTAATATTTGTGAAATTTGTAATTATTATTATACTAATCAATTATTCTGATTATTAGTTAGATGAAACCGCAACCCTCCCTGCGCCAGCTCCGCCATTTGGTGGCCCTTGTCGAGCATCGCCATTTCGGGCGCGCGGCGGCCGCCTGTCTGGTCACTCAATCGGCCTTGAGCGCCAGCCTCAAGGAGCTTGAGTCGGTGCTCGACACCTCCCTCATCGAGCGCACCAAGCGGTCGGTCGTGGTCACGCCTCTGGGCCGCGACCTGGTCGCCCGCGCGCGCCTCATCCTGAGCGACCTGGATGATCCGGTGGATGCCGCCGGGAGCGGCGGCGAGCCCTTGAGCGGGGCGATCAGGCTTGGGGTTATCCCGACCATCGGGCCGTTCCTTCTGCCGCGGGTGCTGCCCACTCTGCGCGACACCCATCCGGATTTGGCGCTTTATCTGCGCGAAGATCAAACCGCCGCCCTGCTCGATCGCCTGGCCGGGGGCGATCTGGATGTTTTGCTTCTGGCTTTTCCCTACCCGCCGGCAAAGATCGAGAGCATGATTTTTGCCGATGATCCCTTCCTGCTGGCCATGCCCTTGGGCCATCCCCTGGCCGCGCGCGACACCATCGATCAGCACAGCCTGGCCCAGGAGACCCTGCTGATGCTTGAAGAAGGCCATTGCCTGCGCGACCAGACTCTCGGCGCCTGCAATCTGGAAGCTGCCGAACAGGCGGGCGCGTTCCAGGCGACCAGCCTGCATACCCTGGTGCAGATGGTCGATAACGGCCTCGGGCTCACCCTGTTGCCGAAGATGGCGGTCGACGCCGGCATTATCAGAGGAACTCGCGTGACCGTTCGATCCTTGGCCGGCTCGCCGTCGCGCCAAATTGGCCTGGCCTGGCGCGCAACCTCCAGCCGAACACAGGAATTCGCCCTGCTTGGCGAGTTCTTCCGGGACGAGCTGGGAACCCCGCTCACCGGCCTGAGCAAGCCGGAGCGGGTTTGATTATTGTTGACAGCGTGGCAGTTCGCCCTAGTTTGCGCGGGCCATTCGCTTAATATGTGAGTCATCGATGACCGCTGCTTATGATCTTCCCTCGCCTTGCATCAGCGTCTGCGAGATTGATCCCGACAATCGCTATTGCCGCGGATGCCTGCGCACATCCGGGGAAATTGCCGCATGGGGCGGACTCGATTTCGACGCCAGGCTGGCCTTGCTCGATCTCTTGCGTGACCGACGGCAGGAGCTGGGCCTGCCCACGCGCAAACGAACACGAAGGCGGGACTTGCGGCGGGCCAAGGATTAATTAAAAATAATTTGAGTCTATTAAACTTTAAAAATGACCGATCCGCTCCGACAGCTACTCGACAGCAATCCCTGCCTCATCGCCGACGGCGGCATGGGCACCAGTCTGTTCGCCGCTGGCCTCGAGACCGGCGGTTCGCCCGAGCTGTGGAACGTCGACCATCCCGACAGGGTGCAGGCCATCCACCGGGGCTTCATCGACGCCGGCGCCGATATCATCCTGACCAATACTTTCGGGGGCACGCGCTATCGTTTAAAGCTGCATCAGCTCTACCATCGCGTTGACGAGCTCAATCAGGCGGCGACCCGTGTGGCGCGCGCCGCTGCGGACGACGCCGACCGGCTGGTTATCGTGGCCGGCGATATGGGGCCGACCGGCGAGCTGTTCGAACCCCTGGGCGCCTTGACCAGGAGCTTGGGAATCGAGGCTTTCGCCGAGCAGGCAAGCGCCCTAGCCGAGGGCGGCGCCGATATTCTCTGGATCGAGACCATGTCGTCGCGCGAAGAGGTCGAGGCCGCCGCCGTGGGCGCCCGCGTCACCGGTCTGCCGATCGTCTGCACCCTGACCTTCGATACCGCCGGGCGCACCATGATGGGCATGACGCCTGAGGACGCCTCTGAATTCTGCCAGGGCCTTGAGGTGTCCCCCGTCGCCTTCGGCGCCAATTGCGGCAATGGTCCGGCCGAGCTGGTCAATGCCATGACCAGGCTGGCCCCGGCGGCTCACCCCGATGCCGTGCTGGTCGCCAAGAGCAACTGCGGCATCCCCGAATATATCGAGGGACAGGTGCGCTATAACGGCACCCCTGAGATCATGGGCCGATACGCCCGCATGGCGCGGGACGCCGGTGCGCGTATCATCGGCGGCTGCTGTGGATCAACGCCTGAGCACCTGCGCGCCATTGTCGCCGCTCTTGCCGATCACACGCCCGGAGAGATGCCGGATGTGGCGGCCATCGAAGACCAGCTCGGCCCCCTGGCCGCGGCCGCCAAGCCCGGCGGCGCTAAGCCGCGGCGCCAGCACGCGCGCCGCCGACACGGCGCTTAAACACAACCCACTTAAGAAACGACGGTAGCTCTTACTCCAGGCCGCGGACGCGGTTGAGCAAGGTTTCCAGGGTCATATTGACCTGCACGACCTGAGAGAAGCTGCCTTCAATCTGGTCCGACGTCAGGATCCATTCGTCGTCCCGCATGACGGCTATCACGACCTCCATGAAGACCTTGTGTTTAGCCAGGGCCTGGTTGTCGTCGGCGAAATGGTCGGTGAGGATGGCGAGGGCGAGCTGTTGCGGGCCGCTCCCCTCATAGCCCCATTCGAAGCCGTTGCTCGAATACTGCCTGAGATCGGTGCGCTGAGCGAGAGCCACGCCGTTGACCGTGACAGTGCATCCGTCGGAGCCGCGCGAGGCTTTGTAGAATTTCGTCATGGCCCAGCTTGCGCGGTTGATACGGCGCCGTCAACCGCGCCCCACTCGTGTCAGAATTAACGTTCAATTAACTTCACTGACATACTATCGGCCTAGCGCATCCTGTTTAGTTCCGGCGGCGTGAAACACCGGCTAGGCCGACCCTTGGAGTCTAATGTCCCAACTCTCCGCAAGCGATGTAGAACTGCTTCTGGGTGAATCATCAGCCGAGGCCCGCGCCAGCACGGTAGCCAAGATCGCCATGGATTTCGAACACGGCGAGATGGACGATTCGGCGCGGCAGATCGCCGAGGATATTTTCCGCCATTTGGCCCGCGACGTTGAGGTCCAGGTGCGCCAAGCACTGTCTGAAAATCTCAAGGAAAGCCACATCGTCCCCCATGACGTGGCGCTGACCCTGGCCCAGGACGTCATTGAGGTCGCCGGGCCGGTGCTGCAGTATTCCCAGCTCCTGACCGACGAAGACTTGGTTGAGATCGTGCGCACCCGCCCCGCTGAAAGCCTGGTCGCCATCGCTCAGCGCGAAACCGTCGCGGAAGTGGTCAGCGAAGCGCTTGTCGACAACGGCAACGAGGAGGTCGTCGTCACCCTGGTCGACAACAAGGGCGCAGAGGTTTCCGAGCAGACCTTCAAAAAGGTGCTCGATGATTTTTCCGACAGCGACCGGGTCAAGGAAAGCGTCGCCCATAACGAAAAGCTTCCCGTCAAGCTCGCCGAGCGGCTGGTCACCATGGTGTCCGAGCATCTGCAGGAGCATCTCGTCTCCAACCACGAATTGTCGCCTGGAGTGGTGGCCGGGGTGGTCGCCCAGAGCCGCGAAAAGGCGACCTTGGAATTGCTTGGCCCGGAAAGCGAGGCGATCGATGTGGACAAGCTTGTCGATCAGCTCCACGCCAACCGCCGGCTTACCCCGACCATTATCCTGCGCGCCGTCTGCACCGGCGACATTGCTTTCTTCGAGGCGGCGATGGCCCGCCTCGCCGATGTTTTCCCGATCAACGTTCATGTGTTGATCCATAATGCTGGCAACCTCGGCCTGCATGAGCTCTATCGCCAGGCAAAGCTGCCCGAAGCCATGTATCCGGCCATGCGTGTGGCGGTGAACGTCACCCGCGAGATGACCTACGACGGCGAGGCGGGCGACCGCATGCGCTTTCATTCGCGTATAATCGAGCGGTTCCTGACCCAGTTCGAGGGGCTCGATGTGGACAATTTCGAATATCTGCTGGCCCGCATCGGCCAAAACAGCGACATCCCGCAGGACATCCATACTCAGTAGGTTCTAGAGCCAGTGAGCGGCCAGAGGCTGCTGCTGAGCCCTACTATCGGACTCATAACACAACGAATTCCGGATATACTGCCGCCGAACCTGGGTGGGGCGGTATTGTGCGGCTTGTTCACGGCCTGAATTTCGATAGTCTTCGCGGCGACATCTACGGCGGCCTGACCGCCGCGGTGGTGGCGCTGCCTCTGGCTCTGGCCTTCGGCGTGGCCTCGGGGGCGGGGCCGGTGGCGGGGCTGTACGGCGCCATTTTCGTCGGCTTTTTCGCCGCCCTGTTCGGCGGCACCCCGGCTCAGGTTTCGGGACCGACCGGACCGATGACCGTGGTGATGGCCGGGATCATCACCCAATATGCTCACGATCCCGCCCTGGCCTTCACCGTGGTCATGCTGGGCGGGTTCTTCCAGATGCTGTTCGGGGTTTTCAAGCTCGGGCGCTATATCAGCCTGATGCCGTTCCCGGTGATTTCGGGTTTCATGACCGGCATCGGCTGCATCATCATCATCCTGCAAATCGCGCCCCTGTTCGGCCATATCACGCCGGGCGGCGGGGTGATGGCCGCCCTCATGGGGCTTCCCGACATCGTCACCGACCCTCGATCTCATGCCCTGATGGTCGGTCTGCTGGCCCTGGGAATTGTCTATTTGACGCCGGCGCGCATCGCCCACTTCGTGCCGCCGCCCTTGATTGCCCTGGTGGCGGGCACGCTGGCGGTGATGTTCGTCCTGCCCGACGCGATGGTTCTCGGCAACATTCCGCAGGGTCTGCCGAGCCCCGCCCTGCCCAGCTTCGAGCTGGCCCTGGTGCCCGACATGATCAAGTCGGCGCTGGTGCTCGCCCTGCTCGGTTCCATCGACAGCCTGCTGACCTCCCTGGTCGCCGACAACGTGACGCAGACCCATCACGAGTCGGACCGCGAACTGGTCGGCCAGGGACTCGCCAATATGATTGCCGGTGCGTTTGGCGCGATCCCCGGCGCCGGGGCCACCATGCGCACGGTGGTCAATGTGCGGGCCGGCGGCCGGACGCCGATTTCGGGTATGCTGCATGCCCTGGTGCTGCTCGCCATCGCGCTCGGCCTGGGCGGGCTCGCCGAAGCCATCCCCCATGCGGTGCTCGCCGGTATCCTGATCAAGGTCGGCATCGATATCATCGATTGGAGCTATATCCGGCGTCTCGGCCGCGCCCCCACGGCCGGGGTGTTCTTCATGATCGTGGTGCTCCTGCTCACCGTGTTTGTCGATCTCATCACCGCCGTCGCCGTAGGTATCGTGCTGGCCAGCCTGCTGTTCGTAAAGCGTATGTCGGACCTGCAAATTGCCAGCATGAAGACAATCACCGGGGCCGCCGAGGAAACCCCTCTGAATGCGGCGGAAGAGGCTCTGCTCGAAGCCGGCGGCGGGCGAATCCTGCTGTTTCATTTGAGCGGGCCGATCAGCTTCGGCGCCGCCAAGGGATTGTCGAAGCGGCTTGGAGCGGCCGATGAGTTCGGCGCCCTGGTGCTCGACCTCAGCGATGTGCCGATGATCGACTCGAGCGCTTCATTCGCCATCGAGGACATCGTCCGCCAGGCGCAGGCGCGGGACAAGCCGGTTATTCTGGTGGGCGAGAGCCCCGCGGTGGATAAGATATTGCGGAGCATCGGGGTGATCGATCTGATCGGGCCCGACCATTGCCACGCAACCCGTTCTGACGGCCTGCGGGACGCCTTACAGGCCCTTGGCCTCAAAGACTAAGCAACGCCAGTCGCCGAGTTCGATGCAGCACTCCAGGACCAACCCTGCGTCGCGATGGGCCTTAATCACATCATCCGCCTGGCGCGCCAGCAGACCGGCGAGAACCGCCATGCCCCCGGGCGCCAGATGGCGGGCCAGATCGGGCGCCATATGGATCAAGGGGCCCGCCAGGATATTGGCGGCGATCAAATCGTAGGGCGCCGCCTGCTGTACGGCTTTGTCGCCGTAGCCGTCACCGTTCAGCGTCACGATTAAGTCCCCGACCCGGTTAAGCGCTGCGTTGTCGCGAGCCGTCGTCGCCGCCTGGGGGTCGATATCCGAGGCGATCACGCTGGCGCCCCAGGTCTTGGCCATGGCGATAGCGAGAATGCCCGAGCCGCAGCCCATATCGAGGGCGCGGCGCGGCGCAAACCGGCCGGCCAGGTCGTCGAAGGCGAGCAGGCAGCCCCGGGTGCTCTCATGATCGCCGGTGCCGAACGCGAGACCGGCGTCGATCTCGATGTCGATGGCGTCATCCCTGTCATCGGGCGGCAGATGGGAGCCGTGAATGTGATAGCGGCCGGCGCGAATGGCCGGCATGGCGGCCTGAACCGCGCGCACCCAATCGGTCTCGACAACCGGCTCGATGACCAGTTCCGGCGGCTCGACCGCCGCCACCGCCGCCGCGATCAGGATGCGCGCGCGCAAAGCCTCAAAATCAGCATCGGCCGCAACCAGGGCCTCGAGACGCCAGTAATCGCCATCCTCTGCCTGGGCTTCAACCAGGGCAATTGACAGGGAGTCGGATTCCAGCGCCGCCTCGAAGGTCGGCGCCGTGTCATGCGAGACCATCAGAGCCACGCGCAGCAAGTGCGTCATTCCTGCATCTCTTCTCTCAGCGCCGCCTTTTGGGCATCCCATTGCTCCCGGGTAAGCTCGATGATGCCGGCGGCTTCGATCAACCTCTCGAGGGCGCCTTCACGCTTGGCGTGATACTGGGTCGGATTGCCCGCCGTGGCGACCACGGTGACATCGGCCAGGGCCTCGCCGTGGGCGGCGATGGCGGCGCGCACGGCAGCGTCGCCCGCCGGCCCCATGACGGTGATCAAGCGCCCCCAGCCATGGGTAATTCCCCGCAATGTATATATTGTGATCAATTGTCTTGGCATGGCATGCGACATATCAGGCGAGGCGCGTTAATACTACTCTGCGGAGATAAACATGCCTTACCTGTGCCGTGATTGCCTGAGCGACGCTGCAGCACCCGGACCTTGCGCCGACTGCGGCAGTGCGCGCGTGATCGGCCATGCGGAACTCCATAGCCTGACCATCGCGCATCTCGATTGCGACGCCTTCTACGCCTCGATTGAGCTCCGCGACGATCCAAGCCTTAGGGGCAAGCCGGTGCTTGTGGGGGGGCGTCACCGGGGGGTTGTCGCCGCCTGTTCCTACGAGGCGCGGCGCTTCGGCATCCATTCGGCCATGCCCATGTTCCAGGCCCTGAAACGCTGCCCCGAGGCCGTGGTCATTCCGCCGGATATGAAAAAATACACCGCCGCCGGGCGCGAAGTGCGCCGGCTCATGGGCGCGCTCACCCCCCTGGTCGAGCCGCTGTCCATCGATGAAGCCTTCCTCGATCTCGCAGGCACCGAAAAAATCCACGGCGGCAGTCCGGCCCACTCCCTGGCCGCCTTGTGCCTGCGCATCAAATCGGAGGTCGGGATATCCGCCTCGATCGGCCTGAGCTACAACAAATTCCTCGCCAAGGTCGCCTCCGACCTGGACAAGCCCGACGGCTTCGCGGTGATCGGGCGGGCCGAGGCGCTGGACTTTCTCAGCCGCCAGCCGGCGAGCCTGCTGTGGGGTGTCGGCAAGGCCATGCAAAGGCGCCTGGCCGATGACGGCCTGGAATCCATCGCCGCGTTGCAGGCGGTGCCCGGGGCCGACCTGGCGGCGCGCTACGGCGCCATCGGTGAGCGCATCGCCCGCTTCGTTCGCGGCGAAGACGAGCGTGCGGTCGATCCGGTGTCGGTGCGCAAATCGCTGTCGGCGGAGACCACCCTGGATCAGGATCTGTCGGCGGCGGACGAGCTATCACCTATCCTCTGGCGCTTGACCGAGAAGGTGGCCCGTGGCCTCAGGGCCGAATCCCTTGCCGGGCGAACGGTGACTTTGAAGCTCAAGACGGCGAATTTTCGCCTGCTCACACGCCGCCGCACCCTGGCCAGCCCGACCCACAGCGCCGAGACAATTTACCGCGCCGCGAAGCCCTTGCTGATGGGCGAAATCAGCAACACGGCCTACCGCCTGATCGGCGTCGGGGTCAGTGGCTTCGCCCCCCTGGAGGCGGCCGACCTGTTCGATCTGGCCGACCCGGAAGCGCCGCGCCGCGCCAAGCTGGAAGACGCCGTGGATGATTTACGCGACCGCTTCGGCACCGCAGTCATCGGCAAGGGACGCGGCCTCAACAATTAGTGACCATTTTTGCAATGACAGCTTAAGGAGATACGACCATGGCAGAACAACCCGATTGGGTCTTCAACCTGAACGATAAGGCCCAGGGCCTCGCCCGCAAGCTGGGCGACGGCATCAACACACGCATTTTCCCCGGCGATCAGGCCATGCTGTCCGTCGTCACCCTAGCGCCCCATTCAGTCGGCACCCTGCATAGCCATCCCCAGGAGCAATGGGGGGTGCTGCTCGAGGGATCGCTCGTGCGCATTCAGGGCGGGGTCGAGGTCGCCATGACGGCCGGCGATTTCTGGTGCACGCCGGGCGGCGTCGAACACAGCGTGCGCACGGCTGACGAGGGCGCCGTGGTGCTCGACGTCTTCGCTCCGCCGCGCGACGAATACAGGAAGGGCGGCGAAGGCTTCGGAGTCTGATATAGTGACGCCAGGAGGGGGATAACAAATTCGGGAGTGCGTCTTATGCATCGATCAATGGCGATTGGTATAGCCCTCGCAGCCTTTTTGTTTATCCAGCCGGCGCAAGCCGAACCGCTCGGGTCGGGCCAGTTCTCCGGCGCCTCGAGCCATACCACCTCGGGCATGGTGTCAGTGACGAAACAGGGCGCTCAGTATGTCATCGAACTGGGCGGCGATTTTTCCCTCGACGGCGCGCCCGATCCCTACGTTGCCCTGGGCAAGGGGAAAAAGCCCGTCGAGGGCGGCCTGGGCGCCGAGCTTGAGTCAAATACGGGAGCGGCGCGTTATGTGATTGACGCGACCCCGGCCACCAGCGGGGCAACCCAGGTGATAATCTGGTGCAAGAAATATTCAGTTCCCCTGGGGATCGCCACCATCGAATAGGCGGATCGGCTCATGTACGGGGGCGATTCGTATTTTCTTCTGTCAGGTGTCGGCCAGGCTGGCCTGGCTGCCTTGTCCGCCCTGCTCGCCGTGTTAGCGGGGGGCTGTGTTTTGGTCTTCACCGGCCCCACCATGCGCATGCTGGCAGGCCTCGCCGTGTTCTGGGTGTTTCTCTGGCTGACGCCGCAGATTTATTATTTCTATTACCAGATCATCCTCGACGACCTGCCCTGGCAAATCATCGTCAGCCTGCCGCTGTCGCCGGATGCCGTGCTCGACCGGTATTTGTTCCGCGGCCCGGCGACCCTGTCGAACCACGCCAAGGGCGCTCTCGCCTGGGCGCTCATCGCGCTCGGCCCCCTGGTCTATGCCGGGCGACTAACAAGACGGAAGCTCACAAAATAGAAATCAGCTCGTCCAGCACCTGATCGGGCTGTTCGGACATCATCATATGGCCGCAGGCGGGAAGGATCGTGACCCGCGCGTCGGGAATAGCGGCGGCCAGGGGCTTGGCGGCCTTGGCCGGGGTCATGGCGTCGCGCTCGCCGAGCAGCAGCAGGGTCGGGCAGGTGATGTCGCCGGCCAGGTCGAGGCCGTGGCGATAATCGTTGGCGGCCTTGAGGCAGGCGTGCAGCACCCCGGGGCCCGAGCGTTCCAGCAGGGTTACGGCGGCGCCGGTCATCCATAGCCCCGGCGCCCGGTTGGAGCCGGTCTGGCCATCCCGGCTATGGCCCCACAGGGTGACCATATCGAAGGCGGCGTGTTCGCCCTCGGCCGCCGAATCGAGCAGCATGTCGGCCACCGGCATGGGGATCGAGGTGCCGAGCAGGGCCAGGGCGGTTATCCTTGCGGGATAGCGCGCGGCGGCGTCAAAGGCGACCAGGGAGCCCATGCTGTGGCCGACCAGAGCCGCAGTCTCGACATCGAGGGCGTCGAGCAGAGCCATGACCCAATCGGCATTGGCCTCGATGGTGGTGAGCACCGGACCCGCCGTGCGGCCATGGCCGGGCAGGTCGACGGCCAGCACATTGCGCCCGTGATAGGCAAAATAGCGGGTCTGCAGAGCCCAGACGCTGTGATCCAGCCCGCCGCCATGGATGAAGACGATGGTCGGCTGGCCGGCCTTGAAGGGCTGGCCGCCGGTCGCCGCGAAACCCGCTTTGCCGCCGACAGTGATGTCCATGGCTAGGCACCCCGTTGGGAGGCTTTGAGGGCGTTCGCCAGATCGTCGCGCAGATCGTCAATATCCTCGAGCCCCACCGAGAGCCGCACCAGCCCCTCGGTTATGCCCGCCGCTTTCATGGACTCCGCGTCCATCTGCTGATGGGTGGTCGAGCCGGGATGGATGACCAGGGATTTCGCATCGCCCACATTGGCAAGGTGGGAGAACAGTCGCAGGCCTTCGATGAAGCGCTTGCCCGCCGCCCGGCCGCCTTTGATGCCGAAGCTGAAGATCGCCCCCGGACCCTTGGGCAGCATGCGGGCCGCCAGTTCATGATCCGGGTGTTCGGGCAATTCGGGCCAGGTCACCCATTCCACCGTCTCGTGATCATTCAGGAAGGCGACGATGGCCCGGGCGTTTTCCACATGGCGCGCCATGCGCACCGGCAGGGTTTCGATGCCTTGCAGGATATGAAAGGCGTTGGTCGGGCTGAGGCAGGCGCCGAAATCGCGCAGACCCTCGGTGCGGGCGCGCATGATGAAGGCTTGCGGGCCGAATTCCTCCACGTAATCGATGCCGTGATAGCCGGCGTAGGGCTCGGTGAGCGTCGGGAACTTGCCCGAGGCCTCCCAGTCGAAGCGCCCGCCATCGACGATCGCCCCACCGATGGCGATGCCGTGGCCGCCCATGAATTTGGTGATCGACTGATGCACCAGATCGGCGCCCCATTCCAGGGGGCGGCAGAGATAGGGGGTGGCGAAGGTGTTGTCGATCATCAGCGGCAGGCCCTGATCATGGGCAATCTGGGAAATCGCCTCCATGTCGGGCACCTCGAGCCCCGGATTGCCCAGGGTCTCGGCGAACAGCAGCCGGGTGTTGGGCTTGATCGCCGCGGCAAAGGCCTGCGGGTCGCGCGGATTGACGAAGCTGGTCTCGATGCCGAAGCGCGGCAGGGTATGGGCGAACAGATTGTGCGAGCCGCCATAGATCGATTGCGACGAGACGATGTGGGAGCCGGCGTCCATCAGGGTCATCACCGCTAGGCTGAGCGCCGCCTGGCCGCTCGCCGTACAGATCGCTCCGACGCCGCCTTCGAGCGCCGCGATACGTTCTTCCAGCACCGCTGTCGTGGGGTTCGAGATGCGCGAATAGAGATGGCCGGCGCGCTCTAGATTGAACAGGGCGGCGGCCTGATCGGTGTCATCGAACACATAGGAGGTGGTCTGATAGATCGGCACCGCCCGCGCCCCATGAACCGGGTCGGGACGCTGGCCGGCGTGCAGGCTCAGGGTATCGGGCTTGATGTAGTGGGGTCCGCTCATAACTGTACTCTCCTGGTGGATGGGGGCAGCCTACAGGCCGCCCGCGAGGCTGGCAATCGCACCATGGCGCGGCTATGGTTTGCTCCGCATTTGAGGGAAATGATCATGAACCGAACCATCACATCCGTTGCCGTCATCGGCGGCGGCACCATGGGCGCCGGAATCACCGGGGCCTGCGCCCAGGCCGGCCATCGGGTGCTGTTGCTCGATGTCGACCGCCCCGCCGCCGAGGGCGCCCTGGACCGTATGCTCAAGGGTCGCCCGCCGGCCATCGACGATGCGGAGCGGGCCGATAATGTCACCCTGGGCACCATCGACGACGACCTCGCGCTGATCGCCGATTGCGACTGGATCTGCGAGGCGGTGATCGAGGACGTGGCGGTCAAGCGGGCGCTGTTTGCGCGGCTCGAGCCCTTGCGGCGCGACGGCTCAGTGGTCAGCACCAACACCTCGGGCATTCCTCTAGCCTCGATCACCGAGGGCCTGCCCGAGCGCCTGCGCCGCGACATTGCAGTGACCCATTTCTTCAATCCGGTCAAGATTATGAAGCTGATGGAGCTGGTTCCCGGCGAAGACACCACTCAGGATACCATCGACGCCCTCGCCGAATTTTGCGGCACCACCCTGGGCAAGGGCGTGGTCCATGCCAAGGACACGGTCAATTTCATCGGCAACCGGATCGGCTGCTTCTGGCTGCTGTCGGGCCTGCATAAGGCCAAGGGGGCGCTCGCCGACGGGCTGTCCATGGAGCGGATCGACGCCCTCATGGGCGCCCCGGTGGGCCTGCCGTCGACCGGCCTCTACGGGCTGTTCGACCTGATCGGCCTCGATGTCATGAAGCTGGTCGGCGACAATCTCGCCGTCAATCTGCCGAGCGGGGATGCGGGCCATGCCTATACCCGCTTCCCGGCGCCTGAACAGGCGATGCATGATCGCGGCCAGTTGGGCCGCAAATCCGGCGGCGGCTTCTACAAGATGATCAAGCATGACGACGGCAGCCGGTCGAAGGAAACCTACGACCTGGCGTCGGGCGAATGGCGCGAAGCCATCGATGCCGCCCTGGAGGACGCCCATATGGACGCCGCCGCCCTGCTGTTCACCGAGGACGCCGAGGGCCGCTTCGCCTGGGACCTGATGGGCGGCGCCCTCTGCTATGCAGCCGGCCTGGCCGGCCAGATCGCCGACGACATCGTCAACATCGACCGCGCCATGCGCTGGGGTTTCGCCTGGAAGAGGGGGCCGTTCCAAATGCTCGACGCCATCGGCCCGGCCCGCGTCATCGCCCGGCTGGAAGCCGACGGTGAACCGCTACCCAAGATGCTTGCGGTGCTCAAAGATGCGGGCGCGGACAGCTTCTACAAAGGCGACGGCGCCGATTATCTCGGCCTCGACGGCGACTACCACGCCGTCCCCGCTTAATCCTCGAAGAAGGCGAAGGTTCTAACCTCGATGCTCTCGCGGGGCGGCGCGCCGTCGGGCGTGGTGGGGTCCTCAAAGGAGGTGTGCGGGGTGAAGCGGGCGCGGCCGTCGGTGGCCGAATCATAGCCCTTGATGAGCACCGCTTCGTCGGCGCCCATGTCCGGAAAATAGAACCACTGATGCTCCGGGTTATGGGTGACATAATAATTCTCACCGACCAGGTCGGCAAAAACCAGATCGGTCTTCACCAGATCGTTTGGTGCGACGCTTTGCGCATCCAGCAGCGCCAGGGGTGAGCGCCGCACCGGGCCCACGATCGGCCGCCAGACGTTGATCTGGGAGAAGCGCCGCGACAGCAGCGCCTCGGCCTCGGGGGCGTCAAACAGGTCGCGCACCCGGCGCGGCGCGGATTTCTCCGTATAGTCGTTGTGGATCCTGCGCACCGGTGCGCGTTCGGCTTTGTCGCCGGCCCCGCCGCCGCCGTCGGCGCGCCGGGTATGGTCGAAGACCACCACTCGCGAAGCCCCCGTGGCGTCGGCCACCAGCCGCTCGACCTCGGGGTAATAGGCGGCGCGCACCGCGTCGTCGTCGTAGAAATCGGCGACGCCTGATTGATGGCGTACCAGCAGGAAACCCTGACGGTCGAGGGAGAGCTTGGCGGCGATAGCGCGGCCGTCCTGGATGGCCATGGCATAGTCCGCATACTCGCCCTCATAGTTTGCCATTCCACCGTTGGGCGGCGTGGCGTAGGTGACCGGCGCCTGATTGGCGTGGGCGAGATAGGGCAGCGGCGCTTCAACGCCGAGGGTCTCTAAATTTGCACGGGTTTCAAAATTCTCAGGGGTTTCTAAATACATCGTCACGGCCTCCTAATTTACATGAGGGGAAGTAGCGCGTGATGATTCATTTTATTCCGCATGGCAGCAGTTACAAACGAGTTTTGCTAAACATTCGGATTAGTTTTTCTAACTTATAATGACTGACAGCCTCTTTCTTCATGCTCTCTGCCCACTCTTTGAGAATACGTTCAACCTGCAGGGGCTCCGGCGCCAGCTCAACCGTCGCGAAGGGGCTGCGACGCATCCATTTGTCGAACCCGTCCACCAGAAGCCTCAAGCCGTGGAGCTCAATGGCGCCTGACTGCACGGCCGGTTTCAGGGGAATATCGCCCATCCAGGCGCGGGTCAGGGTAGCAAGATCGGTATAGACAAAAAGATCGACATCAAAGCCCGGATCCTCGATGCAGAGGTCCGCCTGGGAGGGCTCGACGATCAGCCACCAGATTTTCTCCGGTCCGGTGATGTCGCTGTACTCGAACTGAACCACCGTGCGGGGATCGCTGAAATATTTGCTGTCGATGTTGCTGCGGATATCCGACACCACGGCCCACATGAGCAGGCCGACATCCAGCTTATCTTCGCTCAGCCGGTTGCGCACCCAACGCTGACCCCAGGAACCGAAAAGCAGGATCATCGGCTGCATTTCATGGCCCGCCGCCGTCAAATGATATTCGGTGGCCCGTCGCGTGGGGTTGCTACGGCGCTCGATAACCCCGGCCTCTTCGAGACTTTTCAGCCGCTTTGACAACAGGCTCGGCGACATCAACGGCACGCCTTTGCGCAAATCATTGAAGTGCTGGCTGCCGCCCAGCAGGTCGCGCAGGATCAGCAACGTCCATTTCTCAGTGAGAATTTCGGCGGCCTTGGCGACCGGACAGAACTGACCATAGCTCTTCATGAGACTGACCTTAGTGGCTGTAGAAATAACTGACTAGTACAACTCTTGTACTTGAAGGGGGCAGCATGACGGAGAAAGCTGGTGGCAAGCTAATCTATCAGCGAGGAAAATGGTCATGACCGGGATTACCATAACCAAACGCGACAACAAGGCGGAGGTCACGCTCGACGAAGAAACCCTAGTGGCCTTTCAGGCGGCCCTGCGCGGTCCCTGTGTCACGGCTGATGACGACACTTACGACGCGGCGCAACTTATCTGGAACAAATCGGCCGATAAGCGACCGGCGCTCATCGTGCAATGCTCGGGCGTCGCCGATGTGATCGACGCGGTGAACTTCGCGGCCCGGCACGATCTGCTTGTGGCGGTGCGCGGCGGCGGACATAACGTGGCCGGAAACGCCACCTGCGACGACGGGCTGGTTATCGACCTCGGCGCCATGAACGCGGTGCGCGTCGATGTGGCGGCGCGCCGGGTGCGTGCCGGCGGCGGCGCCACCATCGGCGATGTGGACCGCGAGACCCAGTCATTCGCCCTCGCCGTGCCGCTGGGCATCGTCTCGCAGACCGGCATCGGCGGCTTGACGCTGTGCGGCGGCCATAGCTGGCTGACCCGCAAGCACGGTTTCGCCTGCGACAATCTGGTCTCGGTCGATGTGGTCACCGCCGACGGGCGCTACATAACCGCGAGTGACGCCGAGAACGCCGACCTGTTTTGGGCGGTGCGCGGCGGCGGCGGTAACTTCGGCATGGTCACGTCATTCGAATTCGAGGCCCACCCCATCGGTCCCGAAATCACATTCTGCGCACCCTTTTATGCCATGGAGGATGCTGCGACGATATTTCGCGACTGGCGCGACATCGTGGCCGATGCGCCGGATGAATTCACGGCTCAAATCGCCTTCTGGAGCGTACCGCCCCACGAAAATTTCCCCGCCGAATTGCACGGCCGTCCGGTCGTTATCACGTCGGGCGTCCATATCGGGCCGCTTGCCGAGGGTGAGCGCTATATCCAGCCCCTGCGCGAGTTGGGAGAACCCTTGCTCGACCTCAGCGGGCCGCTCTCCTATTTCGCCGTGCAACAGGCTTTCGACCCTTTCTTCACCACCAAGGGCGATCGTTTCAATCACTGGAAGTCGCTCTACATGGACGATCTCGACGATGAAGCGATCGATCGCATCGTCGCCCGCGGGCTCGATCGGCCGAACCCCTGGGCCCTGATGCCCATACGCCTCATGGGCGGCGCCGCGGCGCGGGTGCCGGCGGACGCCACGGCGCTGGGCGGACGGGATGCGGCCTATATGCTGAGCATCGACACTTCCTGGACCGACGCCGCCGACAGCGAACGGGCGACCGCCTGGACACGCGATTTCTGGGATGAAATGAGCCAGAGCAGTGGCACCAGCGTCTATCTGAACTTCGCCAGCGATGGCGATGACAGCGAGGCCGTGATGCGCGCCTCCTACGGGGACGCCAACTACGAACGGCTGGTCCGGATCAAGACACAGTACGACCCGACCAACCTGTTCCGCCTCAACCAGAACATTCCGCCCCAGAGTGTCTAATACCGAAGGGCGTCTAAAACCAAAGGGCGTCTAAACCGCCTCGGCCCGCTCGCGCAGGGTGAATTTCTGGATCTTGCCGGTCGAGGTCTTGGGCAGGGGGCCGAAGACGACATGCTTGGGCATCTTGTAATCGGCCATGTTATCGCGGCAGAAGGCGATGATTTCCGCTGCCGTGATGTCGTCCTCGAAGGCCGGCATCGGGGTGATGAAGGCGCAGGGAGTCTCGCCCCATTTCTCGTCGGACTTGGCGACCACGGCGGCCTCCATCACCTTGGGGTGCTTATAGAGCGTCTCCTCGATCTCCAGGCTTGAGATCGTCTCGCCGCCCGAATTGATGACGTCCTTCGAGCGATCCTTGATCTCCATATAGCCGTCGCTATGCATCACCGCGAGGTCGCCGGAGCGGAACCAGCCGCCGGCGAAGGCGGCATCGGTGGTGTCCGGGTTCTTGAGATAGCCCTTCATCACCGTATTGCCGCTAAGCATGATTTCGCCGATGGTCTCGCCGTCGGCGGGCACCGGCTCCAGGGTCTCGGGGTCGGCGACCATGAGGCCCGAGAGGGTCGGGTAGCGCACCCCCTGGCGCGCCTGGATGGCGGCGCGATCCTCAAGGGCCATGTCCTGCCAGCCGTCCTGCCAGGCACAGATGGCGGCCGGGCCGTAGGTCTCGGTCAGGCCGTAGAGATGGGTGACGCGAAAGCCCATGACCTCCATGGCGGCGATCACGGCGCTCGGCGGCGCCGCCCCGCCGGTGGCCACCTCGATGACGCGCTCGAAGGTCTTTTTCTGCTCATCGGGGGCATGGATCAGGCCGTTGAGCACGATCGGCGCGCCGCACATATGGCTGACGTTATGGGCCTCGATCATCGGGAAGATCAGCGCCGGGTCGACCTTGCGCAGGCAGACATGGGTGCCGGCGACAGCGGTCACCGCCCAGGTATAGGTCCAGCCGTTGCAATGGAACATCGGCAGGGTCCAGAGATAGACCGAATGGCGGTCCAGGCCGAACATCATGGCGTTGCCCATGGCGTTCTGGAAGGCGCCGCGGTGGTGATAGACCACGCCCTTGGGGTCGCCCGTGGTGCCCGACGTGTAGCATAGGGAAATTGCCTGCCACTCATCCTCAAGCACCGGGCCGGCATAAGCTGCATCGCCTTCCCCGAGGAAGGCTTCGTAATCCATGTCACCGAGCAGATCGCCGCCTGCTGCGAGCGGGTCGTCGATGTCGATGACGATGATGTCGCGCCCGAGCTTCTCCAGAGCTTCACGGATGACGGCAGAGAATTCACGGTCGGTAATCAGCAGCTTGGCCTCGGCGTGATCGAGGATGAAGGCGATGGTGGTGGGATCCAGGCGATAGTTAAGCGCGTTCAGCACCGCCCCGCACAGGGGCACGCCGTAATGAGCCTCCAGCATGGCCGGAACATTGGGCGCCATCAGCGCCACCGTATCGCCGACACCGATGCCGCGGCCCGCCAGGGCGCTGGCCAGGCGGTGGCAACGGCCGTGGAACTCGGCATAGCTGTACCGCACCTCGCCATGGATCACGGCGCATTTATCCGGATAGACCGCCGCCGACCATTCGAGGAAGGAGAGCGGCGTCAACGGTTGGTAATTCGCTGGGCCCTGATCGAGCCCACGCTGGTAAATACTCTCGCCCTCTGTGCTCACTGTTCTCTCTCCGTAATCGTTCTCATCGGGTCGGGTCGGGGCTTGTGCGGACCAATAGCTTGCCGAAGTTCTCGCCGCCAAGCAGACCGATCATGCGCGCCGGGATTTGCTCGATCCCGTCGACGATGTCTTCCCTGTAGCGCACCCGGCCGTCCCGCACCCAGGCCCCCATACCACGCAGGAATTCGCCTTCCAGATCCTGGAAATCGGTGACGATAAAGCCGCGAATGGCGAGCCGCTTGATCAGCACATCGGTCATCAGGCCGGGCATCCGGTCGGGACCCGGCGGCGCTTCGTTCGCGTTATAGCGCGAGATAACGCCGCAGACCGGAACCCGGGCGAAGGCGTTCAGCAGCGGATAGACCGCATCCCAAACATGACCGCCGACATTCTCGAAATAAACATCGATGCCGGCGGGACAGGCCGCCGCCAGCGCAGACTTAAGGTCGGGACGGCGGTGGTTCAGGCATTCGTCGAAGCCGAGCTCAGACGTAACGTATGCACATTTCTCGTCCGACCCGGCGAGGCCGACCACCCGGCAATCCATGATCTTGCCGATCTGGCCAACGGTTCCACCCACCGGACCGGACGCGGCGGCGACGACCAGGGTGTCGCCGGCCTTGGGCTTGCCGATCTGCAGCAGGCCGCAATAGGCGGTCATGCCCGGCATGCCGAGCACGCCGAGAGCCGTCGATAGGGGCGCCATGTCGGGATCGAGGCGACGCAGGTGTGACGGCTTGGCGGTGAAAAATTCCTGCCAGCCGCCATGGCCGAGAACATAATCGCCTATCGCTATGTCGGGCGCGCTGCCGGCAATCACCTGGCCGACGCTGCCGCCGCCCATGACGCCGTCGATCGGGACCGGGTCGGCGTAGGACGCCCGATCGCTCATACGGCCGCGCATGTAGGGATCGAGAGAGAGATAGAGACTACGCACCAGCAGCTCGCCGGCGCCCGCCTCGGGCATGGGCGCATCATGGATGCGGAAATTTTCTAAGGTCGGCGCGCCATCGGGGCGGGAGGCGAGCAGAACTTGGCGGTTAACGGCGTCGGCCATGGGAAATCCTCATTGTAATGACGCGTCAATCATAGCAACCGACAGGCGCTTTATGCTAGCGTCACAGCCCACAAGATCAGGACTCCGTTGATGACCGCATTTACCGCACCCCTGGCCGACATCCGCGCCGCCCTCAACATTCATGGCAGGCTCGATGATGTGTTGCGGCTGCCCGGCTGCGAGGAGCTGTCACCGACGCTGATCGACGCCATCCTCGAAGAGGCCGGCAAGTTCGCCAATGAGGTTCTGGCGCCGCTTAATGCGCCCGGCGACCGTCAGGGAAGCCGTCTGGTGGATGGCGAGGTGCTCACCCCCGACGGGTTTGCGCAAGCCTATGCCGGTTTCGCCGACGGCGGCTGGGCCGGGCTGACCGCCGATGTGCAATTCGGCGGCCAGGGCCTGCCTCATGTTTTGGAGGCGGCGCTGTCCGAAATCTGGTCGTCGGCCAACATGGCCTTCTCTCTCTGCCCTATGTTGAGCAGATCGGCGATAAAGGCCCTGAGTTCGCACGGCAGCGACGAACAACAACGCCTCTATCTGCCCAAGCTGGTTTCCGGCCACTGGACCGGCACCATGGACCTGACCGAACCTCAGGCCGGTTCAGACGTCGGCGCCCTGAAGACCAAAGCGGTGCGCCAGGGCGATCACTACCGCATCAAGGGCGAGAAAATATTCATCACCTATGGCGATCACGATCTCGCCGAGAACATCATCCATATGGTGCTGGCGCGCACCCCGGACGCCCCCCCGGGGGTGCGCGGGATTTCCCTGTTCCTGGTGCCCAAGTTTCTGGTCAATCCCGACGGCAGTCTGGGCGAGCGAAATGATCTGCGCTGCGTCTCGCTGGAGCAGAAGCTGGGCATCAAGGGGAGCCCGACGGCGGTGATGGCTTACGGCGAAAACGCCGCAAATGATGGTGGCGCCCTGGGCTGGCTTGTGGGGGTGGAGAACCAGGGTCTCGAATGCATGTTCACCATGATGAACGACGCCCGCATCGCCGTCGGCATCGAGGGGCTGGCCATTGCCGAGCGCGCCTATCAGGGCGCTCTTGCCTATGCCAGGGAGCGCGTCCAGGGCCGTCGCGACGGCGCCCCGGCGTCGATCATCCAATATCCTGACGTGCGCCGCATGCTGCTGACCATGAAGACGCGCATCGCCGCCGTGCGCGGGCTGATCTATTACACCGCCCAGGCGCTCGACGGCGCCGTACGCCACGGTGACCCCGATGAGCGGGCGCGCTGCCAGGCAACGGTCGACCTGCTGACCCCGGTGGTCAAGGCGTTCTCGACCGACATGGGCGTGGAGGTCGCTTCTCTCGGCATCCAGGTGCACGGCGGTATGGGCTACATCGAGGAGACCGGCGCCGCCCAGCATTACCGCGACGCGCGTATCGCGCCGATCTACGAAGGCACCAACGGCATCCAGGCGAGCGACCTTCTGCGCCGCAAGCTGATGCGCGACAAGGGTGCGGCGGCGCACGCCCTGATCGCCGACATGGAGGCCCTGGACGAGCCCCTGTCCCGCGCCAACCACGCCGACATGGCGGCGGTCCGGCGCTCTCTCGCCAAGGGCGCCACCGCCTTGCGCCGGGCGACCGACTGGCTGGTCGAAACCCATGGCTCAAACCCCGACCTCGCCGCCGCCGGGGCGACCCCCTATCTTGTCTTGTTGGGCACGGTCACCGGCGGCTGGCGCATGGCGGCCGCGGGCCTGGCGGCGCTGAACAACGGCGATGAAGGATGCGCCGGTATCGGATGCGCGCGCTTCTACGCCGATCAGGAATTATCAAAAGCCGAGGCCATGGCCAGTGTCGTCACCGATGGCGGCAGCAGCATCATGGCCCTCAGCGAGGAGCAGTTTTAGATGGCCCTCTCGGCCTATAGAGTGCTGGACCTGACCCGGGTGCGGGCCGGGCCGACGGCGGTGCGCCAGCTGGCCGATTGGGGAGCCCGGGTGATCAAGGTCGAGGCCCCGGCGAACCTTGGCGATCTTGAACTCGGCGGGCCGCGCCATGGCTTCGACTTTCAGAATCTCCATCGCAACAAACGCAGCTTGACCCTCAATCTCAAGCATACGTCCGGCGTCGCCCTGTTCAAACGCATGGTCGAGGACGCCGACGTGTTGGTCGAGAACTACCGCCCGGCGGTCAAGCATCGCCTGGGCGTCGACTACGAGACCTTGCGCGCCATCAACCCGCGCCTGGTCTATGCCTCAATCTCAGGCTTCGGCGAGGACGGCCCCTATGCGAACCGCCCCGGCGTCGATCAGATCGCCCAGGGCATGGGCGGCCTGATGTCGATCACCGGCAAGCCGGGCGAAGGGCCCATGCGCGTCGGCATCCCGATCGCCGATCTCACCGGCGGGCTGTATTGCGCCATCGGTATCCTGGTCGCCCTGCTCGAGCGCGAATCCTCCGGCCAGGGCCAATGGGTCACCACCTCGCTCCTGCAGGCCCAGATCGCCATGCTCGATTTCCAGGCGGCGCGCTGGCTAAAGGACGGCGAGGTCGCCGGCCAGGCGGGCAACGATCATCCGACCGGCATTCCCACCGGGGTTTTCAAAACCGCCGACGGCCATATCAATATCGGCGCCTCGGGCGGCTCCCTCTATGAGCGGATGTGCCACGCCATGGACGCCGAAGAGCTGCTCACCGACCCGGACTATGCCGACGACGACGCGCGGTCCGACAACCGGGTGGCCCTGAACGCGGCAATCGAAGCCTATACGATCAGGCGCAGCACCGCCGAATGGGTCGAGACGCTTAATGCGGCGGGCGTGCCTTGCGGGCCGATCAATACGATCGAGCAGACCTTCGCCGACCCCCAGGTTCGCCATCTTGGCATGGCGGCCAGGATCGATCATCCGGCCCTGGGGCCCTTCGATGTGGTCGGCCAGGGGGTCAATCTCGGCCGCACCCCCTTCCATATCCATTCAGCGCCGCCCGACCAGGGCCAGCATACGGACGAGATCCTGGCCGAGCTCGGCTATGACGATGCGGCTATCGCGGAGCTCCGTAAAGACAGTGTGATTTAGGAGACATCGATGAGCAATAAACTACTCGCCGAGAAGGACGGGCCGATCGGCTGGCTGACCTTCAACAACCCGGCCCGGCGCAATGCGCTGAGCTATGCCATGTGGGACGGCATCGCCCCGATCATGGCGGATTTCGCTGATGACCCCGACATCCGGGTGGTTGTGCTCCGGGGCGTTGGGGGCGCCGCCTTTTGCGCCGGAGCCGACATCTCCGAATTCGAGACCCAGCGCTCAACCCCCGAACAGGTCGCCCATTATGACGCCGCCGGAGACCGCGCCGCGGCCAGTATCCAGGGCATCAACAAGCCGACGATCGCCATGATCGAAGGCTTCTGCATGGGCGGCGGCGTGGGTCTCGCGCTCGATTGCGACCTGCGCATGGCCAATCAGAGCGCGCGCTTCGGCATACCGGCGGCCAAGCTCGGCATTGGCTATGACCACCCCGGCGTCGCCCGCCTGATCGATGTGGTGGGGCCGTCCTTCGCCAAGGCGATTTTCTTCACCGGCGGCCAATTTTCCGCCGATGAAGCCCTGACCATGGGGCTGATCACCAAGCTCGCCGCCGATGATGAGCTGGAAGCCGATGTGCGCGGCTATGCCCAGGCCATCGCCGCCAACGCGCCGCTTTCCCTGCATTGCATCAAGACCACCGTCGATGAGCTGAGCCAGCGCGACCGCGCCCCGGACTACGCGGCTTGCGAAGCCCTGGTGACGCGCTGCTTTGAGAGCGAGGATTACGCGGAAGGCCGCCGCGCCTTCATGGAAAAGCGCAAACCGGTGTTTCGCGGGCGTTAGAACAATCCCGGATTGTTCTGATTGCGGCGAATGCTGCAATCCGCCGCGAAGCGAGCGCAAGCCTGCGTGGCATTTGAACGCAAATTTTTAAGTTTTTTCCTTTGAGCCGACGAGTCCCGCCGGGGCGAGGCTGGTGAGAAAGCGATCGATGCGTGACGGGGTGCGTCCCTGATCCTCGGCATGGTCCCTGCGCAGGACAGCGCGGCGCACCAGATTACCGCCGATATAGCGGAACGGCTCGGGCGGGAAGGCGCCGTGGGGCCCGGTTGTGAAGCCGTTGTTGGACCATTCGTCGTCGAGACCGAGGGCCAGGGAGGCAAGGATACGCCCCCCCAGATAGGACGGCCCGACGCCGTTGCCGGTATAGCCGTGGCCGTAGACAACCGCCGGGCAGCGCGGCAAGCGGCCGAAGAACGGAAGACCGGTAGCGGTGCGCGTCGCCGGCCCGCGCCAGGCCGCCGCAATGGGCACATCGGCGAGGCTCGGATAGAAGCTCTCCAGAGTACCGCGCAACATCTCCCGGCACGGCGTGGGACCGTCGAAGCGGCTTCCCAGACGGCCGGCGAAGGGGATGGCACTACCGCCCCGGCCCCAGCTCAAGCGGCCGTCGATAGTGCTGCGGTAGTAATTCACCATGATGCGCGAATCCGAAATCGCGGTGCCGTTGTCCAGGCCGAGATAGGCGAGGCGCTCGGGCGCCGGTTCGGTGATCAGAGCATCGACGGCGACGGGTAGGATCGTGCGGCGGAATTCGGGCAGCTCATGGGCCCAGGCATTGAGCGCCAGAACAACGCAATCGGCACGCACCGCGCCGCGTCTGGTCTTGACCCCGGGACGGGGCTCGCGCACCAGCTCCATCATCGGCGATTTCTCGAAAATGCGCACGCCTTGGGCCAGAGCGGCGCGGCGCAGACCCCGGGCGAGCAACGCCGGTTGCAGGGTCGCCACGCTGATCTCGAACACCCCGCCCCTGTGGCGGGCGGAACCGGTGCGCTCGGCCATGGCCTCGCTCGACACGGCTTCGAAAGGATGCAGGCCGAGTTTGTCGAGGGCCTCGACCGTATCCGACCAGGCGTCCATCTGGGCCCGGTTCGAGGCGGTCCAGAGCCAGCCGTCGTGGCGGAATTGGGCGTCGATGCCGTGATCCCGGCAAAAGCCGCCGATCTCGCTGACCGCGAGCTGCGAAGCCCGCAGCAGGGTCGAGCCCTCCTGGGCGCCGCATATCTTGAGAACCGTCGCCGCCTTGGACATCCAGCTCATGCAGAAGCCGCCGTTGCGGCCGCTGGCGCCGCCGCCGCAGATGTCGCGCTCGATAATCACCACATCCAGGGCCGGCTCCAGAGCCTTGATGCGCAACGCCGTCCACAGGCCGGTGAAGCCGCCGCCGACGATACAGACATCGACGGACAGCTCGCCGGTGAGGGGGGCTGTGTCGTCTTCGCCTTCCCGGGATAGAGCTTGCTGTAACCAATAGCTGCGCATGATGCGCGCAGTATTGCTCATCCGCCTTTGCGATGCCATGGTCTGCTCATGACCAAGGATCGTTTAATCGTCTATCCCGACGCCGACGGCGATATGGCGGCGCTCATAACGGGGCCGCGCCTGGCCCGCATCGAAGCCCTGGGCAAATTCACCGTGCATCACGGCCAGCCCAAGGATGACGCGGACTTGCTCTCGCGTATCGACGGCGCCGCCGGCCTGTTGAGCGGCTGGGGCTTACCGGCCACGGTCATGGCCGCCGCGGCGCCGCCCCTGGAGATTATCGCCTTCACCGGCATCGGCGTGGGCAGCTTCGTCGATCTCGATCAGGCGCAAGCCCTCGGCGTCACCGTCTGCAACACGCCGGGCTATGCGGACAACGCCGTGGCCGAGCATGCCCTGGCCCTGTTGCTGGCGGTGGCGCGCCAGGTGCCGCGCCTGGACAGCGCCCTGCGCGCCGGCCAGTGGGATCAGTCGCGGACGGGCTTCGAACTTCGCGGCCGGACCCTGGGCATTGTCGGCTACGGCGGCATCGGCGCGCGCATGGCCGAGCTGGGCCGGGCGCTGGGCATGACGGTGCTTGCCTGGACACGCAACCCGGCAAGCCATCCGGGGATAGCCTTTTGCGATCTCGATGACCTGCTGGCGCGAAGCGACGTGGTCTCGCTGCATGCCCCCGCCACGGCCGAGACACAGCATATGCTCGACGGTCCCAGGCTCGACCTGATGCAGCCGGACGCCGTGCTGATCAACACCGCGCGGGCCGATCTGGTGGATGAAGACGCGATGATCGAGCGCCTCGGCGACGGACGCCTGGCGGCGGCCGGGCTCGATGTCTACGGCGAGGAACCCCTGCCCCCGGGCCACGCCCTGCTGACGCTGGATAACGTGGTTCTATCGCCGCATATGGGCTATTCGACGCCCCAGGCCATCGCCGCCATTCTCGACCTCGCAATCGACGCCCTGGCGGGGTACTTTGCCGGAAGCCCCCTCAATCGGGTACCGGCCCCCTAGAGAACTATGAGCACACAGACATGACAACGGATTCACCCCAGGCAGACCTCACTCTGATCGACCATCCCCTGATCCAGCATAAGCTGACCCTGATGCGCGACAAGACCACAGCGGCGGCGGTGTTTCGCCAGCTGCTTCGCGAGATCGCCCATTTGATGACCTATGAGGTGCTGCGCGATCTGCCCATGGACCTGGTGCAGATCACCACGCCGATGGAGACCATTCAATCGCCTAAGCTGGCCGGCAAGAAGCTCTGCTTCATCTCGATCCTGCGCGCCGGCAACGGCCTGCTCGAAGGCATGCTCGACCTGGTGCCCTCGGCGCGGGTCGGCCATGTGGGGCTGTATCGCGACCCCGAGACCCTGCGGCCGGTGGAATATTACAAGAAACTGCCACGCGCCATCGAAGACCGCCTCTGCATCGTCGTCGACCCTATGCTGGCGACCGGCAATTCAGCCGTGGCGGCGGTCCAGCAGGTCAAGGACGCCGGCGCCGTCAACATCAAATTCGTCTGCCTGCTGACCGCCCCCGAGGGCGCCAAGGTGTTTTCAGCGGCCCATCCCGACGTGCCCATCTTCACCGCCGCCATCGACCGCAAACTCAACGACCACGGCTATATCCTGCCCGGCCTGGGCGACGCGGGCGACCGGATTTACGGCACCAAGTAGGGAGCGACATGATGGAACTTAAAAAAGGCGTGAAAGAGCTTGTCGCCGAAGCCATGGCGATTGTCGAGACGCTGCCGACCGACGCCGCAATCGCCCGGCATAAGAATGAAGATGTTGTGTTTGTCGATATCAGGGATGTCCGCGAACTGGAGCGTGAAGGGATGATTCCAGGGGCCTTTCACGCGTCTCGCGGAATGCTGGAATTCTGGGTTGACCCAGAGAGCCCCTACCACAAGGAGATCTTCGCTTCCGGCAAGCATTTTGTTTTCTATTGTCAGTCGGCGTGGCGGTCAGCGCTGGCCACGAAGGCCGTTCTTGAAATGGGCATGCCCCATGTTGCGCATATCGAAGGTGGGTTTAAGGCATGGAAAAATGCCGGTGGGCCGGTTGGCGAGCGGCCGTCCCGTAAAGGCTGAACTTCGTCCTCACCAGGGATTGTTTCTGACGAAAAACCACTAGATCAAGACATCACCAGCGGCGGACCACCGCGTCGGTCAGCAGCTCGACGCCCGTGTCGGTGACCAGAACAGTCTCCTCGAAATCACCGTAATAGCCGTTGTGGCGCACGCTGCGTTCGACGCAGAGCACCATGCCGGGCACCAGCGGCGTGTGATCGTCGGGGATCAGCCAGGGCGCGTCCCAGCCCAAGCCGATGCCGTGGCCGAAGCCCAGGAAGCCGCCCTCGAGTTCGAAGCCGCAGGCCTCCAGCGCCCGACGGCCGGCAAGTGCTACGTCGGACGCCTTGGCGCCCGGAACGATAGCGGCGATGCCTGCCTGAACCGCGGCGATGGGCGCTTCATAGGCTTCTATCTGCTGGGGCGTCGGGTCGCCGATGGATACCGAACGGGCGTGATCGAAATAATAGCCGCCGACAACGCCCGACAGGCCGACGTGGAACCACTGGCCGTCGGACAGCGGCTCGTCGGCGCCGTAGGTCGGGAAAATACCGCCCACGGCGGCGGCGTTGGCGCCGCCCCGGCCCGAGCTCATGAAGGAATTGTAGAGCATGCCACCGGCGGGAACCAGAACGCCTAGTCCGGCGAGCATGACGTCGCCGTGGGTGACGCCCGGTTTGGCGGCCTCGATCATGGCGTCGGTGGCGCGCGAGCCGAGGGCCGAGGAATGGCGCAGCAACTCGATCTCGCCGGGCGATTTGACCATCCGCAGGGTCTCGAGGATATCACCGGCGTCGGTCAGGTTGAGAGCGGGCAATTCAGCCGTCAATGCCTGATGGGCGCCCCAGGTCAAGACGTCCGCGCCGACGATGCCAACCTCGCCTTCGGCCATGCCCCGGGCCTTAAGCTCAGCCACCAGCGCTTCTATCATGTCGGCGGCGACAACGATGTCGTCGATCGGCACATGCGCGTCGCCCTTGACCGCCACGTCGGCGACCAGCGCTTCCGCGCCGTCCACCGGCAGCAGAACGAAGGCGTGGGCCCGCACCGTCCAGTCGGGCGCGCGGTCGGGGATGTAGGGAAAGGCCGTGTAGAAGTTTGTCAGGTACATGACATCGCCGTAGCGGTCGGTTGAGCCGCCGCCGCGCGAGCAGACCAGCAGGCCCTTGAGGCCGCGGGCGCGGGCCGCCGCTGTCGCCTTCGCCCGCCGTTCGGCAAATTCAGCCGCTGAAATCTCTGTCGTCACGGTCATTCCTCCCCCCTGGTGCGATCATGCCTTGTCACCATGCCGGCCGTGGTGGCCAGCCAGTGGGTCGAGGCGACGACGCCGAAGGTGCCGACGATTTCCGGGCGGGTGGTAAACATGGGGCGATCTCCTTATCAAGGGGCGGACACTGCGGATGTCGTTAAATCTTAGAACCTGCGGGTCAGATAAACCCCGGCGATCATCAGGGCGATGCCGGCGATGCGACCCGGGCTGAGCGAGCGTTCAGGAAAACCCATGAAGCCCTTGGATTCGAGCAGCAGGGCGAACAGCAACTGACCGGTGATGATGGTCATGAACAGCACCGTCGCGCCCGTACGGGGGGCGAGATAAACCGTGGCGCTGACGAAATAGGCGCCCAGGAAGCCACCGCTGATCCAGATCCACCAAGGCATGGCGGCCGCCCGGCTGAACCCGGGGAGCGGCAAGCGCATGATCAATACAAAGGCGAGCAGCACACAGGTCCCCACCGCGAAGGAGACCAGGGCGGCGCTGATGGGATTTTCCAGGCCGCGCGCCAGGGTGCTGTTGACACCGACCTGGAGCGGCAGGCAGGCGCCCGCCGCGATGGCCATCAACAGATAGGCCCACTGTGTCATGTCGCGCTCGGGGTCATTCAGCTTCCCGAGCGATCCACGGCGCTCGGCACATTGGCCTCGCGCTGGCGTTCCATGGCCGCGTAGTAGGGGGCGAAGACCGGCCGGTCGATATAGCGCCCGACGCCCCTCTCCGTGCGCACATCGCCGTCCTGATAGACGATCTTGCCCTGGCTGATGGTGGTGGTGTTGATGCCCTTCACCGTCATGCCCTCGAAGATGTTGGTGTCGATGGTCTGGTGATGCTCGTTGACAGATATGGTCCGCGAACGCTCCGGGTCCCAGATCGCGATATCGGCGTCGGCGCCGACCGAAATCGAGCCCTTGCGCGGGTAGATATTGAAGATCTTCGCAGCATTGGTTGAGGTGATAGCGACGAACTCGTTGGGCGTCAGCCGGCCCGAGTTGACGCCGTGATGCCACAACACATGCATGCGGTCCTCGACGCCGCCGGTGCCGTTGGGAATCTGCGTGAAATTATTGTGTCCGGCGCGTTTTTGCGGGGCGCAGAAACAGCAGTGATCGGTCGCCGTGGTCTGCAGCATACCGGCCTGGATACCGCGCCACAGGGCTTCCTGGTGCTTCTTCGGGCGGAACGGCGGGCTCATCACATGGGCCGCCGCGAAATCCCAATCGGGGTTGCGATAGACGCTGTCATCGACCAGCAGATGGCCGGCCAGCACCTCGCCGAACACCCGCTGGCCGTCGCGTCGCGCCCGGGAGATCGCCTCCAGGGATTCGATGCAGGAGTTGTGCACAATATAGAGCGGCACATCGAGCACCTCGGCGATACGGATGGCGCGGGCAGCGGCCTCGCCCTCGACCTCGGGCGGCCGAGAGAGGGGGTGGCCTTCCGGCCCGGTGATGCCGGCGTCCATCATCTTCTGTTGCAAATGGGCGACCAGCTCGCCGTTCTCCGCATGGACCGTGCAGATGGCGCCCAGTTCGCGGGCCCGGGTGAAGCTGTTCACCAAGATTTCGTCGTCGGCCATGATGGCGCCCTTATAGGCCATGAAATGCTTGAAGCTGTTGACCCCGTGATCGCGGGTCAGGGTGCCCATGGCTTTTTTGACGGTCTCGTCCCACCAGGTGATGGCCACATGGAAGGAATAGTCCCCCGCCGCCTTCTCGGCCCAGCCGCGCCAGGTGTGATAGGCCTCCATGACGTCCTGCTGGGGGCCGGGGATGACAAAATCGATGATCATGGTGGTGCCGCCGACCATGCCGGCGGTGGTGCCCGAGAAGAAATCCTCCGACGCCACCGTGCCCATGAAGGGGAGTTCCATATGGGTGTGGGGATCGATCCCGCCGGGCACAATGTAGCAGCCGCCGGCATCGATCACCTCGACCCCCGCCGAGGCCTCGAGGTTCTCGCCAATCGCCGTGATCTTGCCGTCTGTGGTCGCCACATCGGCGCGGAAGGACTGGTCGGCGGTTATCACGGTTCCGCCTCTGATCAAGATCGACATGCGATTTCTCCTTATCTTTTACGTTTGACCGTGTTCACACGATCAAACTGCGTTCACTTGCCCAAACCTATGTCTACACAAGGCTGAGGCTTCGCCGGGCATCCGGCGGCTCGCGTTGCTCGCTTGCTTCTCCGATCGATAGAGCGATCGATCAGAGAATGCTGCGTTCGTCGGGGCGGCGCCGCAGACCGGCGCCGCCCCATCGGTTCTAGACGGCACGGCTACATCAAGCCGGCCTTGTCGGTGATGGCATGGACCGGCGCATCGGCGGTCTCGAAGATCAAACCGATACCCTTGGCCTCGACGACGGCGCTATCCCCGGTCATGGCATCAATGCCTAAGCGATCAAGTGGCCTCTTCGACCCGATCGAGGATGGCGTGCAGCAAAACATCACAGCCCGCCGTCACCCATTCGGGCTTGGCGTCCTCGACTTCGTTGTGGCTGATACCATCGACGCAGGGGATGAAGATCATCGCGCTGGGCGCCACAGCGGCCATAAAACAGGCGTCGTGACCGGCGCCGGAGACGATCTCGCGCATGGAATATTCGCAGGCCACGGCACCCTGGCGCACCGCATTGACGCAGCTCTCCTCGAAATGGACCGGCGCGTAATAGAAAATCTGCTCGATTTCGAGCTCGAGGCCGATATCGTCGCAAATGGCCTGCACTTGCTTGCGCATGGCGGCGTCCATACCGGCCAGCACGTCATCGTCGGGATGGCGGAAATCGATGGCCAGAAAGACCCGGCCGGGGATCACGTTCCGCGAATTGGGATAGACCTCCATCATGCCGACAGTGGCACAGGCCACCGGCGCATTATCCAGGCCGATCCGGTTGACCGCCTCGACGATGCGCGAGGCGCCGAGCAGGGCGTCTTTACGAATTCGCATGGGGGTCGGCCCGGCGTGGGATTCGACGCCGGTGATGGTTAATTCATACCAGCGTTGGCCCTGAGCGTCGGTCACCACGCCGATGGTGATTTCCTCGTCCTCAAGGATCGGTCCCTGTTCGATATGGGCTTCGAAATAGGCGTGGATATCGCGCCCGCCGACCTCCTCGGTGCCGGCATAGCCGATACGTGAGAGCTCTTCACCCATGGTCTTGCCATCGGAATCGGCGCGGCTCAGGCCGTATTCGAGATCATAGATCCCGGCGAACACGCCAGAGGCGACCATGGCCGGAGCAAAACGGCTGCCCTCCTCGTTGGTCCAGACCGCGACCTCGAAGGGCCGCTCGGTCTCGATGCCGAGATCGTTCATGGTGCGCAGTACTTCGAGGCCGGAGAGCACCCCATAGACGCCGTCGAAACGCCCGCCGGTGGGCTGGCTGTCGAGGTGGCTGCCGGTGACCACCGGAGCCAGGTCGTTGTTGCGCCCGGCCCGGCGCGCGAAGATATTGCCCATCTTGTCGACCTTGATGGTGCAGCCCGCCTCCTCGCACCATTTGATGAACAGATCGCGACTCTCCTTGCAGAGATCGGTCAAGGCCAGGCGGCAGACGCCGCCCTTTTCCGTGGCGCCGATCT
>JAYGED010000288.1:0-2822 GCA_046582565.1 Alphaproteobacteria bacterium
CGCTTCAACTACCGGCCTACAGCTAATCTGTTGAAGGTTCTAACGCAATGGGCCATAATGTGATTACTTCGAGCTTATCTATGTCAGCCCCTTTGTTTTATTTACTACATCTCCCTATAGTCATTCCACGAGGAAACGTCGGCCGAGGTATTGCTGGATCGCCACTGGACTGACAATTCCATGGGGAGGACTAAAATTATATGATAGACGGTTTGAGTACTCATCCGTACTGGTGGGAAGCGGCGGCACCCAGCACGTTGCCAGACACGGTGCTTGAGCAAACCTGTGACGTTGCCATCATTGGTGCTGGGTATGCTGGATTGTCCGCAGCACTTGTCCTTGCCCGGGCCGGTCGCTCGGTGCAGGTGTTTGACAAGCAGAGACCGGGCGAAGGCGCGTCAACCCGCAACGGCGGCCTGGCCAGCGGCAATATTCACATGAGTTTTGGCCAGATGATCGAGACCATGGGACTTGAGATGGCGCTGCGTATCTATGATGAAGGCAAAACGGCACGCCAAGGTCTGGCTGATTTCCTGGAAACCGAAAATATTAACTGTGATTACCAGCCGGTCGGGCGTTTTGTCGGCGCTATGAAGGCGTCGCACTATGACGCTCAGGGGCGAGAGGCAGACCTTCTTAACAAACATCTGAATGTTGGCGCCGAGATGGTTCCAAAATCAGAACAGCACCGTGAAATAGGTAGCGACCTGTATCACGGAGGCATGGCGCGCCCGGATCTTGCGGGACTGCATCCGGCCAAGTTTCATGCCGGAATCCTAGAGTTGGTTATCAATGCGGGCGCGGTCGTACATGGCGAAACACAAGTTAGCGGCCACCGCCCGCATGGCAGCGGAATTGAAATTGATACGTCACGTGGGCGAGTCAAGGCTGGGCATCTGGTTGTCGCAACCAATGGGTATACCGACGATGCAGATCCCTGGCTGCGCCGTCGGTTGATCCCCGTGTCCAGCCGCATAATCGCAACAGAGCCCCTTGATCCGAAGGTTATGGACCGCTTGATACCGACGCGCCGGATGCTTGGGGAAACCCGACAGCTGTTCCATTATTTCCGTCCTTCTCCTGACGGCACACGAATTCTGATTGGCGGCCGTGAAGGCGCGTGGGGTGGTGGGGAAAAAAAGATCGCCGAGGGACTGCGATGTGATCTGGTCGAAATTTTCCCTGATCTTGCGAATGTGTCACTGAGCCATACTTGGAACGGTTTCGTAGCCTTTAACCGCGATTTTCTACCCCGAATGTTTGAGCATAACGGGGTTCACTACGCAACTGGCTTTTGTGGTTCCGGGGTCGTCTGGGCATGGTGGATCGGATCGAAGCTTGGATTTAAGCTCATTGGCGATGAAAAAGCCGACACCGTATTTTCAGCCCCTCCCCCGAAAGCAGTTCCATTTTATTCAGGAAACCCATGGTTCCTTCCTGCAGCGTTGTTATGGTATGAAATGAAAGACCGTTTGGGGGGACTTTCGAAACGGTGAGAATACAAATACCATCACAAACTGGGCATCTTGCCCTAGCCTTTCTCCGGAGGAGGTTCATGGTCAAAAGCCAGCCCACCCTCTGAGAAAAACCCATTGCCGCGCGGAAAAGAACGCGGGCAAAGGGAGCACGACCAAGTCAACCATCAACAGGAGAGTAAATATGAAGTTCAAAGCAAAACTATTAGCCGCTGCAATCGCAGGGCTTACCCTGGTCGGCGGCGTCGCCCAGGCCCAGGAAATGAAGTTCTTTCGCATTGGCACCGGTGGTGCCGGCGGAACCTACTTCCCGATTGGCGGCCTGATCGCCAACGCCATCTCAAGCCCTCCGGGCTCACGCTCATGTGACGAGGGTGGAACCTGTGGTGTACCGGGTCTGGTCGCTATTGCTGTTTCGACCAACGCCTCTGTCGCCAACATGAACGCCATTCAGTCAGGTTCGCTTGACGCTGGCCTGGCCGGCGCGCAAAGCGTTACCCAGGGCTACGAAGGCACCGGCAAATTCGTCGGCCACAAAAAAGACAAGATCCGTGTCATCGCCAATCTCTATCCGGAAGACATGCATCTGGTGTTGGCCAAGGGCATTAAGCTGAACAGCCTGAAAGACCTGAAGGGCCTGCGCGTTGGTGTTGCGGCGGCTGGTTCCGGGACCCAAGTTTCGGTGAAAATGATTCTCGATCACTACAAGATCGATGCCAAACAGTCTGAGTTGGGCCTGAGCCAAAGCACCCAGCGTCTCGCCGATGGTCAGTTGGACGCCTTCTTCTATGCCGGTGGCTGGCCTTTCGCAGCGCTCATTCAATTGGGTTCAACCAAGGGGTTCGATCTGTATTCGTTCTCCGAGGACGAGATCAAAGAAATCAACAGCTTCATTCCTTACTATGTGAAATCGATGATCCCGGCCGGTGGTTATGAGAATATCACATACGACACGCAAACGCTTGCCGTTAACGGCCAGTTCGTGACCTCCATCGATCAGGATGCCGAACTCATCTACGGCATCACCAAGGCCTTGTGGAGCAAGAAAACTCGCGGCCTGCTCGACAAAGGCCATGCCAAAGGCAAATACATTACTGTAGAAACTGCGCTTTTGGGTGTGCTTATTCCGCTGCACCCAGGTGCTGAGAGATACTACAAAGAAATCGGCATGATTGAATAATTAGCCACCGTGTTGACGGAAGCGGGCCTTGCTGCCCGCTTCCGCTGACCTGGTCTTCCCCCCATGAGTTGGTCCATCCCTATAGTTAGTAGAGGAGGATCAAGACATGGGAATCAAACGACACAGACCGGAAGAGATCGTCACCAAGCTACGGCAGGTTGAAGTGC
>JAYGED010000304.1:0-3677 GCA_046582565.1 Alphaproteobacteria bacterium
ATATGTTCGGAAAACTCAAGGACTGGCGGCGCATCCATACCCGCTATGACCGCTGCGCACACACCTTCTTCTCAGCCATCTGTATCGCTGCTATCGTCATCTTCTGGATCAATCAATGAGTCCTGACCCTAGATAACGATCCACATCCCCGATATTGGAGCTCCAATCCTTGTCCCAAGTCAGCCTTCACGAACTCGCTAAACTCGATGACGATCAGCGCAACGCCCTCCTCGCCAGGGACGCCGCCGACCTTGGCGATGTCATCGAGCGAGTCAAGCCGATCATCGAAGCCGTGCGCGCCGACGGTGATGAGGCGCTGGCCCGCTTCGCCCTTGAATTCGACGGCGCGCCGCTCCGCTCCGACGACATTGCAGCGACCGAGGCGGATTTCGACGAGGCTTTCGAAACCCTCGATCCGTCGGTGATCGAGGCCATCGAATATGCCGTCGACAACATCCGATGCTTCCATCAAGGCCAAATGCCCAGGGGGCTGGGGTTTCACGAAATCCGCCCCGGCGCCTTCGTCGGTGAGCGCTTTGGCCCGATCCCATCGGTCGCCTGTTACGTACCCCGGGGCAAGGGCTCGTTTCCCAGTGTGCTGATGATGACAACGATCCCCGCGGTGGTTGCCGGCGTGCAACGGATCGCCGTGGTCACCCCACCCGGCCCCGACGCCAAGATTGACGACGCCACCCTGGTCGCGGCGCGCCTCGCCGGGGTGCGTGATGTATACAAATGCGGCGGCGCCCAGGCCGTGGCGGCGGTTGCCTACGGCACCCGGACCGTGCCCAAATTCGACAAGATCGTCGGCCCGGGAAGCCCCTATCTGATGGCGGCGAAACGCCTGCTGGCTGATATTATCGATCCCGGCACGCCGGCCGGGCCGAGCGAATCCATCGTGCTCGCCGATGCCTCGGCCAATCCGCGCATCGCCGCCCTGGATATCATCATCGAATCCGAGCACGGCCCCGATTCCTCGGCCTATCTGGTGACTGACAGCCGCGAAGTCGCCGAAGCGGCGCGTACGGCCATAGTGGAATATTGGCAACATATGGGCGCTGAACGGGTTGCCTTCTCATCGACGGTCCTTGGCGGCGGCCAGGGCGGCGTCGTGCTGGCGCCCGATATGGATGCGGCGATTGCCTTCGTCAACGACTACGCGCCCGAGCATCTCGAGATACTGAGCAAAGAGCCTTTTGCTTATCTAGAGAAGATCGTCAATGCCGGCGAAATTCTGCTCGGCGAACACACCCCGCTTACGCTTGGTAATTTTGTGCTCGGACCCAACGCCGTGCTGCCCACATCGGGCGCCGCCAAGACAGCGTCACCCCTGTCAGTATCTGATTATATGAAATCCACCTCGGTCGCCTATGTGACGAAAGATGGATATGGCGCCCTGGCCAAACAGGCCCGTGTTCTCGCCACCTATGAAGGCTTCGACGGCCACGCCAACGCCGTATCGGAACTACGCGAGGCGGTTCTGGACGATGCGAAGGGCGAGCCCGAGTAACAAAGATTAGGTGCTGCGGATAATTGCCTGTTGCAGATCGGCCATTCTCACCGGCTTGGTAAGCGTTCTCACCGATAGCAGGCCCTTGGCCTCGACCAGCTTCTTGGCGAGGTCCGCATAATTGTGCGCGAAGCCGGTGACGATGACGAGATGCAGTTGTATGCCGCGCTCAGCAATCCATTGAACGAGTTCAACGCCGTCGATATCAGGCATCACGATATCGAGAACAACCACATCGGGTTCAGTGGATTCACACAGCGTCTTAAACTCGTGCTTATCCCTCGCACATTCGACCTCGAAGCCGGATTTAACCGCGACGTTCTTCACAAAATCGCGAAACCGCGGCTCGTCATCAACAACCAGTAATCGTTCCGCAGCCATGTCACTTTTTCCCTGAGTTAATCATGGTCAATCCCAATCTCCTTACGACAGCATAGACGCGATCTTGGCGGCTAGTTCGTGCCGTTTAAAAGGTTTCTCAATCAATTGAGCATTGTCTTCAAGCTGTTCATTCTTCCGCAGGGTATCCGCCGAATACCCCGATGCGTAGAGCACCGGAAGAGAGGGCCTGCGAGCCCGTGCCGCGTGGGCGAGTTCTGCTCCATTCATACCGCCCGGCATCTTGACGTCGGTCAGCAACAAGTCGATTTCAGCGGTTTTTTCCAGAATGTTGAGGGCGGTTTTACCATCACTTGCATGATGGACCTTGTATCCCAAGTCGGTTAATTGATCGACGATAAGCTCGAGAATCCGTTCATCATCTTCGACAAAAAGTATGGTTCACCGCCTCCCGGATTATCGAGGGCGCTTTGAATATCGATTTCGCTGTCCGGGAATTCTTGAGGAGAAATTTCCGCCGTGCTGGTCGGCAGATAAAGCGTCACCGTCGTGCCCTTGCCCTCTTGGCTTTGGATTTTCACATGCTCGCCGGACTGCTTGACGAAGCCGAATACCATACTGAGGCTGAGACCACTGCCTTCGCCAACTTCCTTGGTGGTGAAAAACGGCTCGAAAACATGTTCCAGAACATCCGGTGGCATGCCGTCACCCGTATCGCGCACCGTCAGGGATATGTAATTCCCCGGCGCTATCTGCAGAACATCACCCTCGATCCCTTGATCGACAGTCAGGCTGTTGGTTGAGATGAAAATCTCTCCACCCTTGGGCATGGCGTCCCGCGCGTTCACCACCAAATTGAGGAGCGCGTTCTCAAGCTGGCCGAAATCGATGGAAACCGGCGCCAAATCATCCGTGAAGTCGCATTTAACAACAATGGAATCGTCCATGGTCCGCCCGATAAGGACAAACATCCTCTGCACCAGGGCGTTCATGTCGGCGGCTCTCGGCGTCAGAGGCTGATTTCGTGAGAAGGCGAGCAGACGTTGGGTCAGCGTTGCGGCATCGTCGGCGGCGCTGAAGGCGGCCTTGAGGTAATCCCCCAGAGCGGCGTCCTTTGTAATCTCGCTGTCAATCAACTCGAGATTACCCATGACGATGGCGAGCAGATTATTGAAGTCATGAGCGATACCGCCGGTCAACTGGCCAACCGCTTCCATCTTCTGGGCCTGATGAAGCTGGGCCTGAACATCTTTCATCTCGGTCACGTCGGTGGTCAGGCTACAGATACCGATTGTTTTACCCGCATCATCCTTGAGCGGGAAATTCGCGTTGAGCATATGGCGAAGCGAGCCGTCTTGGTTTTTCTCGATCACCTCCTGCTGCACCAGCCGGCCGTGTTTCATGACTTCCCGATCGGCCTTCATATAAATCTCGGCGATATCCGCCGGCAGAAAATCCGCCGGCGAGCGCCCGATATAATCTTCCCGCGACAGCCCCGCCTCCGCCGCGACATTCTCGCTTACCGCCATGATCCTGCCCTCGGTATCCTTGAGGACGATCTCCAGGGGCGTGTTTTCCAAAATTCCCTTAAGCCAGGCGTCCCGTGTGCGAATGGCTTCCTCCGTATGCTTCACATGCGTGATGTCCGTGCGAATGCCGACGGTGCCTCCATCCGACGTTTTCCGCTCGCTGCACAGCAACCAGCGCCCGTCTTTGAGCTTGGTCTTCCCCCCATGAGTTGGTCCATCCCTATAGTTAGTAGAGGAGGATCAAGACATGGGAATCAAACGACACAGACCGGAAGAGATCGTCACCAAGCTACGGCAGG
>JAYGED010000113.1:0-1661 GCA_046582565.1 Alphaproteobacteria bacterium
AATGGAGGAAACACTACAACACGAAGAGGCCGCACAGTGCGTTGGGATATCGCCCACCGGCTCCAGAGACCATCGTGCCATTAGACCAAAAGCCGATCATGCACTAACATTCAAACTGGACCTCTCAAGGGGGGCTGACCAGCCTTGGGGATGAGCTTCGCATGGCTGTTGTGCAGATACGCGAAGCCGTCCTTCGTGGCGAACGGCGGGTCGGCATCGCGGATATCCTCGAGACCCAGATTCCGCACCAACTGAAGCCCCGACCAGCGCGCGTAGACGGCGACGTCGATGCGCCCGGCATTGAGCATTTTGAAGAGCTGCTCGCCGGTGGCGGCCTGTACACTGAGGTGGAGCGAACTGATCGCACGCCGGTGGTTGTAGAACACCACCAGAACCGCCAGGGCGGCCAGAAAGATGGCCGCGTCGATAAGCTCCATCAGCAACGACGATTGCCATATCATGACGCTACACCGTCCAGGCTACATAATTTGCCCGGTTTTCGAGACAATAGCCGTCGGCCAGAATTCACCATCATGGTTCATTCAATCCTTAGCCCCGAGTCCCCATAAAGAATTGTAGTGTGTCGATTCATTAGTAGGTAATTATTATTAATATTTGGTTAACAGAAAACCAGATAGGGCGATCGAGATCAGCATCAAAGGTGCGCTGCGGCAGCGTCCACGATGTTGCGTCAGCTTCCCTTAAAATCAGGCGGGCGTTTTTCAGCGAAGGCGGCGACACCTTCCTTAAAATCGTCGCTTTTGGCGATGCGGTCGAGCAGGCGTTTGGTCCGGTAAGACCTGTCGGGCCCGCTTTGGGGCGTCATCTCGGTGACCAGTTCCTTGAGCGCCGTGATCACCAGCGGCGCATAGCCGGCGATGGTCTTCGCCATGGTCTTGGCGGCTTCGAGTTCCTCGCCGTCCTCGACCACCCGGTTGATCATGCCCACCGCATAGGCCCGGCTCGCTTCCATGACCTCGCCGAGCAGCATCAGTTCCATGGCGATCTTGGCCGGGATGCGCGCCGCCAGGCCGGTGATCAACCCGCCGGTGATGCCAACCTTGGCCTCGGGGTAGAGAAACCGCGTACTCTTTGCGGCAACGCAGAGATCGCTCATCTGCATGAAGATCAGGCCGCCGCCGACACACCAGCCGCGGGTTGCCGCGATGATCGGTTTGGTGACGGGGACGCCGACGCCGGGAACACAGCGCCACATGTCGGCGGGCGGCGCCTTGAGGTCGAGGCCGACCGAGAAATCATCGCCGCGCGCGGCCAGAACAGCGACGCGCTGATCGCCCTCCTCCAGTCGCCGCCAGGCCGCTTCGAGGCCGACGACCATGGCCTCGTTAATGGCGTTGCGAACCTCGGGGCGCTCCAGGGTGATGACGGCGATATCGCCCTCCACATGATAGGAAACGGCTTGATCAGTCATGGTTGGTCCTCGCTATCAGAGAGTGTGGCGCGGCCGTCGACGGCGGTGGCGCCTTGGCCTTTGGCGCCGACGATCAGAGGGTTCACATCGAGTTCGACCAGGCGGTTTCCCATGGCGACGGCAAGACGGCTGATATTGCTGGCGGCCAGGGCGGCGGCCTCCACATCGGCAGGCGGGCGGCCCCGAGCGCCGTCGAGCAGGGGCCAGAGCTTGAGGCGGCGCATCATGG
>JAYGED010000140.1:0-5159 GCA_046582565.1 Alphaproteobacteria bacterium
AATGGAGGAAACACTACAACACGAAGAGGCCGCACAGTGCGTTGGGATATCGCCCACCGGCTCCAGAGACCATCGTGCCATTAGACCAAAAGCCGATCATGCACTAACATTCAAACTGGACCTCTCAAGGGGGGCTGACCATCCCGACCGGCCGACCTCAACCCATGATGTGCGGAACACCGCATCACGTTCAAGCTCGGCTACCGATGCATCCACGTAAACTGCGGGCGGCAGGGTTGCGGCCGTATCGATCGGTGCTGTGACAGCCGACAACGCGTCGCGTAAATCATCACGCATGGCACGGGGCTTTCAAAAGCGGATGGCGTGCGGTATCCAGATCAGATGCGCCATCGGCAGTCAATATATGGTTCTGGAGACCGTCGAAGAAGTGTGTGAGGCAAAATCACGGGCCTTTTGAATTCAAGAATTGTCCGGAGGGTACGCGCTGCTTGTCTTCAACAACAACACCGAAGACGGTGACCAGGAGAGGAAAATATCGGCATCGGTTGATCCCAAATTGGCCGCGACGCCGTCGAGATTTTGCCTCGCCACCAGAAGCGGCTCCGGACTTGTTGGAATTGTCACATAAATGTGAGAGCGATCCCCCAGGTACGCCATATTGGTGATAACCCCCTGGACAGTCTGGCTTTCTTCAGGGTCTACGTCTGCCGAGGTGGCAGGGAGGATGCTGATATTTTCGGGACGAATGCCGACGCTGATTTTTTCTCCGGGTGCAAAATCCTGGCCACGGGCGTCCGCTTGGAGGAGGCCCAGGCGGTCCGTCTCAACGACACAAGCCGTCCCACGACGCGACTTGATTTCACCTTCCATCAGATTCATGGCGCCGAGAAAACTGGCGACGAAGCGGTTGGTCGGGCGCTCGTACAGGTCCGTCGGCGAACCGACTTCCAAGACCTTGCCATTCGACATCACGGCGATCCGGTCTGACATGCTCAGAGCCTCTTCCTGATCATGAGTGACGAAAACAAAGGTAATGCCGACGCCTTTTTGCAACTGGCGTAATTCCAGTTGCATTTGTTCGCGAAGTTTTTTGTCCAGAGCCCCCAGGGGTTCATCGAGCAGCAGCACTTTCGGTTTCTTGATCAGGGCCCTGGCCAGGGCGACACGCTGGCGCTGACCACCAGAAAGTTCGTTGGCGCCGCGCTTGCCATAGCCTTCGAGCTTGATCAAAGCCAGGGCTTCATTGACCCGATCCGCCAGCACCCGCTTCGACAGGCGATCCTTCCTGAGGCCAAAGGCGATATTCTGAAAAACGTTCAAGTGGGGGAAAATGGCATAGCTCTGAAAGACCATGTTGACCGGGCGCTGGTAATGGGGGATCGCGGTGGTGGCCTCGTTATCGATATAGATTTCCCCCATTGTGAGCGTCTCAAAACCGGCAAGCATGCGGAGCAGTGTAGTTTTGCCGCAGCCCGATGACCCCAACAAGCCGAAAAATTCACCCTTTTGAATTTCCAGGCTGACCTGATCGACGGCATGAATCGAGCCGAAATGCTTGGACACATTCTGGATCGATATATAGGCGCGGTCGGGCATCTTAATTGACCCTTTCATTGATCAGGTTTGTATCCTGTCTGCGGAAGTATTCGGCAATGATGACGATGCTGAACGTAGCAATCAGAATAGCCGAGCCGAGCGCTAAAACCGCCGGAAGTTTGGCCGGGAAGCGAAGTTGACTCCAGATATATATGGGCAAGGTCGACTCATTCCCGGTCAGGAACAAGGCCAGCAAAAATTCATCGAAGGAAATAGTGAAGGTCAGAAGCAGGCTGGCGATGACACCGGGCAGGGCCAGGGGAAAGGTAACCCGCCAAAAGGTCATCCAGGGGGTTTCCCCCAGATCAAGGGCGGCTTCCTCGATGCTCGGGTCTGCCCCTTCCAGCCGGGACTTCAGGACAAACAGCGAGAACGGAACGCATATCAAGACGTGGCCGATGCCGACGGACAGCAATGACAACTCGATGCCGTAACTGTTGAAGGCGATGAGCAGGGCGATGCCCAGAATAATAAACGGAATAACCAGGGGCAGGATAAAAACACCGGTCAGGACTTTTTCACCGATCAGCCTGTAGCCAGTGAAAGCCTTGGCCGCGCACATGCCGAGTATGGTGCTGAATATGGAAACCGGAACGGCGACACGAAAGCTGTTCCACAAGGCATGAATCATCCCCGGCTGATTGATCATTTCCTGCCACCAGTGCAGGGTTAGGCCATTCATGGGGAAGGCGACATAGATGCCATCGTTGAATGAAAACAACGGCAGAAAAAGCACCGGCAAATAGATGAAACACAGATAAATAATGGTGTACCATTTCAGCCATCGAGCGCCGGTTTGAGTTTTCCGTTCCGTCATACGGCCAACTTTTTGATGCGATCAAGACCCAGAAGAAACAGGCACACGACGAACGTTACCGTGACCATGGAGACGACCGATATGGCGGCCCCGAGCGGCCAGTTATCCAAACGCCCGAAAGCCACTTGAACGAGGCTGCCGATCATCATACCGTTCGGGCCGCCGACGAGTTTGGGCGTTACGTAGTCACCAACTGTCGGAATGAAAACCAGCAACAAAGCCGCGACAACACCGGGCATGGACAGGGGCAGGGTAACACGCAAAAACGTCGCCAGACTGTTTTCGCCCAGGTCATGAGCCGCTTCGATCAGGGATTTGTCGATTTTTTGTAAAGATACGAATATTGGCAAAATGGCGAAAGCAGCCCAGGCATGCGCCAGCGTCAGCACCACCGCGCTGTTGTTATAAAGCAAAAATTCCAGGGGCTGCTCAATCACCCCGACCCATTTTAAGCCTGAATTTATGACGCCGTTGTAGCCCAATATCAGTTTCCAGGAGAAGACCCGTAACAGATAACTGGTCCAAAATGGCAGAGTGATCAGGATGAGCCATTTCACTTTGTTTTGACCCACATGGAAGGCAATGAAATAGGCCGCCGGGTAGGCCAGTAATACGGTGGCAAAGGCAACAAGCGTGGAAATAATCAGCGATCGCGATAGAACCGTTAAATACTGCGGTTTGGCGAAAAATGTCTGGTAATTGGCGAGGCTCAATATGGTTTCATGTGACTCGCCGGTCTCGACGGTGAAACTTTGACCTACCAACAGCAACAGAGGCGATACCAAGGCCAGAATCATCAACACCAGTACCGGAGATAGCAGCATATAGCCCCTGAATCGTGGCGATTGGAGCCATAACGCTCCGACTTTGGAGACAATGCCGGCTGTGGCCAAAATAGACAGCTCCCCCTTCCAAGTCCCGTACCCGGGCGATCTACCGGAGATCATTTTCAAGGCTTCGTATCAGTATATGATTGTCATACAATTATCTAGATGTTAATCTGAGCATTGGTTAACTCAGCCAAGTACAATCGGGACGCTTCTAGCCTATGGTTGACTTAAATAGGGAAGATGAAAATCTTTTGGCAAGACGGGATGAGTCACTGCTCGTAGAGCGCGAGAATCTGACACTGCGGCAAAGATCGACAGATATTCTGAGGCAAGCCATTGTTGATAACCGGTTTGAACCCGGCACTCACCTGAAGGAACGCGAACTTTGTGATTTGCTGGGGGTTAGCCGCACCTCTATTCGCGAGGCTCTGCGCCATCTTGAATCGGAACATCTGATTGAGATGGTGCCGCACCGAGGGCCGGTCGTCATATCCCTAAGCGTCGAAGATGCGATAAATCTGTATCAGGTCCGGGCCGCACTTGAAGGGCTGGTCGGCGAGCTTTTCGCCGCTCATGCGACCGATCAGCAAATCAAAGCCCTGGAAGACAAGGCGGCGGAAATGGCGAATGCCGCCGAAAATATTGACCCAAAAGTCATCCTCCCCATCATCGAAAACTTTTATGAAATCCTTTTCGAAGGTTCACAAAACCAAGTCTGCACGCAAATCATCCAATCCTTGAATGCCCGGATTTCATTGTTGCGTCGGAAGTCTTTGTCCAGAAAGGAGCGTGCCGGGCCGATGATGAAGGAAATTTCGAAAATCGTAGTTGCGGCATCAAAACGCGATGCAGGTGCATTAAGGCAGGCTTGTATTGCTCATGTAAAAAGTGCCAGCAAGGCTGTGATGCCACTTTTAGTGGCTAGGAAGTAAATGGCACGGAGATTGATCAATCAAATCATAAAACACACAATCCAAGGAGGGAGTAAACGTTATGTCTAAGCAATCAAACTTACTACTCGACAGGCGGGATATACTGAAATCGCTTGCGGCGCTCGGCGTCACCTATTCGGTCGTCCAGATGGCTCCGAAGTCAGCCCATGCGGCTGGCGAAGTCCATTATCACACCTGGTCTGGATACGACGCCAAGGAGTTGATGACGTCTTATATTGAAAAGTATGGCGGCATGCCGGAAATCAGTCACATCGGCAGCGAAGAAGAATCTTTCACCAAAATGAAAGCCGGCTGGGCGCCCGACCTGATCCATCCGGGTAATTACAATGTTCGGCGCTTCAAGGATGCCGGCCTGATCAAGCCCATCGACACCTCCCGATTGAAAAACTGGGAAGACATCATCGAAAGCGTTCGATTGGATGATTCCGTTCGCTATGGCAACGATCAATATATGATCCCAACGGAATTCGGCAACAGCTCGATTATTTATCGTACGGACCTAGTCGATGAAGGTTTTGCCGACGATCCCTCCTGGGGAATCCTTTACGATGAAAAATACAAGGGCAGACTGTCCAATTACGAATCAGCCAATGCCGTCGTGCAATGCGCGGCCCTCGTCCTTGGCTATGCGAACATCTATACCCTGGACGATAACCAGTTGGCGGAGGTCAAGAAAATGGCTTCAAAACAACGAGATTTGCTTCGTATGTACTGGTCTGATGCGACACAGCTTGAACAGGCCATGGCCTCTGGTGAGGTGGTTGCCGCTTATGGCTGGAACGCCTCGTTGGTCAATCTGAAGGCGCAGGGGATCGCCGTCGAAATGGCCGTTCCAAAGGAACGCATGTTTACCTGGATCGCCGGTTTCACCATGCACAAAAAGGTCAAAAACGAAGAAGCGGCCTATGATCTGATCGACGCATGGTCATCCCCCGAATCCGGTGCCTGGCTCATGGAGAACTACGGTTATGGATCGACCAATAAGAAGGCATACGAGATTGC
>JAYGED010000159.1:0-12414 GCA_046582565.1 Alphaproteobacteria bacterium
TGAAAAATAACCGCCTCAAGTCGAGAGCGATCTTCGGCGGAGACGGTGAAGGATATTCCTGTGCGCATCACATTGAATCGCACACAACAGAGCATATAGGAATCCCAAATCGGACTCCTTTGTTCCGCTCAATCCACTAGCTGTCGTTGCGATTCTTGGCATCACCGATCCTTGGTATGATCTGCCCTGCGACTGAACAGACGTTACATATGGAAAAGCTCGGTTTAGGCTTCAAGCATAACAATGGGATGAAGCGGACCATGGGATGAAGCGGGCCATGAAAAAATCAATCGCCATCATCGGCGGCGGGGTGATCGGCCTCTCGGTGGCTTATCATCTGGCGCGCAATGGCGCCCGGGTTACCGTCATCGATGCGGCTAAGCCGGGGGCCGCGGCGACCGCCGGCTCGTTTGCCTGGGTCAATGCGGCCAGCATGAACGGCTCGGTGGATTATTATCGCCTGCGTTTGCAAAGCCTGTTGGAATATCAACGCTTTGAGCGTGATTTGGGACTTCCCGTCAAGCATGGCGGGAGGTTGGAATGGCGTGATGATCACGACGAATTGGCCCGTGAATACGCAATCCTTGCGGGGCTCGGTTATCCGGTTCAATGGCTCGACCGCGACGCGGTTTCAGCCCTGGAGCCCGATCTCCTCGATCCACCCGAGAGCGCGGTTTTTACCGAGCTGGAGTCGTCGGTCGACCCTGAGGACATAGTCACCCACCTGGTGGCGGGAGCGGAAAAGCTCGGGGTGGAAATTCGTAACGATTGCCGGGTCACGGGCTTGACGATAGAGGACGGGGCGGTGCGGGGCGTCACGGTCGAAGGCGACGTAATCGAGGCGGACTGCGTGGTCCTGGCCGCCGGCGCCGATAGCGAGGCGCTTGCGGCCACGGTCGATTTGCGCCTGCCCATGGCGAATAGCCCCGGTCTGTTGACCCATACGGCGCCGGCCCCGCCCTTGCTCGGGCGGGTCATCCTGACGCCGACTGTTCATATGAAACAGGATTTGGACGGCAGCATCGTCGCTGCCTGGGATTTTAGCGGCGGCCCGGCGCCCGACGACATTGAGCGCGAGAGCGAGCGCCTGCTCGCCGAACTCGCTTCTCTGCTGCGCCTTGAGGAGTCCTTGGTTATGGATGAGATCACCGTTGCTCTGCGCCCCGAACCCGAGGACGGCTTTCCCATTGTCGGTTTCTCCGGTGCGCCGGATAATCTCTATGTCACGGTCATGCATAGCGGTATTACCCTGGCGCCGCTCATCGGCCGATTGGCGGCGGCGGAAATCCTCGACGGTGTTGCCGCCGAACAACTGGCCGCTTTCCGGCCCGGAAGGTACAACCAACCATGACGACCCTGTTCTATAGCCATGACGCCTGCATCGCCCATGATCCGGGGCCGCATCATCCGGAGCAGCCGGCGCGGCTGCGCGCGGTGCTCGACGCCCTCGACGATGCGGCGTTTGCCGGGCTGGACCGCCGCGAAGCGCCGCTCGCGGATATTGCCTGTATCGAGCGTGTCCATGATTCCGGCTATGTGGCGGCAACCCTCGCCTCCGAGCCCGCCGAGGGGCGCATCCATCTCGATCCCGACACCGCCATGTCAACCGGCTCCGCAGAGGCGGCCTTGCGGGCGGCGGGGGCGCTCTGCGCCGCTGTCGACGCGGTGGTCGCCGGCGAGGGCAAGAACGCCTTTTGCGCCGTGCGTCCGCCCGGCCATCACGCCGAACAGGACCGGGCCATGGGTTTCTGCCTGTTCAACAATGTCGCCATCGGCGCCCGCCATGCACAGTCCGCGCACGGTCTGGGCCGCGTCGCGGTGGTCGATTTCGATGTCCATCACGGCAATGGCACTCAACATATGTTCGAGGCTGACGCTGACTTGTTCTTCGCCTCGACCCATCAGTTTCCCTATTATCCGGGCAGCGGCGCGGCCACCGAGGCTGGCGTCGGCAACATCGTCAACGTGCCGCTGGCGGCCGGCGCTGGCGGCGTGGAATTCCGCGCCGCCATGAACAATACAATCTTGCCGGCCTTGCGCGAATTCGGGCCTGATTTTCTCTTCATATCGGCGGGCTTCGACGCCCATGCCGACGATCCCCTGGCAGGGTTGAATTTCCTCGAGGCGGACTATGAATGGGCGACCAGCGAGCTCTGCGCCCTGGCCGATGAGTGCTGCAGCGGACGGCTGGTCTCGACCCTGGAAGGCGGCTATGATCTGGCCGCTTTGGCCTCCTCGGCGGCGACTCACGTACGCGCCTTGATGGCCGCCTAACCTGGGAGGAGGCTTATGGCCAAGACAGAATTGCCCGCCGAGATCGCCAAATTAAGTTTCGAAGATGCTCTGGAGCAGCTCGAGACGATCGTCGGTGAGCTTGAAACCGGCCAGGCGAAGCTCGACGACGCGATCAATTTCTATGAGCGCGGCGCCCTGCTCAAGCGTCATTGCGAGGCCAAGCTCAAAACGGCCCAGGCCAAGATTGACCGTATCGTCGAGGCTGCCGACGGCGCCCTCGGGACAGAGCCTATGGATGGTGGGCCCATGGAAGCCGCGGCCGAAGCCGAGGCCGACGATTGAGCGCCAGCCGTCTTGAGGTTGCCCTCGGCGAGACTGCCGGCGCTGTTACTGATTGCCTGGACCGGCTTCTGCCGCCGCCGGGGGGGTCCGAGGGGCGGGTCGCCGAGGCCATGCGCTATGCTGCCCTGAGCGACGGCAAGAGGCTCAGGCCCTTCCTGCTGGTGACCAGCGCAAGCCTGTTCGGTGTCGTGGGCGAGCCCGCCTTGCGCGCCGCCGCGGCGGTCGAAATGATCCATGCCTATTCCCTGGTGCATGACGACCTGCCGGCCATGGATGACGACGATCTGCGCCGCGGCCGGCCGACCTGCCATATCCAGTTCGACGAGGCGACCGCCATCCTCGCCGGCGACGCTCTGCTGACCTATGCCTTCGAGGTGCTGTGCGGTGAGGCGACCCACGGCGATGCGGCGGTGCGCTGCGCCCTGGCGGGCGGCCTGGCGGTGGCGTCCGGCGCTTCCGGCATGGTCGGCGGCCAGATGGTCGATCTGCTGGCTGCTGAGCACAATCTCGATCTCGACGGCATCACCCATTTGCAGAATCTCAAGACCGGCGCCCTGATAGCTTTTTCCTGCGAGGGCGGCGCGATCATCGGCGAAGCCCTGCCCGAGCAGCGCGCCGGCCTCGCCGCCTATGGACGCGATCTCGGCCTGGCCTTCCAGATTGCCGACGATCTGCTCGATGTGGAGAGCACCTCGGCGGAGCTTGGCAAGGCCGTGGGCAAGGACGCCGATGCGGGCAAGGCGACCTTCGTCAGCCTGCTCGGGGTCGAGGGTGCGCGCAATTATGCGGGCGAGCTTGTGGCGAGCGCGATCGGTCGCCTGGAAATTTTCGGGGGCGAGAAATTCGGAGATCGGGCCGACCTGCTCGCCGATGCCGCCCGCTTCGTGATAGATCGCCGTCATTGAACGCCAAGCCACGCCTCGATCAGCTGCTCACCGACCGTGGGTTGGCCGATAGCAAAAGCCACGCCCAGGCGCTGATCATGGCCGGCATGGTGTTCTCTGGCGAGCGCCGGCTCGACAAGCCCGGCACGGCAATTCCCCCCGACAGCCCGCTCGAGGTGCGCGGCAAACAGCATCCCTGGGCCTCGCGGGGCGGCATCAAGCTGGCCCATGGCCTCGATCATTTCGCCATCGATCCTAGCGGGGCGGTCGCCCTCGATATCGGCGCTTCGACGGGCGGCTTCACCGATGTGTTGCTGTCGCGCGGTGCTGTGCGGGTCTATGCGGTCGATGTGGGCCGGGGCCAGCTCTCCTGGAAGCTGCGCCAAGACTCCCGCGTAGTGGTGCTCGAAGGGACCAACGCCCGCCATCTGGACCGGGACCAGGTTCCCGAGGCTCCCGGCCTGATCGTCTGCGACGCGAGCTTCATCGGCCTGGCGACCGTGCTACCGGCGGCCCTCGCCCTGGCCGCGCCCGAGGCCCGGCTCATCGCCCTGATCAAGCCCCAGTTCGAGGCCGCCCGCGAGGATGTGGAGAAGGGCGGCGTGGTGCGCGACGCGAGCGTTCATCAAGCGGTTTGCGAGCGGGTGCGCGATTGGCTGGACGGTGTTGCCGGATGGACCGTACTCGGCATCGAGGAAAGCCCGATCACCGGGCCCGAGGGCAATGTGGAATATCTCATCGCGGCACACCGTGGCTGAGCCGGTCGTCCTGGAGCTGACCATCGAGGCCCTGGGTGCTGCGGGCGACGGTGTGGCTCATCATGGGGGCGTGCCTTATTACATCGCCGATTCCCTACCCGGTGACCGGCTGCGGGCGCGCATCACGGGCAAGCGCGGCGACGGTTTCGCGGCTCAGACCGTCGAGCGGCTCGCCGAGGGGCCCCATCGCGCGAAGCCTGCCTGCCGCCATTTCAACGATTGCGGCGGCTGCGCCGTGCAGCACCTCGATGACCAGATATACGACAGTTGGAAACGCCAAAAGGTGATCGACGCCCTCGCCCGGCGCGGATTGGACGATGTGGAGGTGGCGCCCCTGATTCGCACCGCGCCCGGCCTGCGCCGCCGCGCTACTTTCCATGCCCTGCGCCGCAGACAAGATGCGGTCGTCGGGTTTCAGACGCGGGCCAGCCATCAGATCGTCTCCATCGGCGAATGTCCGGTGCTGCAGCCGGCCCTGGTGGCCCTGGTCGAGCCCTTGCGCGGCCTGTTTGGCAAGCTGCTTGAGGTGGGCGGGCGCGCCGAGGCTCTGGTCACACAAGCCCTGGGCGGCATTGATATGCTGATCATCGCTGCGCGGCCGCCGGATCTCGATCAATGCCAGCAGCTGATTGAATTTGCCGATCAGCATGATCTAGCGCGCATCTCATGGCGGGCCCAGGGCGATCCCGAGCCGGAGTTGATCATCCATAGGCGGGCGGTTCAGGTTGACTTCGCCACCGTCGTCGTGGACCTGCCCTCCGGCGGATTTTTGCAACCCAGCGCCGCGGGCGAGGCGGTGTTGCGCGGCATCGTCATGGCGGCGACGGCGGAGGCCAAGCATATCGCCGATCTCTATGCCGGCTGCGGTGCCCTGAGTTTTCCCATGGCGGCCCAGGCGCGGGTTCATGCGGTCGAGGGCTCAGGGGCCATGACGGCGGCCATCGACCGCGCGGCGGGCCGGGCCGGCCTCGCCGGGCGCGTCACCAGCGAGACCCGTGATCTCGACCGGCAGCCCCTGTTGGCGAAAGAGCTTTCGCGGTTCGACGCGGTGGTCTTCGATCCGCCCCGCGGTGGCGCCAAACATCAGGCGGTCGCCCTAGCGGAGAGCGACGTTGCCCTGGTCGTCGCCCTGTCCTGCAACCCGGCCAGCTTTGCCCGCGACGCCCGCATCCTGATCGACGGCGGCTATGTCCTCGATCAGCTCCAGCCCCTAGACCAGTTTCTCTGGTCGGCCCATGTTGAGGTGGCGGCGATTTTCAAACGGGGTTAGAAGGCGTCAACCTTCGTCCTCGATGCGTTCCAGCTCGGCCCAGTATTCATCGTAAATTTCCCGGCGCAGGGCGGCGTCGGGGGCGTCCGCATCGAGATTGTCCGGGTGGAAGCGCTCGTGGAACGCCGCCTTGGCGCGGTCGAAGCGGTCGTCACTGTCGGGCTCGTCATCTGGCTCGTCATCCGGCTCATCATCATCGAGAGACTCAGTGGATTCGGCGGCGCTGCCCAGACGTTTTGCCAGGTCGCGGATATATTTCTCATCAGCGGTATCGAGTTCGCCGTTGGCCAGATCATCTATATAGCCCTCGAGTTCGAGGATAAATTCGGGCGAATTGCCGCGCCGCGCCATGAGGCCGTCGAGAATGGTTTTGCTGTCGCTCATTTTGGCTATTTCTTTCCTTGGCCGCATTGCGCCCGGTGGCGCAGCAGTTGATCGGCGAGTACGCAGGCCAGCATGGCTTCGCCCACCGGGGTCGCCCGGATGCCGACGCAGGGGTCGTGGCGGCCCTTGGTCGAGACCTCGACGTTCTTGCCGAAGCGATCGACGCTGCGCCTCGGTATGCGCACCGAGCTGGTCGGCTTGACCGCGAAGCGCGCGACGATGTCCTGGCCTGTCGAGATGCCGCCGAGCACGCCGCCCGCGTTATTCGAGAGGAACGTCACTTTGCGCTGCTTCATGCGCATTTCATCGCCCGATACCTCGCCCGCCATGGCGGCTGCCGCGAAACCGGCGCCGATTTCGACACCCTTGACCGCATTGATGCTCATGAGCGCCGCCGCCAGTTCACTGTCCAGCTTGCCGTAAATCGGCGCGCCGAGACCGGCCGGGACGCCGGTGGCGCAAAGCTCGACGATGGCGCCCGCCGAGGAGCCCTGTTTGCGAATATCGTCGAGGAAGGCTTCCCAGGTGGCTACGATTTTGCGATCGGGCGACCAGAAAGGATTCTTCGCCGTCTGTGTCCAATTCCAGTTTGCCCGGTCGATAGCGTGTGGGCCGATCTGGATAACTGCGCCGCGAATTTTCACGCCGCGCCCGAGAACCTTGCGCGCCACGGCGCCGGCGGCGACCCGCATGGCCGTCTCGCGCGCGCTCGACCGGCCGCCGCCGCGATAGTCGCGCAGGCCGTATTTTGCCTGATAGGCCATATCGGCATGGCCCGGGCGGAAGCTGTCTTTGATGGCGCCGTAATCGTTGGACCGGGCGTCCTGATTGGCGATGATCAGCGCAATCGGTGTGCCCGTGGTGCGCCCTTCGAAGACGCCGGAGACGATGCGGACGTTATCTTTTTCCCGGCGCTGGGTGGTGAAGCGCGACTGTCCAGGCCGACGCTTATCGAGCCAGGGCTGGATGTCTTTCTCTGCGAGCGTCATACCCGGCGGTGTACCGTCGATCACGCAGCCGATCTCCGGCCCGTGACTCTCGCCCCAGGTGGTGACGCGAAACAGATGGCCGAACGTATTGTGAGACATCAGACGACGGAAATATCGGGCGCGTCGACCGCCTTCATGCCGACCACGTGATAGCCGCAATCCACATGATGCACATTACCGGTCACCCCTGACGACAGGTCGCTCAACAGATAGACCGCTGCACCGCCGACCTCGTCGATGCGCACATTGCGTTTGAGCGGCGAATTATATTCGTTCCATTTGAGGATATAGCGGAAATCGCTGATCCCCGAGGCGGCCAGGGTCTTGATCGGTCCGGCCGAGATGGCGTTGACCCGGATGCCTTGGCTGCCGAGGTCGACGGCGAGATAGCGCACGCTCGCCTCCAAGGCCGACTTGGCGACGCCCATGACGTTGTAATGGGGCATCACCCGCTCGGCGCCGTAATAGGTCAGGGTCAGCAGGCTGCCGCCGTCTTTCATCAAAGGCACCGCGCGCTGGCAGACTGCCGTGAAGGAATAACACGAGATGGTCATGGTGGTGGTGAAGTTGTCAAGGGTGGTGTCGAGATAGAGGCCCTTGAGCTGATCCTTGTCGGAATAGGCGACAGCATGGACGACAAAATCGAGCTTTCCCCATTCCTCCCGGATCGCATCGAAGGTCGCGTCCAGGCTGGCCGTGTCGGTCACGTCACAAGGCAGAACCATCGATGAGCCGACTCTCTCGGCGAGCGGGCGCACGCGCTTGCCCAGGGCATCGCCTTGAAAGGTGAAGGCGAGTTCAGCGCCGTGATCGGCTGCTGCATTGGCAATGCCCCAGGCGATCGATCGCTCATTGGCGACGCCCATGATAAGGCCTTTCTTGCCGGCCATCAGGGGATTGTCAGCAGTCATAATTTCCTCGCCCATGTGCAGAATCAATTGATTTTGGCATCCTACACAAATGTAGAGTCGGGTAAAGCCAAAGCCTCAATCCTGTCGGCGAGGGGACCGTCAGTTTACGAAGCGCCAACTCCCGTCCGGCTCGCGGCAAGCGGTGCCGTAGACATCTTCGGTTTGACCGTCGATGGTCACCGTCGAATGATATTCCCGGCAGGGCTGGCCCGAGGCGGTGGCGTAGGTATGGGTTGGCGTCAGGCTGCCGGAGTTGCCGCTATCGGGATTGACCCAGCTTGAAGATGCGCCCGTGGGCGCGGTCTCCAGGGTGCTTTGTGCATTGTTTGCGAGATAGGCTTCGTCGGCCTTGTCGAGGGACCGGCCGACCTCACTGCCAAGCAGACCGCCTAACAGCACACCGGCGCCGATGGCCGCGAGCTGGCCTGTGCCCGAACCGATCTGGGAGCCGGCCAGGCCGCCCAGGCCGGCGCCGATCAGGGTTCCCAGGGTCTGTTTCTCTCCCTGGTTTGTGACGCAGGCTGATAGGGACAGCATGGCGCTGAGCGCGACTGCGATAGATGTGGATTTTAACATCGGTTTTCCTCTTGCCTGTTTACAAACTCCCAATGCGATATGGAGAAGCATACACCACTGCCACTGACTTATCCGACGATAGGCATTATATTCGAGGCAAGATGTACAGGACATGAACAGCGAACTTGATAACATCGACCCCATTGCCCTGTTCGCAGAATGGTACGGCGAGGCGGCGAACTGTGGTCTGAAGGAGTCGAGCGCGGTGACCCTGGCGACCGCTGACGGCCAGGGCCGCCCAACAGCGCGCATGGTGCTGCTCAAGGGCTATGACGAACAGGGCTTCGTATTCTACACCAACAGGGAGAGCCGCAAGGGCAACGCCTTAGCGGAAAACCCGTTTGCGGCGCTGTGCTTCTACTGGCCACCGCTCGGCCGCCAGGTGCGGGTTGAGGGCGCGGTGGAGCCGGTCAGCGACGCCGAGGCCGATGCGTATTTCGCCAGCCGCGCCAAGCAATCCCAGATCGGCGCTTGGGCATCGGCCCAGTCGCGGCCCCTGGAAAGCCGCTTCGCCTTCGAGAAGGAAGTCGCCCGATACGCCGCCAAATACGCCTTGGGGACGGTGCCGCGCCCGTCCCATTGGTCTGGCTATCGGATTGCACCTGCGCGTATCGAGTTCTGGAGCGAGGGCGCTTTCCGCCTGCATGATCGCCGGGTCTTCACGCGCCAGGGCGATGGCTGGTCGACCATGCGGCTGTTTCCGTAAAGCGGTGGGCGGGGGATGATCGACAGGCGAGTATATCTCTGGGCAAATCCATGACCGATACTGAGCCCGACGCTGCCTCAACAGCGGAGACCGGCCGCCTGATGCGGCTCGCCACCACGGCGTCGGTCGCCGTCGCCCTGATCCTGATCGTCGTCAAGATGGCGGCCGTCCTGCTTACCGGTTCGATCAGTATTCTCTCCTCGCTGATCGATTCTCTGATGGATGTTCTGGCCTCGGCGATCAATCTGTTCGCCGTCCACCACGCCTTGCAGCCGGCTGATGCGGAGCACCGCTTCGGCCACGGCAAGGCCGAGCCCCTGGCCGGGCTGGGCCAGGCGGCCTTCATCGCTGGCTCGGCGGTTCTGCTCACCATCGAAGCGGTGCGCCGGTTGTTCGAGCCTCATACGGTGGTTGAAGTCCAGATCGGCATCGCGGTGATGCTGTTCTCGGTGGTGCTCACGGTCTTGCTGGTGGCGTTTCAGCGCTATGTGGTGCGGCGCACGAACTCCACGGTGATCAGCGCCGATGCGCTGCATTACGAAGGCGATGTGTTGATCAACGGCAGCGTGATTATCTCCCTTGGTCTGTCTCACTGGCTCGATTGGCAGGCGGCCGACCCGATCTTCGCCATCCTCATTGCCGGCTATCTGGTACGCGGCGCCTGGTCGATCGCCCAGAAATCTCTCGACGTGCTGATGGACCGTGAATTCCCCGATGAAGAACGCGCGCAGATCATGGAGATTGCCATGAGCCATCCGGAAGTCAGCGGCCTGCATGATCTGCGGACCCGCCGCGCCGGCCTGCAACAATTCATCCAAATCCATCTCGAAATGGACGGCTCCAAGCGTCTCATGGAAGCCCATGAAATTTCTGACGAGGTCGAAGCCTGGATCTGCGAGGCTTATCCCGGCGCCGAGGTGATCATCCATCAAGACCCCCACGGCCTGGAAGAAAATCACCCGGATTTTACCGGCAGCTGAGCATCTTTGATTGGCGGCGGTATTCGTTAATCAAAACGCCTTCGCGGGGTCTTCCCGGCCTAAGATGCGAACGATCTGCACACCCTCTTTGTCCATGCGGTAATAAATTGAATGCACGCCGCATATGCTCCGGCGATAGCCTTCTCTAATCTCATCCACGGCGGGGTACAAATGGGGCTGGTCGGCGATGCTCTGAAACCGCGCGATCAGTCCATCGTAATATTCATCGGCCTTTTGCAGGCCAAAGTTCAAAATGCCGTGTTCATAGAGCCTATCGAGGTCGGCAAGCGCCCTGTCACTCAGGCGGTAACTTGCCACTGCCCCTCAGTCTTTGTTGAACGGCGGCTCTAATATCCTCCGCTGTCCGGTCACTGATACCGCTTATCTCGCCTTCGATGAGCGCGGCGCTGATGGCTTCGATTTCGACATTTTCGGCTTTGCGTTTTTGCCTTATGAGATCGTTTACAAGTTCGCTATTGCTCTTGTACTCGCCCTGAGTTTCGACCTTCCACTTGAGCCATTCACTATTTGGGTCAGTAAATGAGATGCTCTGTCTCGACATGTTCGGTCCTTCAAGGAAAATGTATTGGTGCAATATTACACCACAAGCGCACCATTTTCCCAGTAGAATCTATCGATTACCACTGATCGTGGAAGTGGTGGACCGGGCCGTGACCCGCGCCAACATCCAGGCGGTCGGCGGCCTGGAGCGCGGCGGTGACGTAATCCTTCGCACGCCGGGTGGCTTCGGAGACATCGAGGCCCTGGGCGAGGCCGGCGGTGATGGCGCTCGATAGGGTGCAGCCGGTGCCGTGGGTGTTCTGGGTAGGGATGCGCGGCGCGGTGAAGAGTTCGCCTGTCTCATCGCCGCCTGCCATGAGCAGGTCGCTGCTCTCCGGCCCTTCCAGATGGCCGCCCTTGGGCAGCACCCAATCGGCGCCCAGAGCGAGCAACCGCTTGCAGGCCGCCGCCATTCCGGCTTCATCGGTGAGGGGTTTCTCATCCAGCAACACCGCCGCCTCGGGCAGGTTCGGCGTGACCAGGGTGGCCAGCGGCAGCAGCCGTTCGCGCAGGGCGTCCACCGCCTCGGGGACGAGCAGGTGGTCGCCGCTCTTGGCCACCATGACCGGATCGAGCACCAGCCTGCTCACTCCATGGCGCTCAAGGCCCGCCGCCACGGTCTCGATGACTTCGGGCCGGCTCAACATGCCGATCTTCACCGCGTCGATTCGGATGTCATCGAACACCGCATCAATCTGCTGGGCGATGAATTCGGGCGGCGCATCGTGAATGGCGCGCACTTCCCTGGTGTTCTGGGCGGTCAGGGCGGTAATCACCGAGGCGCCATAGACGCCGAGGGCCGAGAAGGTCTTGAGGTCGGCCTGAATCCCGGCGCCGCCGCCGCTATCGGACCCGGCAATGGTCAGGGCATTGTAGATCACGGTTTCGCCTGATCGACGATAGCGCGGAGATCGGCGGCGGCGGCGCGCGGGTCCTCGGCCGCGCAGACAGCCGAGATCACGGCGATACCCTCGACCCCGGCGGCGATTACCGAGGCTGCGTTGCCGCGCGTGATTCCAGCGATGGCAACCAGGGGCAGATCAAACAGGGCGGCGATTTCCGCCAGGCCGGCAATGTCGATGGGCGGATTGGGATTGTTCTTGCTGCTGGTGGCGAACACCCCGCCGATGCTCACGTAATCGACCAGTTCGAGGGGCACGGCCCGCGCTTCATCGAGATTGTGCACCGTTACCCCAATAATCGCATTGTCGCCCAACAGCCCGCGGGCGTCGCTCGGGTCCATATCGCTTTGGCCAAGATGCACGCCGTCGGCGCCGGCCGCCAGGACGACATCGACCCGGTCGTTGATCAACAGCGGAACACCCAGAGGGCCTAGCCGTGCCTTGAGTTCGCGCGCGCTGTCGATCTGGCTGCGGCTGGTGGATGTCTTGTCGCGTAGCTGGATCATACCCGCGCCGCCGCGCACCGCCGCCTCGGCGACATCGGCCAGGGGCCGGCCGGCGCAGTGATCAGGGCCGATGACTAGATAGAGCGAAAGATCGAAGGTTTGACGCATACATTGCCGCCCTTAATAGCGGTCGATGACAGGGATACCGATGGTGGCAAAGTCTTCCATAGTGGCGAGCACATCACCGACCTCTTCCAAAGCCAGGGTGCTGGTCACCAAATCACCCGGCGACAGCTTGCCGGCGGAGATCATGGCGAGCATGGCGTCATAGCGCGCTGCCGGCATGCCCTGGGTGCCGATTATCATTAACTCATGCTCCGCGATGATGTCGATGGGCACCGGGATGTCGCCCCGCTCGGCGGAACTGGTCATGCCGATTTGCAGATGACGCCCGCGCCGCCGCAAGCCGG
>JAYGED010000249.1:0-5166 GCA_046582565.1 Alphaproteobacteria bacterium
CCAAGTTCAATCCGGCCTCCGACTACGCGCGCTCCAAGCCGGTCGATTACTCCAAGATGGCTGCGGTTCAGGACGGTTTCAGCGAGCGTTACCTGAACGAGGTCCGGTAACTTTCCAGTCTTTACCGAGAGGGAGGCGGCCCCAAGCGGCCGCCTCGCTTTTTCTCGTCTAGGCGCGATATATTGGCGCACTCGATTGGTGCAACCGCGAAGGTCCCATGGAACGTCACGAATACCCTTACTTGGCCGTGCTGGGCCTGCCGGTGCTGGTGGTGTTCTCGGCCTGTTTCCTCCTGCCCATGGCGCGGCTCGTGCTGGTCGCGGGGACCGGGCCCGAAGGGGTCAGCGCCTATATCGCTATTTTGACCACGCCGCGCTATTTCGAGAGCCTGACCGCGACCATCGTGCTCTCTACCTTGGTTACCCTGGCGACACTTTCCATTTCGACGGTCGCGGGGTTGTTTCTGGAGCGGAACAGGTTCGCGGGACGCGGCGTCCTGGTCTCGATGCTGACCTTTCCGCTGGCCTTTCCCGGGGTGGTCGTCGGCTTCATGGTCATCATGTTGGCCGGGCGGCAAGGGCTGATCGGCGAAATCAGCAAGTTCCTGACCGGGGACAAGCTGGTTTTCGCTTATTCCATGGCCGGCCTGTTCATGGGCTATGTTTATTTCTCCATTCCGCGCGTCATTCTGACCGTGATGGCGGCCGCGGAGAAATTGGACCCCGCGCTGGAGGAGGCGGCCCGCTCGCTGGGTGCGTCTCAGTGGCGGGTCGTGCGCGACGTCATCTTGCCGGGACTCAACCCCGCCCTGATCGCCTCCGGCGCGATCTGCTTCGCCACCGCCATGGGCGCGTTCGGTACCGCCTTCACGCTTGCGACCAACATCGACGTTCTTCCCATGACCATCTATACCGAGTTCACCCTGCGCGCGAACATCGCCATGGCATCGGCGCTCAGCATTATCCTTGGACTGATCACCTGGGTAGCCCTGAACGCGGCGCGCTCGTTCGCCGGTTCCAGCGTAGCGGCGGCGGGCTAGGCGATGAGGCGGACCAGGACCTTTTATTTCCAGCTGGTTTTCACATTGCTGGTCTGTGCCTTCCTTATCGTGCCGGTAATCATGTCGATCATGGCCGGCGTGACTGTCAATTATTTCTACGGAATCAAGTCAGGGGTAACCCTGAAGTGGGTTTTCGAGGTCTGGGACCTCTATTCCGAAACCATTTTTCTCTCCCTGCTCATTGCACTGGCCTGTCTCGCCTGCACGATCGTCCTCGGCGTACCGGCGGCCTACGTTCTGTCCAGGAAACAAGGACGCGTTGCGCGGATGATCGAGGAACTCCTGACCCTGCCGCTGGCCATACCGGGGCTCGCCATCGCGCTGGCCCTGCTCATTTCCTACGGCGGTTTCCGGGAGTTCCGGATGAGCTGGACATTCATCCTGGTGGGGCATGTCCTTTACACGCTGCCGTTCATGCTCAGGGCGGTCCTGGCGGTGCTCTCCTCGGCCGATTTCCGGACCCTCGAGGAGGGTGCGGCCAGCCTGGGGGCGAATTTCTGGCAACGCTTTTTCGGTATCGTGATCCCCAATTGCCGATCCGGAATCCTCGCCGGTTCGCTCATGGTCGTGACCCTGTCGATGGGTGAATTCAATCTGACCTGGATGCTGCATACGCCGTTGACCAAGACCCTGCCGGTCGGACTCGCCGACGCTTACGCATCGATGCGCCTCGAAATCGGCAGCGCCTATACGGTGGTCTTCCTGATCATGATCATCCCGCTTCTCTTGGCCCTACAGCTATTCGGAAGGCCGCCCAAGCTCCGCGCCGCGGTGGAGGAAGACGCGGGGAAAAGACGGATCGCCGGCGGGTCGCATGGCCCGGCATATCCTCGGGGGGCTGATCGATGACGCGCGCAGAGGGGACCGCGGTGCGCCTGATCGACTGTGCGAAGTCCTTTCCGGACGGGACCCGCGCGCTCGAGCCGCTCAGCCTCGAAGTCGAGGGCGGCGAGACGATCGTATTCCTGGGGCCTTCCGGCTGCGGCAAGACCACGACGCTCAGGATCATCGCTGGGCTGGAAAGCCCCGATGCCAGCGGCCGCGTCCTGTTCGATGACGAGGAGGTGACCAACCAGCCGATCGAGACGCGCAATGTGGGCATGGTGTTCCAGTCCTACGCGCTGTTTCCGAACATGAACGTCGAGCACAACGTCGGCTACGGCCTGAGGGTCCGAAAAACGCCCGCGGCGGAGCTCACCTCCCGGGTCGGAGAAATGCTCGACATGATGGACATAAGTGAGTTGAAGGACCGTAGGATCGAGCAGTTGTCCGGCGGTCAGCGCCAGCGGGTGGCGCTCGCCCGTGCCATCGCTGTCCGGCCGCGCATCCTCCTGCTCGACGAGCCGCTAACCGCGCTGGATGCCATTCTGCGTGAGCGGCTGCGGGTCGAGATCGACGCTCTGCTGCGTGGTCTCGGGATCACGACGGTCTACGTGACCCACGATCAGTCCGAAGCCATGGCACTCGGCGACCGTATCGTGGTGATGAGCCACGGCCGCGTCACCCAGATCGGCACGCCGCGCGAAATTTACTACCATCCGGCGAACCGTTTCGTCGCCGACTTCATCGGCACCATGAACCGGATCACGGGCACGGCGCGGGATGGCGTTCTGACCACCCGTGCCGGAAAGATTCCCTGGGAAGGCGGCGACAGGGGCGAGATCGAGGTCCTGTTCCGTCCGGAAAACGCTTCGATCGCCGAGTTGGACCGGGCCCAACTGCGCGGGCGCATCAGCGCCTCGTTTTTCCTGGGCGACCGCACGCGTATTCTGGTCGATGGGATCGGCGACGAGCCGCTGGTCATCGAAACGTCGCTGCGGCGCGAATACCGCGTGGGGGAGGAAATCGGGTTGGTGATCGAACCGAATTCGCTCCTGACGTTGAAGGATTGAGCGGTCTCGCCATATCACAAGGATGGTTCAGTGGCTTGCTCCACATAGGAAAGATCATGAGGACGGGATGCTGATAGCCCAGATCACCGATACGCACATCAAGGCCGACGGGCGGCTTGCCTACGGCAGGGTCGATAGCGCCGAGAAGCTCGCGCGCTGCGTCGTGCACCTGAACCGGCTGTCCAGGCGACCCGATATCGTCCTCATTACCGGGGACCTCGTGGACGCGGGCCGGCCGGAGGAATACGCCACCTTGCGCCGCCTCATCGATCCCTTGGAAATGCCGATCTACGTGATTCCCGGCAATCACGACGAACGCCGGGCTTTCCGGGAGGCCTTTGCCGACCACAGCTATCTGCCCTCGGACGGTGAGTTTCTTCATTATACCCTGGAGGATTACCCGATCCGGCTGATCGGTCTGGACACCACCATTCCTGGGCAACCGGGGGGCAATATCTGCGCCGAGCGCCTAGCCTGGCTGGACGCGCGGCTCGCGGAAGACAGGGAACGGCCGGTGGTAATCTTCATGCACCACCCGCCGTTCCTGACCGGGTTGCGTAACATGGACGCACAAAACTGCGCCAACGGTGATGCGCTCGGCGCACTGATCGAGCGTCATCCCCAGGTAGTTCGCGTACTCTGCGGTCACGTTCATCGGCCGATCCACCTCCACTGGCATGGTGTGACCGCGAGCATCGCGCCGAGCCCGTCGCATTCGGTCGCCTATGATTTGCGGGAGGACGCTTCGCACGACTTCATTCTCGAACCGCCGGCCTGCGAGGTTCACTACTGGCGCGAGGATACGGGGCTGATCAGCCACCTGATCTTCATCGGCGACTACCAAGGGCCTTATCCCTTCTGCGGCGACGACGGCATGTACATCGATTGATCGCCGCGGCCGCGGCGATCCCAGCGAACATGATGATGTCCGCGTCGCGCAGTGTCAGAGTGGCGTCAACTTGCGGCCTGAGATCTACCGATTATGGGGTTGTGCTGACCGGTTCGCTTTCCTCTGACACTGCCGATTGCCGCCCTCGCCAGGGACATGACAGTCAGAGGGTTTCCCATCAAGCGCAGTTCAATCGACAACGCCCGCCGGCAGGACGTCCGCCCTGCGGCATTTACCACCTTGACCGACACGGAAGCCGCCTTCCTTCGCTGGGCTCTCGACCGCTGGCCCGCCGCCGACTTTATGCCCCTTGCCGTCTCGGGCTTCGCCGCCGCGAAGACCATTGAGCTGGAGCAAGGCGAAGCGCGAAAACGCCGTGTGGAGGATATCTCGGCCGTGAAGATAGGTGGGTGCCCGGGGGCGTCTAATACATCCTCCGGGCAACCCCCTTATAGCCGCAGAGATGCATTACGAGCGATGCTCCGGGGCGATCCTTCGGCACCAGATAACCTGCTGAAAGAACTAGTTAAAGCAAATGCGTCTTAACAACAGTTGTATCCAACAGCGGTCCTACCCGTACGGACGATTGGTACCGTCCGTGGTCGAGGCACCCGGCGCCAGCGCCCTCACTCAGTGCCGAAAGGGATAGACCTGATGACAATGCTTACTAGAAGGAATTTTCAAATTGACCAGCGATGATTATCTAACCCTGCTCCGCCAAGCCCTCACCGCCCCCCACGGCATCGCTCTCAGGCTTGGCAATTTCGACAAGGCTGAGCGAGCGCGAGGCAAGCTTTATCGTCTCAGGCGTACGCTCCACCGCAGCGGCGACCAAACCTTCGACGGACTTAGCTTCTTCAAGGACACAGGGGGGGATCTCTGGATCGTCCGTCGAGATAAGCTGCCTCGTCGAATTCGAGATGACGGACTTCAACTTGATAGCAGGGAATTAACGCACGAAGAGCTGCCGGACCATTTTGGTTACAGAAACTATTCGTTCAGCGTGAGCAAGCCGAAAAGGTAACTTTTGTTTTTATTTCCAAAGGGTGCAGGAAGTTTGCCGCCCTTCTTCCACACAGCACGGGGGTAGCCCGATCAGTGTGGGGGATGAATTTCTTTTGATATTCTGTGCGGGCGGATAGCCGTCTCGGGAGGTTTGTCGGACTTTTTGGAGGGGCCTACCCCTGGTCTTCCCCCCATGAGTTGGTCCATCCCTATAGTTAGTAGAGGAGGATCAAGACATGGGAATCAAACGACATAAGCCGGAACAGATCGTCACCAAGCTACGGCAGGTTGAAGTGCTTGTCGGCCAAGGGGTGGCGCGG
>JAYGED010000251.1:0-1518 GCA_046582565.1 Alphaproteobacteria bacterium
CTGCCCGACGGCTTCAAGATCGAGCTGTTCGCGGTCGTCCCCGACGCCCGCAACATGGCGGTCAGCCGCAACAAGGCAACCGTCTGGGTCGGCACGCGCAAGACCGCGGTATGGTCGGTCACCGACCGCGACATGGATAACGTCGCTGATACGGTCGAGGCCTTCAGCCCGAGCGTGACGTTCGATATCCCAAACGGCGTCTGCTACTCGCCGGACGGCTTTCTATTCGTCGCCGAGCGTAACCGGGTAATGATGTTCCCGGCGGCGGAATATTTCATGGAAGGCTCCGATACGGTGGCCTTCGCGATCGTTGCGCAAGGCGATCTGATTCCGCCGGAAGAAGAATCCTATAACCACACGGCACGGGTCTGCGCTATCGGCCCGGACAACAAGCTCTATGTCAGCATGGGTCAGCCGTTCAACGTGACCCCGCCCGACAAAGTGGCGATGTATGCAGAGAAAGGCGTCGGCGGCATCACCCGCATGAACCGCGACGGATCCAACCGCGAGGTCATCGTCACCGGCATCCGCAACTCGGTCGGCCATGCCTTTAATCCCGAGGACGGCAGCCTGTGGTTCACCGACAACCAGGTCGACGGCATGGGTGACGAAACCCCGCCGGGCGAGCTGAATAAGGTGGAGGAAGGCGGCTGGTACGGCCACCCCTACTTCGGTGGCGGTTCGGTGCGCACCAACGAGTATGCCGGCCAGGAAATCCCCGCCGACATGCTCAGCCGTTATGTGCCCCCGCAGGTCGAAATGATCGCCCATGCGGCCGATCTCGGCATGATGTTCTACACCGGCAGTATGTTCCCGGATAAATACAAGAACGCCATCTTCTCGGCCCAGCATGGCTCGTGGAACGCCATCGTTCCGCGCGGCGCTAGGGTCATGGTCACCTATCTCGATGACCAGGGCAACGCCGCCAAGACGGAGCCCTTCGCCGACGGCTGGCTCACCGACTCAGGCTACTATCTCGGACGCCCGGTCGATGTGCAGCAGTATGTCGACGGATCGATCCTGGTGTCCGATGACAAGGCCGGTGCGATCTATCGCATCAGCTATCAGGGCAACTAGGTCGAGCGTAACTGATTTGGGACCGGGCTTCGCGCCCGGTCCTTTTTCTTGAGGTTTAGATGAAATTCCTTTGGGCGATCGCTTGTTTGTCGGTTTTGGCGACATCTCAAGCAGCGGCGGGCGATGCGGCGGCGGGCAAGGCCAAGGCGCAGGCTATGTGCCAGACCTGTCACGGCCTCGACGGTATTGCCACCATCCCCATGGCGGCGCACCTGAGCGGCCAGCAGGAAACCTATTTGATCGCCCAGCTCGAAGCCTATCGGGACGGCAAGCGCCAGCATGAGCAAATGAGCATCATCGCAAAAATTCTCAGCGATGCAGACATCGAAAACCTGGCCGCCTGGTATTCTCAAATTAACGTGATCGTCGAAATTCCCGAGTAGCGCGGCTTGCAATCTTAGAAGCCTTGTCTCATAGTTAAGGCACTCGAATTCGCAGGGT
>JAYGED010000254.1:0-6139 GCA_046582565.1 Alphaproteobacteria bacterium
TTGAATCGCACACAACAGAGAAAATAGGAATCCCAAATCGGACTCCTTTGTTCCGCTCAATCCACTAGATCAATCGAGTCGTGCGCCGCCATCTGCTCGATGACGAAATCCAGCATGTCGTCGGCCAGTTCCAGGCCCTGATCCGCCGCCACTTGGCTGAAGACCTGGCGGTATTCCTCAATAGTCGGCCCGAACAGTTCGATCTTGTAAGGAATACGCCGCAGGAAGGCCGGATCGATCAAATCGCTAGGCTCCAGGTTGGTGGCGAATATGAGAAGCACATCGAAGGGAATCGAAATGGTCCGTCCGGTCTTCAGCTTGAAGGAATCGACGCCGCTTTCCATGGGCACGATCCAGCGGTTCAAAAGGCGCTCCGGGCCGACGATCTGGCGCCCGAAATCGTCGATGATCAGCGTGCCGTTGAGCGCCTTGATCTGCACCGGCGCCTCGTAGAAGCGCGACACTTCGCTATAGGCAAGATCGAGCATATCCAGAGTTAACTCGCCGCCCACCAGAACCGTCGGGCGGCGGCAGGCGGCCCAGCGCTGGTCGATTTCATCGCGCCGCAATCCCTTGCTTGCGTCGGGAAGCGCTGTCTCCAAATCGGCCGTTTCCACGGGAACATGGACGCTTGCGTCATGGATGACGATGATCTTGCCGTCGACCTCGACGCAATAGGGCACATAGATCAGGTCGCTGAAGATGCTCGCAATTCTCGTCGCCACCGAGGTCTTGCCGTTGCCCGCGGCGCCATAGAACAGCATGGCGCGGGCGGCGTTGACGGCGGGACCGATCTGATGGGCAAAATTCTCCCCCACCACCAGACCGCTCAAACACTCGGCAATCTGCGCTTCGCCGACCTGCTCACCGGCGATCGCCTGTTTTTGGATCTGCGCCTGATAGGCCTCCAGGGAAACCGGCGCCGGCCCGATATAATGGCTCTGCACAAGCGCTTCGGCGGCCATTTCATGGCCTTGGCTGGTCAGGGCGTATCGCATGTTCGCCACCCCGCCAACACCCCCGGTGCCGCCCCCGGTGCCGGCGCCCAGTAATTCCATCCACTTCATCTCGACGGCGTCATCCAGCATCTGCTTGACCAGATTGTAGGACAGCTTGAGCCCGTCCATGAGTGCGGCCGGGGTGTCGCGCTGCTCGACATACATGAACTTGAGCAGCAGCGGCATGAGGTTGGATTGCGTTATACCGCACTCCTCGATGCTCAGGGGCGAGGCGGGCCAGTAGGCGTGAGCCTCGTCAAGCAGCTCCTGGGAAAGCAGGCCGAGAGCGACGAGACAATCATCGAGACGGCCGTCGGCTTCCTGCTGATGGGCGGCGGCCTTTGTCACATCATCGAGAGTGATGAGGCCGCGCGCGATCAGAAACTTCGATACCTGCATAGCTTCCCCTCCTGCTCTAAAGGCTTCCCCATCATACGAAAATTGCTGTGAAAGAGGAACGCCCATCCGCCCTGCACAGCTTTGTGTTAGGTTTGAGCGGGTACAATCAGGTATGGGAGAATTTCCGCTGACCCTCGATCAAGACAGTCTGCCCGAATGGGATTTGAGTGACCTCTACCCCGGTATCGACTCGGGCAATCTGGCACGCGACCTGGACGCGACGCAGGCTGCCGCCGAGGCGTTCGAGACGCTCTATGGCGGTAAACTGGCCGATCTCGACGGCGCCGGCCTGGGCGCCGCGATTGCGCACTATGAGGCGATCGACGAAACTCTCGGCCGGATCATGAGCTATGCCTCCCTGTCCCAGGCCGCCGCCATGGACGACTCGGAAATCGGGCGGTTTCACCAGACCATGCACGAGAAGGTCAACGCCATTTCGGCGCGCGTCCTGTTCTTCACCCTGGAGCTCAATGATCTGGACGACGACAGCCTGGGCGCCAAGATGACCGACCCCGCCGCCGCCCACTTTGCCCCCTGGGTACGCGATCGGCGCGCCACGCGGCCCTATCAGTTAAGCCGTGAGATCGAGCGCCTGCTGCATGAGAAATCGGTCGCCGGGCGGGCTGCCTGGATGCGCCTGTTCGAACAGACCATGGATGCTCTGCGCTTCTCTATCGATGGCAAGGAATTGACCAGCGCCGAGGCGCTTCATCTGCTGAGCGACCATGACGGCGCGGTGCGCAAGAGCGCCTCCAAGGTCATCGGCGACGTTTTAGGCGAAAACCTGCGCGGCTTCGCGCTGATCTTCAACACCCTGATCAAGGACAAGGAGATCGACGATGAATGGCGCGGCTTCAAACGCCCGATTTCGGCTAGAAATCTTTCCAATTATGTCGAAGACGAGGTTGTCGATGCGCTGATCGGCGCGGTCAGGGATGCTTATCCGAGGCTTTCCCACCGTTATTACGCCCTCAAGGCGCGCTGGTTCGGGCGCGACACCCTGCCCTATTGGGACCGCAACGCACCGCTCCCAGACGAGGACGATCGGGTGATTTCCTGGGATCAGGCCCGGGCCAGTGTGCTCGACGCCTATCGGGCCTTCTCACCCGAGATGGCCGACCTGGGCCAGCAGTTTTTCGACAATGCCTGGATCGATGCCCGCACCCGGCCGGGCAAGGCGCCGGGCGCCTTCTCTCACCCCACGGTTCCCGGAGCACACCCCTATATTCTGCTCAATTATCAGGGCACGCCGCGCGATGTCATGACCCTGGCCCATGAACTCGGCCACGGCGTCCACCAGCTACTCGCCGCCGGCCAGGGCGCGCTCATGGCCGACACCCCCCTGACCCTGGCGGAAACCGCCTCGGTGTTCGGCGAACAGCTTACCTTTCGCGCTCTGCTCGACGCCGAGACCGAGCCGAACCGACGCCGGGCCATGCTGGCGGCCAAGGTCGAGGATATGTTGAACACGGTGGTGCGCCAGATCGCCTTTTGCGATTTCGAGGGCCGGCTCCACCAGGAACGCCGCGGGGGCGAACTGACGCCGGCGCGGATCAGTGAAATCTGGCTCGAAGTCCAGACCGAAAGTCTGGGCCCGGCGATCACCTTCGACGACAGCTACGGCGCCTATTGGTCCTATATCCCCCACTTCATCCATACGCCCTTTTATGTCTATGCCTATGCCTTCGGCGACTGCCTGGTGAATTCGCTCTACGGGGTCTACGTGGATTCGCCCGACGGCTTCGAGGCCAAGTACCTGGAAATGCTGCGCGCCGGCGGCAGCTTGCGGCACGGGGAGCTGCTGGCGCCGTTTGGCCTTGACGCTTCGGATCCCCGTTTCTGGGATCGTGGTCTCGACGTCATATCCGGCTTTATCGACGCCCTGGAAGAGTAGAGCCGTGGCCAAATCCCGCGAAGACAACAGCCTCGGCGGCCGGGTCCGCCGCTATGCCCGGGTCTCCACCGCCATGGGCGGGGTCGGCATGCGCTTCGGCGTCAGCCGGCTGCTCGGCGCACCCCTGGACCGCAACCGCAACGCCGCCGCCCTGAGAGCCGCCCTGGGCGGCATCAAGGGGCCATTGATGAAGGTGGCCCAGCTCATGGCCACCATTCCCGACGCCATGCCGTCGGAATATGTCGCCGAGCTGGCCCAGCTTCAAGCCAATGCGCCGGCCATGGGCTGGGCCTTCGTCAAGCGGCGCATGGCTACTGAATTAGGGGCGGATTGGCGCAAGCATTTTGCCGAATTCGAGACCGAGGCCCGGGCGGCGGCCTCTCTCGGCCAGGTCCATAAGGCGATGGATCACGACGGCGCGGCGCTCGCCTGCAAACTGCAATATCCCGACATGGGTTCCGCCGTCGAGGCGGACCTCACCCAGCTCCGCCTGGTGTTCGCCCTCTATCACCGCTACGACAAGGCCATTGAGCCCGGCGGCATACAGGACGAGATCGCCGACCGCCTGCGCGAGGAACTCGATTACCACCGCGAGTGCCGCCATATGCGCCTCTATGCCGCCATGCTGGCGGGTCAGGAAGATGTCCATGTGCCGGTGCCGGTCGAGGCGCTGTCGAGCAGACGGTTACTGACCATGAACTGGCTCGACGGCGAGCCCCTGATGGCCTGGACAAAACGCAGCCAGGCCGATCGCGACCGGCTGGCGGCCACCATGTTCCGCGCCTGGTATGTGCCGTTTTATGAGTATGCCGTGATCCATGGCGATCCCCATCTCGGTAATTATACTGTGTGCCCCGACGGCGCGCTCAATCTGCTGGATTACGGCTGTATCCGGATCTTCGAGGCGAAGTTCGTCGGCGGCGTCATCGACCTCTACCACGCCCTGCAGACCAACGATGAAGCCCTGGCGGTGCATGCCTACGAGACTTGGGGCTTCACCGGGCTAACCAAGGAAATGATCGAGGTGCTGAATATGTGGGCCTATTTCGTCTATGACCCGATTCTCGACGACCGGGCGCGGCGCATTCAGACCCAGGCCAGCGGCACGGCCTATGGCGCCAAGGTGGCGGCCAAGGTGCATCGCGAGCTGCGCCGTCTGGGCGGCGTCAGCCCGCCCCGGGAGTTCGTCTATATGGATCGCGCGGCAATCGGCCTGGGCTCGGTGTTCCTCCATCTTAGCGCCCGGGTCAACTGGCACGCCCTGTTCGAGGACCTGATCCAGAATTTCGACCTGGCAGCCCTGCGCCGACGCCAGAAAGCCATGCTCAAGAAATTCGACCTGCCCCTGCCGGGATAGGGCTACCAGATCATTTCCACACCGTAGCTCGAAATTTGCGCGTCGCGGCCGATGATGGGCAGATTTTCGACCAGGCTCTGAGCCACCAGCATACGGTCGAAAGGGTCTCGGTGGTGATCGTCGAGAGCATGGACCCGAAGCGCGTGGACCAACTCAATGGCGAGGCTGCGAAAGCCGTTCTGTTCGATCTGGCCGGTCATGAAGCGGGTCAGGTCATCGGGTATTTTGAGCCGCCCCAGGCGCGCCTTGATGGCAATTTCCCAGCCGCTCGCCGCGCTGAAGTGGATTTCGTTAGCGCCATCGGCGATGACGTCGCGGGCCGTATCGGACAGCCGGGCATCGTCTGTCACCCACCACAGGAAGGCGTGGGTGTCGAGCAGCGCCCTCATGTTTCGAACGAATCGAGGATCTCGTTGGGCAGGGCTGCCTCGAAGTCGGCGGACATAATGATCTTGCCGCGCGCACTGCCCGGCACGCGGACTTGTGCGCCCTGGGCGATGGGCAGCAGCTTGGCCACCGGCTTACCGGCCTTGGCGACGATGATCTCCTCGCCTTGGCGCACCCGCTCGATCAGTTTGGAGAAATGCGTCTTGGCTTCGTGCAGATTTACGATCGTTGTCATGGGTGAATAAATAGACTAACCCATGGACTAAGTCTATCTTAATCGCCTGCTGCCTTTATCGCCTTCCACTCGTCGGTTTCTGTCGCCAGGCCTTGCGCCAGGAAGGTCTCGCGCATGGAATGGCCGTTGCCGCCGTGGGCGGTCATGCGCTCGGGCGGCGTCGGATTGGTGACGTCCGGCCAGATACCGGGCTGCGGGCCGGCCCCTTCGGCAACGATCTCCAGGGGATCGACCTCATCCATGGCCGGCGTCTTGACCAGCTCCATCATGTCCCAGCTCACCTCTAAGGGGATGTTGTTGGGGTCATGGAAATAGATCGACCAGATGATGCCGTGATCGACCGCGTCGGAGACCTCGAAGCCGGCGGCCTCGACCTTGTCCTTGAGGGCGAAGAGATCGGCGCGCGAGCCGATCGTGAAGGAAACATGGTCGAAACCGAGCGGTAAGGTGGTCGGCGAGCCATGGTCCTTGCGCTCCATCGGGCTGGCGCCGGCATATTCGAAAAACGCCACCTGGGTATTGCCGCAGCGAAAGAAGTAATGGCGATACCCGGGATGGCCGATGCCGGCAACCAGCTCCATGCCGAGAAGGTCGCGATAAAAACGGATCGTCATCACCATGTCGTTGGTGATGAAAGCGAGGTGATTGATGCCGGTGAGATGCATGATGGTCTCCCAATTTTGCCGGGGCGAGTATAGCGCGTTATTGCCGCTTGGGGGACAGCTAAGCTGGTCTTCCCCCCATGAGTTGGTCCATCCCTATAGTTAGTAGAGGAGGATCAAGACATGGGAATCAAACGACATAAGCCGGAACAGATCGTCACCAAGCTACGGCAGGTTGAAGTGCTTGTCGGCCAAGGGGTGGCGCGG
>JAYGED010000022.1:0-14456 GCA_046582565.1 Alphaproteobacteria bacterium
CTCGCTCGGATAGTTATCCGCCTTGTCGCCGATGCCGACCCGCTTGAGCAGCTTATGGCCGATCTCATCGGCTTCAGCCTTTGAACGCTTGAGCACGACGATTTGCGACAGGGTGATGTTTTCCAGCGCCGTCTTATGCTCAAACAGATTGAAATGCTGGAACACCATGCCGACGCCCTGGCGCAATTTATTATGGTCGGTCTTGGGGTCGGTGAGTTCGACGCCGTCGATGACGATGGAGCCGCTATCGATGGGCTGCAAACCGTTTAGCGCCCGCAGGAACGTGCTCTTGCCCGAGCCGCTCGGCCCGATGACGACCAGGACCTCGCCCTTGTCCACATGGTTGGTGACATGTTGCAGGGCATGCACGGGCGGGCGTCCCGGTATTTCGAAAGTCTTGCTGATGTCGTTGACCACGACAATCGGCGTTTCACCCTGCATTTGACGTATCCCTCTATCTTTTCGCTGCTAGGCAGCAGCCTCTGCTGCAAGCTTATCCGTCATCGAGACGCGGATATCGATTGCATCGTGACGCCAGAATTCCTGATCGAGTTCAACCACCTGGTCGAACTGATCGAGTATGGCCCGTGACAGATAAAGGCTTGGCGTTCCCGTCGCGACTCCCAGGGCTTCCGCCTGAGACCCCGCCAGGGCGGTGGGGTGCATATTGATATAGGGGCGGCGTTCAAAGATGCCGTAATACTCGGCCATCAGCTCGGTCAGCGACCGATCAAGGGGCAGGTCCAGCAGACCCGGGCAGCGCTCCGCATTGATATGAATATGCTCAAGTAGGACGGCGCGTCCATCGATCGATCGCAGCCTGCGAATGAGAAAGATCGGATCGCCGACCTCGACGCTCATGTGCCGCTTTTCCCAGGACGAGGCGGAAATCTGTTCCTTGGACAAGACCGTGCTGCCGGGGGTGCGACCCTGGGCGATCACACTCTCGGTAAAGCTCACGTTGGCCGTCGGATCATAGAGAATTCTCGGCGGCGAAACGAACCAGCCGCGACGGTTTTCACGATAGATCAGGCCCTCGGCTTCAAGCTGCATGAGAGCTTGCCGCGCGGTCACCCGGGTGGTTTGAAAACGATCCCTGAGTTCCCGCTCGGGCGGTAGCTTCTCGCCGGGAGACAGCTCTCCGTTTTCGATTAACGAGGCGAAGTGATCTCTAATCAGCAGGTAATAAGGGATCCGCTGATCCCAGCTACCACGATCGCCTTTCGGTGCGGCCCAAGACATATTCTCTGGTATAGTCCAATGATATCTAAAGTGGACACTATGTCTTGAAGGTTTGAGCTGTCAAGCGAGTGGGTGTCGTCAGCTATCCAGGCCCAGTTTTTCCTCAGCCCGGCCGATCCAGCCCCTAAGATTGCCGCGCGCCTGCAGATCGAAGCCGCCTTCAGGGGCGAGCCGCGTATAGGCGAGCAGCCCTATGTCGGCGACGGTGAAATTATCCGCCGCCAGCCAGCGCCGGTCGGCGAGCCGGTGCTCCATGAAATCGAGGGCGGCCTCACCGCGCTCCACACGCCAAGCCTCACGCGCCTCTTTCGGCTTGCCGAGATAGAGCATGGCGAAACGGCTGACCGCGACATAGGGCTCGTGGCTGTATTGCTCCCAAAACAACATCTCATTGACCTGCGCTTTCGCATAGGGATCGGAGGGCAAAAGCGGCGACCCTTCGGCAAGATATTGAATGATTGCATCCGACTGGCTGAGCACCCGGCCGTCATCGAGCTCCAGCGCGGGGATCTGGCCGGCTGGATTAAGCGCCAGATAGTCGGCCGTCCGGCTCTCGCCATTCATAAGATCGATGGCTTCCCAGCTATAGGGAATGCCCAGATAATCAGGAAGAGCGGCTCTATAGTCATACAGAGAGCCATGATAACCTGAAGACTCTTGACTAACCCCTTATTCCAAATTATTAAAAGGCCTAGACAATGAATTATACCCTGGTAATACATGGTGGCGCGGGCGCCCGGCCCTCGATCAATTATGCCGAGCAAAGGCCACATCTGGCCGATCTGATCGCCAGGGGCCAGGAGATGTTGGCGGCGGGCGGGTCCGCCCTCGACACCGTCGACACGATGGTACAAGCAATGGAAGTTTCCGGCCTCTACGTCGCTGGCAAGGGCTCCGCGCCGAACAAGGATGGCGTGGTCGAACTCGATGCCAGCATCATGGACGGCGCCGCCCGGCGCAGCGGCGCCATCGCCGCCATACGCAATTGTGTCCATCCCATTGTCGTTGCCCGCCGGGTTATGGATGACGGCGAACAGGTCATGCTGGCCGGCCAGGGCGCCTGCTCCTTCGCCACCGAAATTGCCGCGGAAATGGTTGCCGACCCGGATCGCTATTACACCGACCATGTCAATCACAGGCCGACGGACGAACCAGGCGTCCAGCACGGCACGGTCGGAGCCGTGGCGCTCGACCAGGCCGGCAATCTGGCCGCCGCAACCTCGACCGGCGGGACCTTCGACAAGCGCCCGGGCCGGGTCGGCGATACGCCGCTCATTGGCGCCGGCACATGGGCCGACGAGCGCGTCGCGGTTTCCTGCACCGGGGCTGGAGAATATTTCATCCGCGCCGGCGCCGCCCATGATGTCTCCGCCCGCATGCGCTATGGCGGCAACAGCCTTGAAGAAGCGGTCGCCGCCACCCTCGCCGATATCAAAAGCCTGGGCGGCGATGGCGGCATAATCGCGGTGGATCAGGCAGGTACTATCGCCATGCCCTATAATTCCAAAGGCATGAAGCGGGCAGCCGTATCAAACAGCATGGCCCCCGTGGTCCGTATTTTCGAGCCGGAATAGCTGAGCGGTCAACGCCAGGTCGGAAATCAACGAACGTAGGATGCTCCGTTAACATCGAAGGTGGCGCCGGTCATGTGGCGCACCACATCGCCGCAGAGAAAAGCCGCCAGGGCGCCGATTTCTTCCGCCGACGCCATCTCGCCGAGGGGGATATCGCTGGTTGCTCTGGCGATCGCCTCGGGCTCCATGGCGCCGGTCACCATCTCCGTATCGGTGAAGCCCGGCGCAATGCAGAAGGCGAGCACCTCGTCGGCGGCAAAACCACGGGCGATGGTCTTGGTCAGGGTGACCAGGCCGCCTTTCGAGGCGCCATAGGGCATCTCATCGGGCGCTTCGCCCCTAAAGGCCGCCCGGCTGGCGACATTGATGATCCGGCCACCGCCGATGGTCCGGAAATGTGTGATGGCGTCACGGCACAGATCGGCCGGGGCAAACAGATTAACCTGCAGGACCCGCGACCAGGCGGCCCGCCACTGCGCGAGCGGCGCATCGACGGGCGCCTCCTCAAAGATCCCAGCATTATTGATCAGCACATTCAGGCCAGGAGCGAGCGCCAAAGCCTCCGCCCAGAGATTCTCCACCTGATCCGGCTCGGCGAGATCGGCCTGGACCAGATGACAACGCGCAGCCCCGATGTCGTCCCGCACCGCTTCGGCGGCGTCGCGGTTGTGCCCGTAATGGACCACCACTTCGCCACCGGCGGCACCGATCGCCCGGGCCATGGCGGCCCCAATTCCCCGCGACCCACCGGTCACCAAAACGCTCTTGTTCGCCAGATCAGTCATCTTCCTCACCCTACTTCAAAAAGCCCGGCGGCGCCCATGCCGCCGCCGATGCACATGGTGACCACCACATAGCGCGCGCCGCGGCGCTTGCCCTCGATGAGGGCGTGGCCGGTGAGGCGCGCGCCGCTCATACCGAAAGGATGGCCGATGGATATAGCGCCGCCGTCGACGTTGAGGATCTCGCTCGGAATGCCGAGCCGATCGCGGCAATAGAGGGTCTGCACGGCGAAAGCTTCGTTAAGTTCCCACAGATCGATATCGTCCATGGTCAGGTCGTGGCGCTCGAGCAGGCGGGGCACGGCGAACACCGGACCGATGCCCATCTCGTCGGGCTCGCAGCCGGCCACGGACAGGCCGCGAAAGATGCCGAGCGGCTCGATGCCGCGCTGCTCGGCGAGCTTGGCGTCCATCACCACGCAGGCCGAGGCGCCGTCGGACAGCTGGCTGGCGTTACCCGCCGTGATGCTGCCGCCGGGCCCGCGCACCGGCGCGAGACCGGCCAAAGCCTCCAGGGCAGTGCCCGGCCTGTTGCCCTCGTCCTGGGCCAGGGTGACGGTCTCTTCCGATATCTCGCCGCTCTGCTTATCCATCACCCGCTTGGTTGTCTCAAGCGGGGCGATTTCATCGTCGAAGCGCCCGGCCTGCTGGCCCGCCGCCGTGCGCTTCTGGCTTTCCACCGCATAGGCGTCCTGGTCCTCGCGGCTGATGCCATAGCGTTTGGCGACCACCTCGGCGGTGTCGATCATCGCCATGTAGAGATCGGGCTTATGGGCCTCGATCCAGTCTTCCTTGTCGATCTCGCGGCCATCCTTGGGATCGACCGTCAGGCTGATCGATTCGAGCCCGCCGGCGACCATCACCGGCACGCGGTCGACGATCACTCGTTGGGCGGCCATGGCGATGGTCTGCAGGCCAGACGAGCAGAAGCGGTTGACCGTGACCCCCGCCGTGGTCACCGGAAGGCCGGCGCGGATGGCGCATTGCCGGGCGATATTATGCCCGGTCGCCCCTTCCGGCACGCCGCAGCCCATGATTACGTCCTCGACCTCGGCGGCTTCAATACCGGCGCGCTCGATAGCGGCCTCGATTACATGGCCGCCCATACTGGCTCCGTGAGTGTTGTTGAAGGCGCCGCGATAAGCCTTGCCGATAGGCGTGCGCGCAGTGGAAACGATAACGGCCTCACGCATGGTTTTGTCTCTCCTTATAGGTCGCTGAATCCCTTGCCCGCCTCGGCAAGCTCGCGCAACAGGGGCGCGGGTTTCCAGGCGTCGCCATGGATTTCGTGAAATTCACAGATGGTTTCATAGATCGCCCCCAGGCCGACCTGATCGGCATGAAACATCGGGCCGCCGCGATGGGCAGGAAAGGCAAAGCCGTTGATCCAGATGATGTCGATGTCACCGGCCCGCGCGGCGATGCCCTCCTCGAGCAGGACGGCGCCGACGTTGATCAGGGGATAGAGGCAGCGCGCCAGGATTTCCGAATCCCCGATCACCCGGCGCTCCATGCCGAGATCCTTCGAGGCTTCGATTATATGCGACTCCACCAGGGGATCCGGCTGCGGGTTCCGGCCGGCTTCGTCGTAGGCGTACCAGCCGGCGCCGGTCTTCTGGCCGAAGCGGCCCAGTTCACACAGGGCGTCGGCGATCCGCGCCTCGGGCCGGCCGGTGTCGCCATGGTCCTTGCGCGAGCGCCAGCCGATGTCGAGCCCGGCCAGATCGCCGACCGCGAACGGCCCCATAGGGAAGCCGAAATCGGTAATCACCGCATCGACCTGCTGGGGCAGCGCGCCTTCCAGCAGCAACAGGTTGGATTCGCGGAAATAGCCCGACAGCATGCGGTTGCCCACGAAGCCGTGGCAGACGCCGACCACAACACCGACCTTGCCCATGGATTTAGCGAGCTTCATGGCGGTGGCCAGGGTCTCCTCGCTGGTCGCCTCGCCGCGAACGATCTCGAGCAGGCGCATGACGTTTGCCGGGCTGAAGAAATGCGTGCCGATGACCTTGTCCGGCCGGCCGGTCTCGGCGGCGATGGCGTTGATGTCGAGATACGAGGTGTTGCTGGCCAGGATAGCGTCTCTCTTGCAGATGCCGTCGAGGGCGCGAAAAGTCTGGCGCTTGATCTCGAATTCCTCGAACACCGCCTCGATGACGAAATCCACATCGCAGAATTCATCGAGCGCCAGGGTCGGCTCGATCAACGCCATGCGGCGCTCAAGGGTGTCGGCGTCAATGCGCCCGCTCTTCACCGAGCGCTCGTAGTTGGCGCGGATGCGCGCCATGCCCGCATCCAGGGCATCCTGGTTGGCGTCGGTCAGGCGCACCGGGATACCGGCGTTGGCGAAGTTCATGGCGATGCCGCCGCCCATGGTGCCCGCCCCGATAACGCCGCCCAGGGCCACGTTCTGGACCGGGGTTTCCTTAGTAACCCCCGCCACCTTGCCCGCCGCCCGCTCGGCGAAGAAGACATGCATCAGCGCCTTGGCCTGGTCCGAGGCCAGGCATTCCTCGAACAGGCGGCGCTCTTCGGCGATGCCCTCGTCGAACGGCAGGCTGAGAGCAGCCTCGACACAGGCGATGCAATGGGCCGGGGCCATGCGGCCGCGCGCGCGCCGCGCAATATGGGCGCGCATCTTATCGAACAGGGCCGGATCGCCGGCGAGCTTGGAATCATCGTCCCGCGCCCTGCGCAATTCCGTGAGCCCCTCGGCCATGGCGACAGCGCCGTCGAGCAGGTCGCCTTCGATGAGTTGATCGACCAGACCCAGGTCGTGGGCGCGGACGGCGTCGATGGGATCGCCGTTGACGATCATGTCGAGCGCCGCCTCGACACCGACGAGTCTTGGCAAACGCTGGGTGCCGCCGGCGCCGGGCAGAATGCCGAGCTTGACCTCGGGCTGGCCGAGCCGGGCCGAAGCCACGGCGCAGCGATAATGACAACCCATGGCGACCTCCAAGCCACCGCCCAGGGCGGTGCCGTGGATGGCGGCAACAACGGGCTTTGCCGCCGCTTCCAGGCGGGTAATGAGATCGCGGATAGTCGGCGCGCCCTCGGGCCGGGGCTTGTTGAATTCGCGGATATCGGCCCCAGCGATAAAGGTGCGCCCCGAGCCGATCAGCACCAGGGCGGTAACCTCCCCGTCAGCCTCCCCGGCAGCGACAGCATCCATGATGCCTTGCGGCACACCGAAACTCAGCGCATTAACCGGCGGATTGACCACAGTGATGACGCCCACGGCGCCGCGCTTGGAATACTCAACGAGATCGTTCATGGGCAGGACTTCCCCGGACAAACCACCAGCAATACCAAGCGGCCTTTAAGAGTAAATTCGCCCCACCGATCAGGGGACGGGTGAAAAACTGGCGGGCCAGGCTAGGCAGACCGGCGCGTTGGGCCTCGGCGAGGGCGAAGAAATGATCCTCGTTTTGGCCGATCAACATAATGAACGGAAGCACCGCGAGGATCAGCACCAGAACGCCCGCGAGATAGAGCAGCACCAGGGTCGCCGACACCATCAAGAAATGCCCCAGCAGGGCGAACCAGCCGCCGACCTCCATCAGAGACCGCCATTCGGCCACCGTCGAGACGAGAGCGATGGCGAGCAGAACGGCGGGGACATAGGTAATGATTTCACTAATGCGGCGCATGGGTAAATTCTAGCACGGAACCGCCGCGCCGCAACTGGCGGAGCGGTGCGCTTGCCGTTATGATTTGTCACTGGGTCCAGACAAACAAGGGCGAGACGTATGTTCGGTGATATCGATTACGCTGAAGAAATAGTAAGCAACCTGTTCGAAACGGTCGGCCAGGCTTTGCCGGGGCTGATTGCCGGCGTCGCCATCTTCATCGCATTTCTGCTGGCGGCCTCCCTGGTGCGGCGTATTTTCCGTCGCGTTGCCCTCTCTGTCGATTCGGACAAGCGCCCACTCGTCGGCCTGGCCGCCCAGACCGCCCGTTATGCCATCATCACCGCCGGGCTGATCACCGGCCTCGGCACCATGGGGATTGATGTCTCAGCCTTGATCGCCGGGCTCGGGCTGGCCGGCTTCGCGCTCGGCTACGCCTGCCGCGACGCCCTGTCGAACCTGCTGGCGGGGGTTTTGATCATCCTCTACCAGCCGTTCAAGCCGGGCCAGATGGTCACCGTGTCGGGCCAGACCGGCGAGGTCAAAAGCATCGATTTCCGCTACACCGTGCTCGATACCGAGGGCAAGACCGTGCTGGTGCCCAACAGCGCCGTCTTCGGGTCTGTCATCATCATCGACTGATGATGAGAAAGCGCCTGATCATTTGGCTGGCGGCGCTGTTTTTGTTTGCGTCCGGTGAGGCGCGGGCGGGCCGGGACGATTTGACCATCGGCATGACCCAGTTCCCCTCGACCTTCTCCCCGGTGATCAACGCCATGCTGGCGAAATCCTACATCCTGGCCATGACGCGCAGGCCCTTCGTCACCTATGACAGCGGTTGGGCGCTGACCTGCCTGCTCTGCGTCGAATTGCCGAGCATAGAGAACGGCCTGGCGCGGCTGGAAGGACTGCCTGGTGGCGGCGACGGCATGGCGCTCGACTATGAGATCCAGCCGGGCGCCACCTGGGGCGATGGTACGCCGGTGACCACCGAGGATGTGCTGTTCGGCTGGGAAGTCGGCAAACATCCTCTGACCGGTGTCGCCGACCGCGACGCCTATGAGCGCATCACCGCCATCGACGTGCAGGGGCCGAAGCGCTTCACGGTGCATCTCGACAAGCTCTATTACGATTATCCGGCGCGCGGCTCGTTCCCGGTCCTGCCCGCCCATATCGAGCGCGACGCCTTCGCCGATCCCGCCGAATACCGCCACCGCACCCTGTATGACGCGGAACCCACCAACCCCGGCCTCTACTTCGGCCCCTACCAAGTCGATGAAATAGTCTCGGGCTCCCATATTACCTTGGTTCCCAACCCATACTGGTGGGGCGCCGCTCCCCATTTCAAGCGCATCACCGTGCGCGTTATCGAGAACACCGCGGCGCTCGAGGCCAACCTGCTGTCGGGCGCCGTCGATTACGTCGCCGGCGAGCTCGGCTTTTCCATCGATCAGGCCCTGTCGTTTGAGCGCCGCCACGGCGACGCCTTCAAAATCCTCTACAAGCCGGGATTGGTGTACGAGCATATCGATCTCAATCTCGACAACCCGATCCTCGCCGACCGCCGGGTGCGCCGCGCGCTGATCTATGCCCTCGACAGAGAGACCCTGGTGGCCCAGCTGTTCGGCGGCAAGCAGCCGGTGGCCAATTCCAACGTCAATCCGCTCGATTGGGTCAACAGCGACCAGGTGCCCGTCTATCGCCACGATCCGGACAAAGCCGCCGCCCTGCTCGACGAAGCGGGCTGGACGGAAATCACCGACGGCGTGCGCCACAAGCCATCGGGCGAGCGCCTGAGCCTGCGCTTGATGACCACGGCGGGCAATAAACTCCGCGAGCTGGTCGAACAGGTGCTGCAAAGCCAGTGGAAAAAGGTCGGCATCGAGATCACCATCAAGAACGAACCGGCTCGGGTTTTCTTCGGAGAGACCGTGACCAAGCGCGAATTCCCGGCCATGGCCATGTATGCCTGGCTGTCGTCGCCCGAGTCCGTGCCGCGCTCGACGCTCCATTCCGAGATGATCCCGACCCTTGAGAACAACTGGGCGGGCCAGAATGCCATGGGCTTCGTCAATGCCGAAATGGACGCGCTGATCGAGCAGACCGAGACCGAACTCGACCGCGAGGTCCGGCGCGGGCTTTGGCAACGCATGCAGCAGATATACGCCGGAGAACTGCCGGTGCTGCCGCTCTATTTCAGGGCTCAGGCCTATATCCTGCCGCTCTGGCTCAGCGGCATCGAGCCGACCGGACATCAAGCGAGCACAACCCTATGGGTGGAACGCTGGCAAGCGAGCGAATAGACGAAGCACCGCCGCCTCTGGTGGAGGTTCGCGGTCTGACCGTCGCCTTTCCCGGCGAAGGCGCCTATGTCCCTGTGGTCGACCACATCGATTATGACCTGATTGCGGGGCAAACCCTGGGCGTGGTCGGCGAATCGGGCTGCGGCAAGACCATGGCGGCCCTCGCCCTGCTGCGCCTGGTCCCGGCGCCGGGCCGCATCGAGGGCGGCGCGGTGCGCTTCGCCGGCGAGGATTTGCTCGGCGCATCGGAAGATCAGATGCGCGCCCTTCGCGGCGACCGCATCGGGATGATCTTCCAGGAACCGATGACCGCGCTCAATCCGGTGTTTACGGTCGGCGATCAAATCGCCGAGGCGCTGACCAGCCACCGCGACATAGCCTATACGGTCGCCTGGGAGCGGGCCGTAGAACTGCTCGTTCAGGTCGGCATACCGGCGCCCGCCGCCCGCGCCCATGATTATCCGCACAGCCTGAGCGGCGGCATGCGCCAGCGGGTGATGATCGCCATGGCCCTGGCCTGCCGCCCGGCATTGCTCATCGCTGACGAGCCGACCACGGCGCTCGACGTCACCGTGCAAGCGCAGATCCTCGAACTGCTGCTCGCGATGCAGGACGAATACGGCATGGCCATCCAGTTCATCAGCCATGATCTCGGGGTGATCTCCGAGGTCGCCGATCAAATCGCCGTCATGTATGCCGGCCGCATCGTCGAGCGCGCCGACGCCGAGAGTCTGTTTAGCCGGCCGCGCCATCCCTACACACGTGCCCTGCTCGAGACGATCCCGCAATTATCCCACCGCCGACGGCGGCTGCCGACCATACCCGGCTCCGTTCCCATGCCGGGAAGCCTGCCCCAGGGCTGCGCCTACGCTAACCGCTGTCCCCTCGCCGAGCCGCGCTGCCGCGAAACCACGCCACTGCTTGAGACCGTCGCACCCGGCCATATGGCGGCCTGTTTAGTGACACAAGAATGACCGCTCTGCTCGAAGCCCACGGCCTGAGCAAGCATTTCGCCATCCGCGGCGCCGGCCTGTTCGCCAGGCAGATCGCAACCCTGCGCGCGGTCGATGAGGTTAGCCTGACCATCGAGGCGGGGCGCTGCCTGGCCCTGGTCGGCGAGTCCGGCTGCGGCAAGACCAGCCTGGCGAGATGTCTGGCCCTTCTGCACCGCCCGAGCGCCGGCAGCATCAGTTTCGACGGTGAGGTTGTCTATGACGATAAATTAAATAATTACAAGGCTATACGGCGCGACATTCAGATGGTGTTTCAAGATCCTTATGGAGCCCTCAACCCGCGTATGACCGTCGCGGCGATCATCGCAGAGCCGCTCAATATCCATTCCGTGGGTGACCGCGGTGAGCGCGCCGCTCGGGTCGTCGAGCTGATGGAATCGGTCGGGCTGTCGCCGGCCCTGGCCGATCGTTATCCCCATGAATTCTCCGGCGGGCAGCGCCAGCGCATCGGCATCGCCCGGGCGCTGGCCCTGCGCCCCCGGCTGATCATCGCCGACGAGCCGGTCTCGGCACTCGATGTTTCCGTGCAAAGTCAGGTCCTCAATCTGATGCTCGACCTACAGGACGCCATGGGGCTGAGCTATCTGTTCATCGGCCACGATTTGGGGGTGGTCGAGCATATGGCCGATGTGGTGGCGGTGATGTATCTCGGGCGCATCGTCGAGCAGGCCCCGCGCGACGAACTCTTCGCATCGCCCAGCCATCCCTACAGCCAAGCGCTGCTGCGCTCGATCCCACGCCCCGGCGGCGGCAAGCGGGCGCGGGGGGCGGCCCTCGGCGGTGAAGTGCCGAGCCCGCTCGACCCGCCAGCCGGCTGCCCCTTCCACCCCCGCTGCCCACGCGCCGCTGACATTTGCCGCGAGGCGCGGCCCCTGCTTGAGCCGGTCGCGGGAGACCAAGACCATCTCGCCGCCTGCCACTTCAAGGGGGAGACGTAGCCGTGGCACGCTATATCGCCGGGCGTCTGGTCGAGACCGTAGTGGCTCTGCTGATTATGAGTTTCCTGATCTACGGGCTGATCGGGCTGATGCCGGGCGATCCCATCGATATTATGGTGCAGGCCGATCCCAACCTGACCACCGCCGACGCCGCCCGGCTCAAGGCCTTGTACGGGCTCGATAAGCCGTTGATGGAGCGCTACGTCAACTGGCTCGAAGCGGCCCTGCAGGGTGATTTCGGCTATTCGCGGGTGCATAACGCACCGGTTCTCGAGGTGCTGCTGCCCCGGCTCGGCAACAGCCTGCTGCTGATGGGTCTGAGCTTCATATTCGCCTTGCTTATCGCCCTGCCCATCGGCGTCTATTCGGCGATCAGACCTTACGGCGCGCGGGACTACGCCATCAATTTCGTCGCCTTGGCCGGCATTTCCATCCCGGTGTTCTGGTTCGCCCTGATGCTGATCTATCTGTTCGCGGTGGAATGGAGCCTGCTGCCCGCCAGCGGGATGCGCAGTATCGGCACCGCTGATACCGGCATGGAAGGCTTGCTCGACCGCGCCAAATATCTCGTGCTGCCGGTGCTCGCCTTGAGCGCCGCCAGCGTCGGCGGCTTCACCCGGTTTGTCCGTGCATCGACCATGGAGACCATGCGCCACGACTATATTCGCACCGCCCGGGCCAAAGGCTTGAGCGAACGCCGGGTGGTGCTCAAACACGGCCTGCGCAACGCCATGATCCCGGTGGTCACCATCATCGCCCTGTCCTTCGGCAGCCTGTTCTCCGGCGCGCTGATCACCGAGACCATGTTCTCCTATCTGGGCATGGGCAAGCTGATCTATGATTCCATTCTCGGAAATGATTACAATCTGGCGCTGGTCGGCCTGCTGTTCGCCACCCTGCTCACCCTGATCGCCAACCTGGCCGCCGATATCTGCTACGCCTGGCTCGATCCGCGCATCTCCTATGGGGGGGAGAGCGGCTCATGAGCTCCATGACGCGGCTCGCGGCGCGCAGGTTCATGCGCCATCGCATGGCCCTGGCAAGTGGGGTGCTGCTGATCCTGATGGCGCTTGCCGCCGGTGTGGCGCCGCTGGTCGAAGGGCTGCTCGGGGTCGACGGCAACGAGGTTGATCTGCTGGCTAGGTTCGGCGCCGCCGGTCCCGGTCACCCTCTGGGCACGGACGAACTCGGCCGCGACGTGCTGGTGCGGCTGCTGTTCGGCGGCCAGGTCTCGCTGATCGTCGCCCTGATCACCGCCTTTGCCGCGGCAGTCATCGGCGCTGCTATCGGTCTGGTCGCGGGCTATTACGGGGGCTGGGTCGACGCCCTTCTGATGCGCTTGACCGACGGCGTCATCGCCCTGCCCTTGCTGCCCCTGCTGATCATCCTGGCGGCGGTCGATATGAGCAAAATTCCCTTCCTTGCCGGCCTCGATGACAGCGCCGCCTCCAGCCTTTACAGGATCGTGCTGATCATCACCCTGGTGGGCTGGACCACGGTGGCGCGGCTGGTGCGCGGCGCGGCGCTGAGCCTGCGAACGCGCGAATATGTGCTGGCTGCGCGCAGCATGGGCGCCTCGGGCCTGCGTATCATGACGATCCACATCCTGCCCAATGTGATGTCGCCGATCATCGTCGCCACCACCCTTTCCGTGGGCAATATCATCCTGTTTGAATCGGTGTTGAGCTTTCTCGGCCTCGGGATTCAGCCGCCCATTGCAAGCTGGGGCAACATGCTGAACAACGCCCAGGAGCTTATCTACGAAGCCCCGGCCCTGGCCTTCTATCCGGGCATGGCGATTTTTCTCACGGTCATCGCCTTCAACTTCCTCGGCGACGGTCTGCAAGACGCCCTCGACCCCAAGGCGACGGAATACGATAAGGGGAATGCTTAATCTTTTTTTAAAGTATTTCGCGTTCAATTGAGCGGCATTCCGCCTTCAATTTATCGGAAATCGCATGCAGATTGTTGAGGCACATTCCGACCCCTATCTGATACGCGGGTATCGGAAAGACATAATAAAACTGCTCGAACAACCGAGCGATGATGAGGCGCGTCCCTGCCTCGGCTGCACCCTTGTCTGCCCGACATGCGGATCGAAATCCTGCAGCTGTAAATGCTCAATCAGCTGCGAAGTTGCGCCGCAAATGATGTCGTCTGAAGCCGTGGACTTCCCCATTGAGGCCAATATCGTTCCGCTGGTCTATGCCCTTAATTGCCTGCGCCTGACCCAGCCCTGTTGGTCTTGCGAAGGACATAACGACCACGCGGGGGAACTCAAAAGGCCGCCACGGGTATGGTTTTATACGCAATCGATGACCTACCCCGACTTGATCGCGGAGTTGCTGTCCGACCTCGATATCGCTGGGCGCCTTTCCCTTGCCTGGCATGTCTGCTTGGTGCGTTGGGAAGACGGCCCCAACATCACCTTCTCCATCGAGCCGAAAATCAAATCGAGAAGCGAACCCGAACTCATGGGTATGCGCCGCAACGTACAAATTATCGCCGAGAACCTGATGACCAGCATGAAAAAAATTCGAACCAACGTATTCATCAGATCGATCAAGTGCTCAAAGCATCGTCCCTGGGAAGAAAATATTAACCCTATTAGGCTATTCGAACCTGGATTGGCTATTCGAAATGCTGGCGCGCGCCACTATGGTTTGCTATAAGGCCCGCTCGTGTCTTATGACACTCTTCCTCGGTAGCTCAGTTGGTAGAGCGGGTGGCTGTTAACCACTAGGTCGTTGGTTCGAGTCCGACCCGGGGAGCCAAATTTTACAAGGGGTTGAGCCGCATCGGTTCAGCCCCTTGTTACGTTTAGGTTCCAGATAGGTTCCAATCGAACAGGAATATCGTTGCAATTACTCCCCCTGCACGAATCCGACGATCAACCATTTTCGGTACTCTCATGGGCGAGTTTCAGGCGTTCTGGGTGACGCTCACTGCCCGCCTACGGATGCCCAGCG
>JAYGED010000075.1:0-71679 GCA_046582565.1 Alphaproteobacteria bacterium
GTCGCTCGCCGCCATCACGTCATAGCCGAGGTTGCTCACCAGCCTGACCGCGAGTTCAAGCACCCCGTCTTCATCCTCAACGACGAGTATCATCTCGCCTTTGCCCCGGAGCATAGTCGTATCATCCTCTCCAACTTCCGCCGCCTGGACACCCAGGGCGCGGTGCAAATAGATACTGACTGTGGCGCCCTGGCCTTCGACGCTGTCGATTTCGGCATAGCCCCCCGACTGTCTGGAAAATCCATAGACCATGCTGAGGCCGACCCGCTACCCTGGCCGATCTCCTTGGTGGTGTAGAAGGGCTCGAATGCGTGGTCGATCATTTCGCTCGACAGACCCCGCCCCGTGTCACAAACCGACAGCTTGACATAATCGCCCATGGTCAAGTCGGGATCGGCCTTGGCATGGTTTGCGTCTACCGTGACATTAGCGGAGGTGATGGTGACGACACCGCCATTGGGCATGGCGTCGCGCGCGTTCAACACCAGGTTGAGCACCGCGTTTTCAAACTGTGCCGGATCGACCGTGGTTAGCCAGATGGCCTCGCACAGATCGGTGTCGATGGCGATTTCCTCGCCCAAAGTGCGGCTCAGCATGATCAGCAGGGTATTCACCAGATCATTGATTTGCACAGCGCTCGGGTTCAGTGGCTGCTGCCGCGAGAAAGCCAGCAGTTGATGGGTGAGTGTCGCTGCATCGTCGGTGGCTTTTATGGCCCACCTCAGCAGTTCCTGCCTTTTCTCATCGCCCTCCAAGGTTTCATCGAGAAGGTCAAGATTTCCCGAAATAACCGCGAGCAGATTGTTGAAGTCGTGGGCAATGCCACCGGTTAGCTGACCCACGGCCTCCATCTTCTGGGCCTGACGAAGCTCGGTTTCCAACTGCCTCTGTTCGGTGATGTCAGTTTCGATAGTGCCGATACCCACGGGATCGCCCTTGCGGTCGTTGACGATAAACTTAGCCCCCAGAACCAGATGCTTCTTGCCGTCAGCAAAGAGAAATTCAAACTCGCGATTGTCGGGCGTCTTTAGAAGCCTGACTCCCTGTTCCAACTCGGAGAAAGGCTTCATCTTGATCTCGGGGAAGACTTCGCGCACAGTCTTGCCGATGACGTCTTCGAACGCCAATCCGTACCATTCCTCGAAGCGTGAGTTGACGAGAAGATACCGGCCTTCACTGTCCTTCAGATTGATCGCCGCCGGCGAATTGTCCATGACGAACCTCAACCGTTCTCCGCTTTCCCTAAGGGCGTCCTGGGCCACACGACGCTCGATGACACGCCCTATTTGGGTGGCGATCTGCGCCACGATTTCGAGCATATGGCCATCCGGCTCGGCCGCCTCGTGAGAGAAGAATTCAATGATGGCGACAACTTTCGGTCCGGTCAGCACGGGAACGGCGAAGCCCTCCCTGAGGCCGAGATCCCCTGCCAGCGCCATGCGCTCGAAGGTCGGGTCTTTTGTTACATCGACGATCCAGGCGGGCAGACCGCTCGCCAGCACCCGCCCGATCCGGCCCTTGCCGGGGGTAGATGGCTTGTCGTCGGAGATGCGCTTGATCCAGGCTTGCTTAACAGGAATGTCGAGGTGCCATAGCCTGGTCGATATGACGTCGCCCGACTCGTCATCCGCAACCAGATAGACATGGCCCACCGGCCATCCAATGACGGCGCAGACCTCATCGAGCCAAAACTGCAGGACCCCTTCCACGGAGGTGGCCAGATTGGCCGCGATGGTGATGCGCTGGAGCAGGTTGGAAAACTTGATCCGCTGTTGCAGGACGCCATCCGCCTGCGTGCGGTCCGTGATGTCGGTCTGCACACTGATGATCCCACCATCGGAGGTCATTTTCTGACGGCGCTCGATTACACGGTCACCCGGTGTCTCCGTGATCAGCTCAATTCCGGTACGATGGAAATCCGCGATTAACTGTGGAAACGTTCCTCGTTTGCGGCCGCCGATGTCGCGTTTCTCGTCGATCCGACCGAGACTTTCATAGGACGCGACACCCGGCTCCGTATCAGCCTCGCTGTAGCCGTAGAATTCGCGGAACACACTGTTGCAAAGCACCAGACGCCCTTTGGAATCATACAGAACGAGGCCTTCGGCGATACTTTCGATAGCATTTGTAAGCTGTTCCCCGATGGCGGCGGCCTTGGCCTTGACGGCCAGGGTTTCCGCCTCGGCGCGGCGTTGTTCGGTGACATCTCGCACCGCCGCCAACACCAGGGTTCCGGTTCCGATTTCGATGGGGCCAAGGCTAATTTCGACGGAAAACTCTCGGCCGTCACGGGCTATCCCCGACAAGGACAAATTCTGGCCCATAGGCCGAACCTGGATATTGTCGAAGTAACCGGCAATATGCGCCCTGTGGCGCGTCCGAGAGGCATCGGGTATGAGAATTTCGATTGCCTGGCCGATCAGAGCAGCGTGATCGTAGCCGAACATGGTTTCTGCGTGACCATTGACCATGACGATCTTGCCGTCGCCGTCGACGACAATCATCGCATCGGGAACCGATTCGAGAAGCCTGGCTGACAGCTCGTCCATCATTTCATATTCCGCTCGCGGCGGATGCGGTCATAGGCCTGGTTGATTGCCGAGACTTTTTTATTGGCCACCTCGATGAACTCCTGAGGCATGCCCTGCGCCATCAGCTTGTCGGGATGATGTTCGCGCATGAGCGCGCGGTAGGCTTTCTTGATTTCATCGTCGGCAAGGTCGCTGCCAACCCCCAGCACGCTGTAGGGATCGGCCTCGACAGGCGCTCTTTGACTCTCGCAGATACGCTCGAAGGTAGCCTGATCGAAACCGAATATCTCGGACACACGATAGAGGAAATCCAACTCGGCCGGATGAATCACATTGTCGGCCTTGGCGATCAGGAAGAGACCGTCGAGCAATTCCTCAAGCACCAAGGGGCTGTCGTGAAAGAGTTCGGCCACTTGCCGGGCATAGGGCACGTACCCGGCGGAATCTCTTTTCGCTTGATCGAACAGCCGGCCCACATTGCGCATCTCATGGGCCGGCACACGAAAGATGCGCTTAAAGGTATCGACCTCATCGCGGGTTACCACCCCGTCGGCCTTGGCCATCTTGGCGGCGAGCACGATGACGGCAATTGAGAACGCCGCCTGCTTCTGGCCCTCGCTGAGCGGGCCGGAGCGCATCTTGTCCACCGCATGGCCGGCCGCGGCGCCAACCAGAGCGCCAAGAGGCCCGCCCAGGGCGAACCCCGCCGCCCCGCCAATAATCTTTCCCCAAATACTCATGATATGCGCCCGATCTCCGATCCTGACTGCTTGTTAGCTGGCCACGATAATGCCACAGCCGACCCCACAGCAAAAATGCCCTCTTGAGAGTAAGAGCAAGAGCGTGCTCAGTGGGACTCGCGTTTTTTTCGATGTTGGGTAAAGATGGCTTAATTGGTGCCGCCAGAACAAGGCACGATCGTGATTTTGGAAGGCGAGCAATCGCCGAGTGGTACCCTGGGGAGGGCACATGAGTAACAAGCGTACTGTCGCCATTGTTGGCGCATCTTTGAGCGGAAAGACGACACTTCTGGAAAGCCTGCTGAATGCGGCCGGCGCCATCAGCCGCAAAGGCACGGTCAAGGAAGGCAACACGGTCGGCGATAGTTCCGCCGAAGCGCGCGACCGTCAGGCCAGCACTGAAGTCTCCGCGGCAACCATTGAGCATGGCGGTTTTATTTACAATTTCATCGATTGCCCCGGCTCGATTGAATTCGCCTCCGAAGCCAATCACGCTCTGATGGGCGTTGATGCGGCCCTGGTGGTATGTGAACCGGTAATCGAGCGGGCGATGATGCTGGCTCCGGTCTTTCGCTTTCTCGAAGAGCAGGAGATTCCGCATATCCTGTTTATTAACAAGATCGACCGCGCCGCTGGACTGATCCGTGATTTCATGCCCGCGATTGATGCCGTTTCCAGTCATCCGCTGGTTCTCCATCAAGTGCCGATTCGTGACGGCGAGGACGTTACCGGCTATGTCGAACTGGTCAGCGAGCAGGCCTACAACTACCAGGACAGCGCCGCGGCGACCGAGGTCGATCTGCCCGAGTCGGTGAAGGAGCGCGAAGAATCCGCCCGCACCGTCCTGCTCGAATCCCTCGCCGATTTCGACGACTCCCTGCTCGAACAATTGATCGAAGACGAGGCGCCGTCCCAGGACGAGGTCCGCGATTATGTCAAACGTGAACTCGCCGCCAACCAGATTGTACCGGTCTTCTTCGGCGCCGCCGAGCAGGAGCACGGGGTCCGCCGCCTGCTCAATCATCTGGGAGAAATTATGCCAACCTCCGATGACACCGCTAAGCGGCGGGGTGTCGGTGAGGGCGGCGAAACGCTCGCCCAAGTCATGAAAACCTACATGACGCCCCATAGCGGCAAGCTTTCCCTGGTTCGTATCTGGCGCGGAAAAATCTCCGACGGCGACACCCTCAACGGCATACGGATTGCCGGTATCTATCGCATGATGGGGTCGAACCAGACCAAGATCAGCAGCGCTGAGGCGGGCGACGTGGTGGCTTTGGGCCGACTCGAAGGCATCGCCACCGGCGACACACTGTCATCGGGCAGCGGCGACGGCACCGATCCCCTGCCCCGGGCGCCCAATCCGCCGCCGGTCTACTCTTTTGCCATCGCAGCCGAAAATCGCGACGACGAGGTCAAGCTGTCAGCGGCCATCGCAAAGGTGCTTGAGGAAGACCCCTCCCTGGAAGTCGCACAAAATTCGGAGACCCATGAGTTCGTTATGGCCGGCCAGGGTGAAATTCACCTGCAAGTCAGCCTGGCGCGGCTCAAGAACAAGCACGGCCTGACGGTGACCACCGAGCGGCCGCGCGTCGCCTACAAGGAAGCCATTCGGAAATCCGTCTCCCAGCACGGACGCTTCAAACGCCAGACCGGCGGACACGGCATGTTCGGCGACGTCCATCTCGACGTTAAGCCCCTGCCCCGCGGTAGCGGTTTCCAGTTTGAGAGCAAGGTCGTCGGCGGCAATGTGCCGCGCCAATACATCCCCGCCGTTGAAGCCGGTGTGCGGGAATTCCTGGTCTCCGGCCCGAACGGGTTTCCGCTTGTCGATGTATCGGTCACCTTGACCGACGGCTCCTATCACGCGGTCGATTCAAACGAGCAGTCCTTCAAGCTGGCCGCCCGGGTCGCCATGGTCGAAGCCATGCCGAAATGTTCCCCCGTGTTGCTCGAGCCAATCTGTACGGTGACGATTTCCATCCCCAACGACGCAACCTCGAAAGTCCATGCCGTGATCAGTGGCCGGCGCGGACAGATTCTCGGATTCCAGGCCAAGGAGAACTGGGAAGGCTGGGATGAAATTTCCGCCTATATGCCGCAAGCCGAACTTCATGACCTGATCGTCGAGCTTCGCTCACTGACCCTGGGCATCGGTTGGTACAGTTGGGAATACGACCATCTCTCCGAGATAACCGGCCGCATCGCCGAGCAGGTACTTGAACAGTTCGCCGTCGAGGCCGAGGCATGAGCGCCCCGTCATGAGCAACACCTTGGCGGTGACCGCCCTGGTCGCCGAAGACATCCACAAGAGTTTCGGATCGCTGGAAGTTCTCAAGGGCGTCTCGCTGACCGCCCATCAAGGCGACGTCATCGCCATGCTGGGATCAAGCGGCTCGGGCAAAAGCACTTTCCTGCGCTGCATCAACCTGCTTGAGACCCCGGACTCGGGAAAAGTCTTTGTCGGCAACGAAATGATCCGCATGACCAAGACCTCGTCCGGCGAGCCGGTGCCCGAAGACAGCGATCAGGTCGACCGCATCCGCTCGCGCATCGGCATGGTCTTTCAGCAGTTCAATCTATGGTCCCATATGACCGTGCTGCAGAACGTCATCGAGGCGCCCATCCATGTGCTCAAGATTGCCAAGCCCGAGGCGCTCGATCGGGGACGTGCAATGCTCGAAAAAGTCGGCCTCAGCGACAAGCTGGACTATTACCCGGCCCATCTCTCGGGCGGGCAGCAACAGCGCGCCGCCATCGCCCGGACGCTGGCTATGGAGCCCGAAATCATGTTATTTGATGAGCCGACATCGGCGCTCGATCCGGAACTCATCGGCGAGGTGCTCAGGGTTATCCGCCAACTCGCCGAGGAAGGCCGCACCATGATCGTGGTCACCCACGAAGTCGGTTTCGCGCGCGAGGTTTCTAATCACGCCGTGTTTCTACATGAAGGCCGCATCGAAGAAGAAGGCCCGCCGAGCGAAATTTTCGACAACCAGAAGTCCGAACGATTCCGTCAATTTCTGTCTTCGCATCTGCATTGATTCACAAGATTTAACCACTAGGGAGAGTAACCATGAAAAAACTATTTAGCGCCATTATCGCAACCGCGGCTCTAGGCCTGCTGGCCACCAGCGTCTCGGCGCAGACCGTGCGCATCGGCACCGAGGGCGCCTACCCGCCATTCAACTCGATCGATTCGAACGGCAATCTGGTCGGCTTCGACATCGACATCGCCGATGCCATCTGCGAAGCGGCGAAAATTCAGTGCGAATTCGTCGTCCAGGATTGGGACGGCATGATCCCCGGCCTGCTGGCCAAGAAGTACGACGCCATCATCGCCTCCATGTCGATCACCGAAGAGCGTAAAAAGAAGGTCGATTTCACCGGCAAGTACTACAACACCCCGGCCAAGTTTGTCGCGCCCGAGGGCAAGAACCTCGACGTTTCGCCGGAAGGCCTCAAAGGCATGAGCGTCGCCGTTCAGCGCGCCACCACCCACGAGAACTTCCTGCGCGACAACTTCCCCGGCCTGGAAATCCGTGTCTATGCGACCCAGGACGAAGCCAACGCCGATCTCGCCTCGGGCCGTGTCGATCTCGGTCACGCGGACTCCGTCGCTCTCATGGACGGCTTCCTGAGCACCGATATGGGCAAGGGCTTTGAGTTCGTCGGCCCCGACTACAATGTGCCCGAGTGGCATGGCGTCGGCGCCGGGATTGCGGTGCGCAAGGGCGAAGACGATCTGCGTATGAAGCTCGATGCGGCGATCAATACGATTCGCGCCAACGGCACCTACGCGAAGATCAACGCCAAGTACTTCGACTTCGACGTCTTCGGCGACTAAGCGTAACAACATAAACCAAACTAAGGAGGCGCTCCCGCACGCCGCGTTGTAGGCGGGGGCGCCTTTTCTTTGGGTATGCTGGATTTAAAAGGATATGGCTGGATGCTGTTGGACGGCGTCCAGGTCACTGTGTCGGTGGCGCTCTGCTCCATGGCGCTCGCCCTGGTCTGCGGCCTGCTCGGCGCCTGGGGGAAACTGTCGTCCAACAAGCTCGCCCATACCACGGCGCAAACCTACACTACGGTGATCCGCGGCGTGCCCGAGTTGATCCTGATCCTCATCGTCTATTACGGCACGCCAACCTTGATCCAGAACAGCCTTGAAGCCTACGGCATCGATATCATCATCGACATCAACCCCTTCCTGGCCGGCTTCATGACCCTCGGCGTGATTTACGGCGCCTTCGCCACCGAGGTCTTTCGCGGCGCCTATCACGCGGTTCCCAAGGGCCAGATCGAGGCCGCCAAGGCCATCGGCATGAGCCGTATGCTGCTCGCGCGACGTGTCCTGTTGCCGCAGATGTGGCGCTTCGCCCTGCCCGGCCTGGGTAATGTCTGGATGGTGCTGATCAAGGCAACCGCCCTGATTTCGGTTATCCAACTGCCCGAGCTGCTGCGCAATTCCGACATTGCCGCGCGCGCCGTGCGCATGCCCTTTACCTTCTATTTCGCGGCATCGCTCTATTACCTCGCCATCGTCACCGTCTCGATGTTGTTGCAAAAGCGCGCCGAGACCTGGGCGGCGCGCGGCGTACGGCGGGCGTAGGACAATGAGCGATATCATCGACATCATCTGGGACAGCCTGCCGCGCATGCTTAACGGCATCCTGTTGACCATCGAGCTGACCGCCTTCAGCGTCGCCCTCGGTCTCGCCCTCGCGGTGCCCTTGGCGCTGCTCTATATCGCCAAGAATCCGCTGCTTTTCCTGCCGGTTCGAACCTTTGTCTTTTACTTCCGCGGCACCCCCCTGCTGGTCCAGATTTTCCTGATTTATTACGGCAGCGGGCAGTTCGTCGATGCCCTGAAGGAGGTTGGTCTTTGGACCTACTTCCGTGAGCCCTATTTCTGCGCGGTGTTGTCGCTCACTCTGAACACCGCCGCCTATACCGCCTATATCTTACGCGGCGCCATCGAGAACGTACCCTTCGGCGAGGTCGAGGCGGCGCGCGCCTGCGGCATGTCGCGCAGCCTGCTCTATCGCCGGATCATCTTGCCCCTGGCCTTCCGCATGGCCCTGCCGGCCTATACCAACGAGGTGGTTTTTCTGTTCCAGGCGACATCCCTGGTCAGCATCATCACCCTGCTGGATCTGACCGGGGTTGCGCGCATCATCGTCGCGCGCTCCTTCGCGGTTTATGAAATTTATATCACCGCCGCCGTGCTCTACCTGATCGTCACCTACGTCATGCTCTGGGGATTCAGAAAGCTCGAACATTGGTGGTCCGGCCATTTACGCGCCCGGACCGACATGGGCGAGGGGTTCACCGCGCGTTGAGCTAACTTAGGCTTCGTCCCGCGACGGCAGGCCGAGCCTGCCAATGCCCGGCAGCTTTAGCGCCGGGCGGTTGATATCGATGCCGAAGGTGAGGCCGAGAATATTGATCTCGAGGCCCTCTTCCACGGCCACCATAACGCCCAGTAAACCGAACAGAGAGACCTGCCAGCCGGTGCCGCTGGGCGCCTTGTCGAAGGGGCCGCCGTTGGTGGGGTAATCCTTGCCGATCGCCGTCGGCGGCAGGTCGAGGACCAGTTCCGGCACCATGCGCGCCACATAGGCGGTAAAGGTGTTGCTGTTGGGGCCGGGCCATACCGTGTAGCTTTTCGGATAGGGATAGGTCGCCACCGCCTGCTCGATCCGCGTAATGACATCGTCGACCCCATCGCCGCGCAGATCGAAGATGATCTCGGGCTCATTGCCGAACCACATGCCGTCGGCCGGACGGTTGCTCACCATTATGGCGTCGCCGCCGCCGTGCAGCACACGCCAGCCGAAAACTTCATAGATGGTAAATTGCGGGGCGTTCGTCGGCTTGACCGCGATCCAGGTATGAACACCGAAAGCGGCGCGCCAGGAGAAGGCGCGGGCGGCATAGACCTGGACCACGGCCTCAAGCGTCTCGGCCGGGTCGGGCGCGATGCCGGTCGAATGCCGGGGCGCGGTGCGCCAGTCGTATGATTGCCCGAAGCCCACGCTAATCATACTTCCGAGTATGGGCAGCAGCACCGCCGCGATCCCCACGAACAGCCGTCTCAACCAATGGCGCCGGAGTGGCTTTACGGTCTCTTGATCGCATTTGTCTCCCATGGAAACTCGCCTCTAACCGTCGTTGGTTACCAAGATGGCGTGTGGGCACATTCAAAACAACCCCCCAGGTCTTCAGCCCCATCGCCCGTGCTGTACAATTGCCCGCTGCGACCATAGAATCGCCCCATGAGCCAGCGCGCCATCGTTTCCATCTCCTGCGTCAGCCAAAGCGGCCTGTTGACCACGGTCACCGAAAGCCTGGCGGCGCAGGGCTGCAATCTGGCCGACACCACCTTCGCGGTTCTCTCGGGCAGCGCCGAGTTTACCACGGTCTGTGAAATGCCCGAGGGCATGGCCGAGGAAACCCTGGCGCTCGAACTTCACCGCCTGCCCGCCCTGGCCGGCGCCAAAGTCATCGTCAGCCCCTTCGATCCGGTGGTCAGCGAGGCGCGTGAGCAACGCATCACCCACCGCTTCGAATTCTCCGGGCCCGACAAGGCAGGCAAGATATTGCACCTCTCCCAGGTTATCAGCGACGCCGGGGGAACGGTCATGCGGCTGAATTCTCAACGCTCAAGCCAGGACGGCGCGGCCTACAGCACCATCCGTATCGCGGTCATACTGTCTGAGGACGGCGCGGACGCGGCCTTGGATGCCATCGCCAAGGCCGCCCGCTCGCTTGGCCTGACCTACCAGGTCGACATTGTTTAAATCGACCGCTTCGCCCTCGCCTGGCGATTTCCAAAGATCACCCAGCCGCCGATGGCGGTAGCGACCACGGCGCCGCCCATAAGCGTGTAGTTGGTCGGCACCTCGTCCATGATAAGCCAGACCCAAAACGGGCTGGTGATCATCTCGACCAGGGAGAGCAGGGTTATTTCCGCCGCCGGCACATGGCGCGAAGCGTAGGTGTAGATGCTATGGGCGACGCCCGACAGCAGGAAGCCCCAGACCAGACAGATCAGGATATCGCGCAAGGCAACATCGACGCCGCTGGACATAATCCCGCCAACAGCCATCGAGATCAGCGCCCCCAGGGCGACCGCCGGCAGCATGTCGACATGGCGGCCATGGCGCAGGGCGACCACGAAGCTGGCAAACATGATGGCGGTTATCAGCGCCAATATGTTGCCGATCAGCACACCGCTGGCGAAGCCGTCGAACAGCATTAAAGCGATGCCGGCCATGGCTGTGATAATGGCGATCCAGGTTGCTCTGGAGACGATCTCACCGAGGATTACCCAGGCGAAGATCGCCGTGAAAAACGGCACCGAGGACAAGGTAAACATGGTGTTGGCGACAGTCGTCAGGCTGAGCGACTGAAGAAAACATATACCGGCGACGCCCAACAACGGCCCAGCGATCAGGGCGCTTCGCCGGGAACGGCGCAGCTCGACGCGCCAGCGCCCCTTATGGCGCGCCAGGAACAGACTGATCACCGCCACCGCCAGCCCGCCCGAACGATAGAAAGTCACCTGCCAGGCGCTCGCCTCGGCGATTTGACGGAAGATCAGCCCGTTGAAACTCAGCGCCACCGCCGACAATAAAATCAATATCACCGCGTTGCGATGACGCAACGCCGTGGCGACAGGATTATGAGCAGCCAGCGCCGTTATCCACCAAGATGCCGGCCCCAGAATTCAAGCGTACGCACCCAGGACTGATCGGCGATGGCGGCGTCGTAAACATCGGGGCGCTCATGATTCAAGAAGGCGTGCTGACCGTCGTAGCGGAAGATTTCGTAATCGCTGTCGGACTCCGCCAGCGACGCCTCTAGAGCATCAACGGCTGGCGGATTGCACCAGTCGTCCGTATTGGCAAAATGACCCTGGAAGGGGATGCTGATGTCCTTGGGATCGGCGGCCTCGACGGGCGGGATGCCGTAGAAACAGACCGCCGCGGCGATTTCGGGCACGCGTACGGCGCCGATGATGGTGACCGCGCCGCCCAGGCAATAGCCGGTGAGCCCGACCTTGGCCCCGCCGCGGCCCAGATGCTGGGCAGCGCCCCGCACCATTTGATCGGTGGCGCCGAGGAAATCGAGGGAATTCATCTCGCGCGCGGCGCCGTCGAGGTCGTGGTATTCGATGGCCGTGCCGCTGTAGAGGTCGGGGGCCAGCACATTATAGCCCTCGCCAGCGAGCTTATCGCACATGCCCTTGATCTGGTCGATCAACCCCCACCATTCCTGAATGAGCACGACGCCCGGCGCCCCGGCCCCGCTCTCGGCAATATAGCCCGTGGCCTGGCCTCCATCGGGCTGCGCGAATGTAATGTCCTGTCCCATAATCGGCGTCTCCTGTTTAAAATATTCTTGGGGGCAGTTTAGATCAATACCCGAAGGGACTGAACCCTAGTGGTTCAATCCCTTCGGGTAAAATTGATCTAGCTTTTAAGAAGTTAGAGCATCTTTATCCGCCAGTTAAATCGCTGAAAGCGATTCTAACTGATCGGATGATGCTCTAGCCGTTTGGATCGGCCGTGGGATAGGCGATTTGTTTGCTCGTCGAGGGCGACTTCCCGGCCGGGCAGACCGCGTAGAAGAAGGTCGTTTTGGCGCCCGCCTCATAGACCAGAGCGGTGTCCTTGGGGATCCATATAACGTCGCCCGGCCCGACATCATAGGCGTCGTCGCCGACACGGATAGTCAGCACCCCGTCGATCACGAACAAGACCTCGTCATACGTCACCGTCCATTCATTGGCGCAATCTTCGAAGGTGCCGATGCCGGCGCCGAGATTATCACTGAACGACGTGTTGACGAGACCGAGCACGGCGCCGCCGTTGCTCGCCGTGAAGGTCTGATCGGCCTTCCTGAAAAGCTTGACCATATGCTGATTCCTTATTGTGTGAATTCGATGATCGCACCTTCCGCCTGGTCCGGGGCGATCCAGGGATTTCCGCCCGGGCCGGTGTTGAAGGGGACGCCGTTGGCCGCCAGCAGATCAGCCAGAGCCTGCCTGTCATCGAGAGCGAAGGTGACCGCCGCAACCCAGGGCAGAGAGGGCGGCGCGACACCCGGATAGCACATTCCCAGAGCCGCCTCGTCGAGCAGGCTGATCGACCCGGCGGCGAGATCGAAGCGCACCCCGCCGTCTTGATCGTCGCCGTCCTTGCCGCACAGAGCCGCAAAACGCGCCCGCGATTGATCGAGATCGCCGACACAGATTGTCACGCCCTCAAGCCCGGTGACGCCGTTGGCATGTTCCATCAGGTCCGGCTGCCACAACACGTCGCGGCTGCGGTGCTCGATAAGGAAACAATCACCCTCGGGCAGTGCCGTCTCGTCGATCTGGTAAATCCGAAAGCGCCCCTCGCGCACATCACCGTGCTTGGCCCCGTAGGGCACATCGCGCACCAGATCATAGGGCTCAGCGACACCCGCCATGCGCTCGCGCAAGGCGGCCGCTTCGGCGTCGCCATCCTCACAGCCCAGGGCGATGATATGAAGCCCGGCATACTTCTCCAGGCGCGCCGCCACCATGGGATGGGGCAGGTTCGGGTCGGTCACGCCGATCAGCTCGTAATAGCCGCGCTTGAGCATGATGCAGTAGTTGCCCGAGCCCCAGGGGCCGGTCTCGCCATGGGGCGGCACCGGCCCTTGATGGGTGCTCTTGGCCGTCAAGGTGAAGCCGAGACGCGCATAGATGTCACGGCCGTGATCAAGGTCATGGGTCGCCAGCCCGAGATGGTCGAGATCAATCATGAAGTCTATCCATCAGAGATTGATTTCCAAGAGTTCCAGGGAGCGGCGCCATTTGGTCCCGTCGTCGCTGTCGAATACGAGATCCTCGTCGGCCTTTACCGCGATCCAGTCATCGCGCTTGAGTTCATGCTCGAGCTGGCCCGGCGCCCAGCCCGCATAGCCAAACAGCAGCAGGCTGCGCCTGGGCCCTTCGCCGGCGGCAATGGCGCGCATCAACTCTATGCTCCTGGAAAGCTCAAACTCTCCAGCCCCACTTAAAGAATCGTCGGCATGAAGGATGAATCCCCGTCCCGTATCGACCGGCCCGCCGCTATAGACTCTGATCGGAATATCGGCCAAATCGCCGTCGATCTCCGGCTCAAGGCCAAGACCTTTGAAGATGCTGGCGAACGGCAGAATGCCCATGGGAATGTTCACCACCACGCCCATGGCGCCGGTCTCGTCATGCTGCAGCATGTAGATCACCGAGCGGGCAAAATAACCTGACGGCATGCTGGGCGCCGCGACCAGGAGCTTGCCCTTGAGGGTCTCAGTCTGGATGAGAGATTGGGCCTGGACGGCAACCGAGACAACCAGCGCAAAGGCCAGGGCAAAAGCCGCCCAGGCCGTTCTATGAAGCCGCCCCGTCACCACTCGCCCGTATTGCCCATCGACGCCCAAGGCTCCTGGATCGGCATTGCATCGCCATTCTGCAACAGCTCCACAGAGATATTATCGGGCGAGCGAATGAAGGCCATGCAGCCGTCACGCGGCGGACGGTTGATGGTGACACCGGCGTCCATGAGCTTTTGGCAGGTCTCATAGATATCGTCGACTCCATAGGCGAGATGGCCGAAGTTGCGGCCGCCCTTGTAGTCTTCCGGATCGTAATTGTAGGTCAGCTCCACCTGAGCATCCTCGTCGCCGGGCGCGGCCAGCATAACAAGGGTGAAGCGGCCCTTGGGGCTGTCATAGCGACTGACCTCATGGAGTCCGAGCTTGTTGCAAAAGAAATCCATCGAATCATCGAGAGAGGTCACGCGGACCATGGTGTGCAGGTACTTCATGGAAATCGGTCTCCATCCGGTTAAAAGTCATTGAATCAATTACCAGCGCGCCGCCGCCGCCGCGCGCAACAATCATATTATGTCGCAAGCATGGAACCCATACAATTGCCTTGGCGGGCAATCGCTCCTGGCATGGCCATTTATCCACGTTTCTTTAATCTTTGCATGTGATCCTCACGACTAAATTTATACGATGGGGAAAATTCTCGAGTTCAACGGGATAAGATAAAATTCATGGCCTACGAGCCAAGCAAAGACAAGTCAGTCGAGACATCACCGAGATACCAGCCAGATCGTGAGCGTCGAGCAACCCTGCGCGCCTTAAAAACCTGGACAACCGCCCAGCACGAAGATGAGATTCCCGATCTTGCCAGCTTGACGGGAAAGCCGAGCCTGGAGGAAGAACAGAAGGTCTTAACGGAAAACCAGTTTCTCATTTTATTCGAGCCCTATACGTCGAATTCGGTAGTTATTTTCTACGGTAGCGAACTGCCGAACATGCTGGAGCAGCGCAATCTGGGAAATGACCTGCAACAGACCTTGCCCTCCTGCTTGAGAGATTTGTTCCACGAGGCTTGCAGGGAAGCGGTCGAAAAGGGCGACGTCGTCTATCGCGACGGGAGTATCTACACGCCTTCCGGCGCCGACGTGCTTTACCGCAGCATCTTCATGCCGTTACGGTCGGATAACTTTTCCAACCGCATATACATCTTCGGTTCATTCAGCAATCAGGACGGCGGCACGGCGCTCCTCGCCGCCGCCTGAATCGAGCGTCAAGCCGGGCCGGGAGAGGCACGTCTTGTAAAAGTAATTTGTAGACGCGTCTTGTTGACGCGGTGAAATCCAGCGTTAGGGTACGACCATGCCTGTCCGTAGACTGCTCATAATGGTGATTGTTGCCGCCCTGCTCGGCGTAACCGGGAGTGCTCGCGCCACGGTCAATGACGCCGCGCTTTTCATCAACCAGCTCGGCAATCAGGCTATTACCGCCCTACGCGCGACCGACCTCACTCTCAGTCAGCGCGAGGCCAAATTCCGTAGCCTGTTATCGCAGGGTTTCGATCTCCGCTTCATCGGCCGGTTCGTGCTGGGGCGCTATTGGCGCCGCGCGACGCCCGAACAGCAAAATGACTATATCGCCCTGTACGGTGAATTTTTGTTACAGACTTATGCGTCGCGCCTGGGCGGCTATTCGGGCGAGACCATGACGGTTACCGGCGCGCGCCAGGCGAGCGAGAAGGAAATCGTTGTCAGCACCACGCTTGATCGGCCGGGTGGCCTGGACATCAACGCCGACTGGCGGGTGCGGGTGATCGAGGGGCGATATCGCATCATCGATGTCGCGGTTGAAGGCATCAGCATGGCGTTCACCCAGCGTTCGGATTTCGCCGCGGTGATAAAGCGCGACGGAATCGAGGGTTTACTGACCATTCTGCGCGCCCGCACCACCAAGATTTCAGCAACAGCATCGATTAACTGAGCGGGAATACAATATGAGCCTATTTGGCAACCGCCGCCGCAAGGCGACAAAGAAAAGACAAACCAGATCCGGCGCAGCGCCCCTCCTCGGCCTGCTGGCCGTTATGGCGATCAGCCTTGCGGCATCGCCACTCAGAGCCGGTTTTGAAGAAGGCTGGGAAGCCTATCAGCGGGGCGACTTCATGACCGCGGTCAGCGAGTGGAAGCAGCTCGCCATGGCCGGCGACGCGCGCGCTCAATTCAATCTCGGCGTACTGTTCGATCAAGGCAAGGGTGTCCCCTTAAACCAAATCACCGCGGTGCATTGGTGGCGTAAGGCGGCGGAAGGGGGTTTTGCTTCCGCCCAGCATAACCTAGCCAACAGCCTGATCGCCGGCGACGGCGTTGCCCAGGACTACGGCGCCGCTATCGATTGGCTCAAACAGGCATCGAACCTGGGGCTCTCCCGCTCGAAATACACCCTGGGCAAGATGTACGCCTACGGGCTGGGAGTCGAAGCCGATAAAACCCAATCCATGCGCTGGATTGTCGAGGCGGCCGAGGCGGGCAATCTCGCTGCTCAATACAACGCCGCCAAGATGTACCGTGACGGCGACGGAGTCGCTCAGAATTATACAGAGGCGGTTAAATGGTATCGCCTGGCCGCCAATGCCGGCTACAGCAAAGCGCAAGCCGGGTTGGCTAAGCGCTACGCCGCGGGCGAGGGCGTCGAGAAGGACTTGGTGCAGGCGCTCATGTGGACGACACTGGCCGCCAATCAGGGACTCGGGCGCGCCATCACCACGCGCGAGGATTTGCTCACCACCATGAGCGTCGATGATATCGCCGCCGCCGACGGGCTGGTTAAAGATTGGACCGCTCCGGCGGACTGAACCCTGTTATAACCGGGCGGCGTTAAAGAGGGGGAAGCCAGGCGATGAGAATGCGCAAGAGACCGATGATCATCGGGGTGGTGCTGCTGTTCGTCTTTGCGCTCACCTCTGCCACGATTGGCGCCCGGGCGGCCGTGCCGCCGAGCATCGCTGCCGAGCTGCAACGGGTGGCGAGTGAAATTCAGTTTCTGTTCCAGAACGAGATCGCCCTGGCCAACGGCATGACCGACCCGGCCATGGCCGACATTCTGGTGCGCCGCGCCAGCGACCGCGCCGGCGACGCCATCAGCGCCGCCGTGGTCGGTGCGGTGGCGCGCTCACCTGCCGATCACAGCGATATCGTCGCCCTGGCCGGCGCCGTTGCACCGATGTTCCGTGACCGCATCGCTGCCGGCATCGCCCGCGCCTTTCCCGGCTTCGCAACCGGCTATCAGCCCGTCGTCATTTCTTATCCGACGACGATTTATGACCCGACCACAAGTTACGGTCTGGCGACGACCTATACCCCACCGGCGACGCAGACAGCGTTCAACTATGCACCACCACCGCCCGCGCCCGCTTCCCTAAGCGGCGATCCCATGGATGTCTATTTCGACGACGGCGCCATGGACGAAATCTACGATCCTCTGGAATCATTCAACCGCTTCATTCTCTGGTTCAACGATCAGATCGACAGCTTCATCTTCAAGCCCATCGCCATGGTCTATGGCTTTGTGACGCCGGATGTCGCCAAGCGGGCCATCGCCCGGGGCTTCGACAATCTCGGCGCCCCGGCGCGCTTCGCCAACGATCTCCTGCAGGGCGAATTCAGAGACGCCGGCACTACCGGCGCCCGCTTTCTAATCAACTCGTCCGTCGGTATCGCCGGCCTGATCGATGTCGCCGAAAATTTCGGCCATGAAGCCCACACAGCGGATTTCGGCCAGACCCTGTATGTCTACGGAGTCGGCCCCGGCCCCTATCTGGTGATCCCGCTCCTCGGGCCGACGACCCTACGCGACGGCTTCGGCCAGATCGTCGATACCGCATTCGTTCCGTTCAATTACATGTTTAGTGAGATACCGGTGAATCTAGCGCTCGCTGGTGCTGAGGGCATCGTGGTGCGCGAATCCTTCATCGAACCGCTCGACGACCTCAGGGCCAATTCCATCGACTTTTACTCCGCCCTGCGCGGCGCTTTTTTCCAGGACCGCACCGCCGATTTGCAGCGCGGCGCCGCGGCGGAATCGGCCATGTTCGACGACGCTTTCGCCGCGTTTGAATAGGGCGACGACACCCTCCCATTAAGAATTAGCTTGCCTTGAGGGCCTCGGGTTTGTTCATTAGCGCGAACAGATAACATTTATCGCTACAGCGTCGCCTGGAGGGCAGCCATGACCGAGACCTTGCATCATTTTATTAACGGAGAACGCGTCGCCGGCGAGAGCGGGCGCTTCGGCGATGTCTTCAACCCGGCCACCGGCGAAGTCGCCGCCCAGGTGCCCCTGGCGTCGGCCGCCGAGGTCGATAAAGCGGTCGAGGCCGCCATGGCAGCCCTGCCCGGCTGGGCGAGCACCACGCCGATCACCAGGGCGCGGGTCATGTTCCGCTACAAAGATCTCTGCGAGAGGCATATCGACGAGCTTGCCGAATTGGCCGCCAAGGAGCATGGCAAGACCCTGAGCGACGCCAAGGGCTCGGTCCAGCGCGGCATCGAGGTGGTCGAATTCGCCTGCGGCATCTCGCAGATGCTGAAGGGTGAATTCTCGGCCAACGTCGGCACCGGCATCGACGGCTATTCCATCCGCCAGCCGATCGGCGTCTGCGCCGGCATAACGCCGTTTAACTTCCCGGCCATGGTGCCCATGTGGATGTTCCCCGTGGCCCTGGCCTGCGGCAACACGTTCATCCTCAAGCCGTCCGAGAAGGACCCATCCTGCTCAATTCGCCTGGCTGAGCTGATGATGGAAGCCGGCGCGCCGAAGGGTGTGCTCAACGTGGTCAACGGCGACAAGGAAGCGGTCGACGCCATCCTCTCGAACCCGGACATCGGCGCTGTGAGCTTCGTCGGCTCGACCGCCGTGGGCGAATATGTCTATCGCACCGGCACGGCAAACAATCAGCGCGTTCAGGCCCTGTGCGGCGCCAAGAACCACATGGTCATTATGCCCGATGCCGACATGGATCAGGCTGCCGACGCGCTCATGGGCGCCGGCTACGGCTCGGCCGGCGAGCGCTGCATGGCGATTTCGGTGGCGGTGGCGGTCGGCGACGAGGTCGGTGACGCCCTCGTCGAACGCCTCGCCCCGCGCATCGCCGCTCTCAAGATCGGCCCCTACAACGACCCCGATGCCGAGATGGGGCCGCTGATCTCCAAGCAGCATCTCGACAAGGTCAGCGGTTATGTGGACAGCGGCGTCAAGGAAGGCGCCGAGCTGGTGGTCGATGGCCGGGGGTTGTCCCTGCAGGGCTATGAGAACGGCTATTTCATCGGCGGCTGCCTGTTCGACCGGGTGACGCCGGAGATGAGTATCTATAAGGAAGAAATCTTCGGCCCGGTGCTCTCGGTGCTGCGCGCCGACGACTATGAGACCGCCCTCAAGCTGGTCAGCGACCATGAATACGGCAATGGCGCGGCGATCTTCACCCGCGACGGCGACGCCGCCCGGGACTTCACCCAGCGCGCCAAAATCGGCATGATCGGCGTCAATGTGCCGATCCCGGTGCCGGTGGCCTATCACAGCTTCGGCGGCTGGAAGCGCTCCCTGTTCGGCGATCATCACATGCACGGCGCCGAGGGCATTCGCTTCTACACCAAGGCGAAATACATCACCTCGCGCTGGCCGAGCGGCATCCGCGAGGGCGCCGAATTCGTCATGCCGACCTTGAAGTAAAGCAGGCTTTGAGCGAAACCCCGCTAGCCGCCTATCGGGCGCTGGTTCGCGAGGGGACCATCGAGCGCGACCCGGCCCAGGAACTGGCCGCCGAAAAACTCAACCTGCTGCACCGCAGGCTCAAGGTCTACAAGCCGCTCGATCCTGGCGAGGGCGGCTTGTTTTCGCGCCTTGGCTTCGGCCGTACCGCGCCTGAGCCGAGCAAAGCCCCCCAGGGACTTTATCTGGTCGGCGGGGTGGGGCGCGGCAAGTCGATGATCATAGATCTGTTCTTCGACTTAGCCCCGGTGACGCGCAAACGACGGCTTCATTTCCACGCCTTCATGATCGAGATCCATGACCGCATCAACGCCGCGCGCAATGCAGGCGGCGCCGACCCCATACCGGCTGTCGCGCATGGCTTCGCGGAAGATACCTGGCTGCTCTGTTTCGACGAGTTTCAGGTCAATGACCCGGTCGACGCGCTGATCCTCGACCGGCTGTTCAACGCCCTGTTCGAGCGCGGCGTGGTGATGGTGGCGACCTCGAATGTGGCGCCGCGCGATCTTTATGCCGGCGGCCTGAACCGCGATCGCTTCCTGCCCTTCCTCGATCTCATCGCCGAGCGCCTCGATGTCATGGAACTCGATGCCGGCATCGATTACCGGCGCGGCCGGATGGAAAGCATGGCGGTCTATTTCACGCCGCTCGGCGCGGCGTCGGCGGCGGCCCTGGATGCTGCCTATCTCAAACTCACAAACAATGATCCCGGCGAGCCCGGCGAAATCGTCCTGCGCGGCCGCACTGTGGCGGTGCCCACGGCGGTGGGCGGCGTCGCCCGCTTCAGCTTCGCCGAGCTCTGCGAAACCCCGCTGGGGGCGGCCGACTACATCGCCATCGCCGAGCTTTATCATACCCTGGTGCTGGCGGACGTGCCGCGCCTGACGCCGGAAAAGCGCAACGAGGCGACCCGCTTCGTCACCCTGATCGACGCGCTCTATGAGCATAAGGTGAAACTGGTCTGCACCGCCGACATGGGTCCTGAAGATCTCTACCCGGAAGGCGACGGCAGCTTCGCCTTCGCCCGCACGGTTTCGCGCCTGCACGAGATGCAATCAGACGACTATATGGCGGCGCCGCATTTAACCTAGGGCCTCGCGGAATATGCCTCGCGGAATATGACTGTGAGGATTTTGCTGCCCGCCCGGAAGACGCCGGAGACGGTTCCGGAAATCTTCGAGCGGCCGGCCAGACGCTCTCGGTAGGAGACCGGCACCTCGATGATGGCCAGCTTCCGTTTGACGGCCCTGATCTGCATTTCCACGGTCCAGCCGAAATCCGGGTCTTCCATGGCGAGACCCATGAGGGCGGCGCGGCGGATGGCGCGAAAGGGCCCGAGATCATGGTATCGGTACGCCCAGAACAGGCGGATCAGCAGGCAGGCCAGCCGATTGCCGTAGAACTGGGCGGCGCTTAAGGCGGCACGGCCCTCTGCCGTCGATGTGCGGTCACTGATGGCGATGTCCGCCTGGCCGGCGATGATTGGATCGACCAGACGATCCATATGGGAAGAGTCATCGCTGAAATCCGCATCCAGGAAGACCAGGATATCGGCATCCTGCGCCGTCTCTATGCCGCGAAGGCAGGCGGCGCCATAGCCGCGTCGGGATTCCTTGATCACCCGGGCGCCATGCTGCAAGGCGACAGCGGCTGTGTTGTCCGAACAGCCGTTATCAACCAGGATGCGCTCATCGACCCAAGCCGGTATGGCATCGAGAACGGCGCCGACGGAAGCCTCTTCATCGAGCGCCGGGATGATCACCGCAATATGCTGTCCGTCCCTCATACCCGGCGCCCCCGCCAAGCCAAAAAGAGCAGGAGAAAAATGGGGCCCTGTTCGAGCCAGACGACATAATCGGTAAAGGCCTGGGAATGATCCTGAATCCAGGGATGAAACTGTAAGTAATACAACGGTAATACAACGCTAAACGCCAGTAGCCCAGTGATTGGGACCAATGCCAGGAACGGGACAAGCCCGGTGTAATACCAGGGATATAGGGTTGGGCCGAGCAACAGGAGCGTGGCAATCACAATGATAATGCGCCGAACCGTCATCTCCGGGCCGGTGGCGGCGCGCCGGTTGATGCCGAGGGCAACCATGACCACCACCACAGCCACCACAAAGCGCAAGATCCGGCCCGCATCCAGATCAAACAAGCCATAGCCATCGAGAGCCGACCGCAGCCCGCCCAGAAGCACATGAAACAGGGCCGCATTGCGTTCCCAGGAAACCCCATAAGCGCGGAAACCGGCGTCCAGTTGAAAAGCCTGGCTGATGAAAGGCCAGAGCAGAGCCGCCGTGACCACAGCGAAGACAACGGCGGCCCGCAACGACCGGGTCAGGGTCGGCAGCAACAACAGCGGCCACAGCTTAATGGCGGTGGCGACGGCCAAACAGACGGCCGCCATGCAGCCGCGCGCCCTGATGGCAAGCAGGGTCGCGCCGAGCAGGGCCGGCAGCAGGATGGCGTCCATATGCGCGGCATTGCTGAACTCGGTGATCACCACCGGATTCCACCAGTAGAGAATGATCCAAACAGCGGGCCGCTCAAGCTGGATCAGAAGGCCGTAGAGCAACGCAAGCGTCGCAAACTCAAAAGCCAGAATGACCAGCCGCCAGACCAGCAAGTCCCAAGGCTTGATCCAGCTGGTCACGGCAAAGACAAATTCGGCAGCCGGCGGATAGATGGTCGTCAACCGGGGGTAATTGATCCGGCCGATCATGCCGGATGATTCTTGTGCGAGCTGCGACAGCGCCTCGGGTCCGGCGCCTGAGACGATCCGGTCGGGCGACCATTCGTAGGGTGATAAACCACTCATAATGACGGCGCCATCCCACAGATAGCGGTAGTAGTCGATCTTCAGTATGGGCTCCGGGACCATCATCACCAGGCGCAGGGCAAGGCCAATGCCGAACACCCAATAGAGGCCGGTGGGCAGCCCATCGAGATAGGGCAGTGTCGCGGGAAGCAGCATATAGGCGCCGCCGGCGACAATGCCCGCGGCAACAATCCAGCTGACCGGCTGTATGCCGATGAACGGCTGATCAAACGGCTGCAGGGCGATGAAACCCTTGCTCAGCATGGCAAGAACCAAGGCGGTAGCCGCCCAGGCCAGTCTGGGACAATCACGCCAGAGGTTAGGCTCCACTCACTAGCTGCCCCGTTTGGTCAGGCGATCCGAAATGGACGGCGACACATCATAGAGCGCCCAATCATATTTATAACCGCTGATGGTCGTGGTGGCGCTCAAGGTCGCCGCCAGGGACGGGTCCGCATAGGCCGCCAGGTGGCGCAGCAGGGCCTCGGCTGAGCCGCCGAAATCTTCCGCATACCATTCGTATAGAGACGACAGGATCAACGCGCCCGATTTCACCCGAACCGCGCGCGGATGGTTGATGTAGGCCCGGGCCGAATAGTCGAGATACTCTTCGAGCTTGCCGGCGTCAAAGGCGCCGGTGCCGATGTTGGGGCAGCCCAGGGCGGCGCAACTGACCGCATAATGGATGCGCGGATCGCGCCAGATGGGGCGCAGGATGCGATGCTCGATGTCATCGAGAGAAAGCGCTTGGCCCTCGACCTCAACCAGCGCCTTGCCCCAAGGCCCATCCGAAAACAGGCCGGGGGATATGTCTATGCTGCGGATCGATAGAACCGGATAGGCTTCCAGTACCACCCGCACCGTCAGCGCGTTATAGAGATTGAACCAATAAGCCATCTGCTCATCCCGGTTCAATTTGGTAACGGCTACGGCGGCCAATGAGTCCACATATTTATCGAGCGCCGAGCGGTCGTAGAACAAGACATTATCGTAAGCCAACCGGTTGATGCTGTCATCGCCGGGAAAGACATGCTTGACTAGAAATTGCTCCCACGCACTGTGATCCACGGTTTCGGTCGAGGCCGGATCATGAGCCTCCCAATAGGCCCATAGCTCTGAGTCCGGCGCGGCCTGCACCGGCGCCGGCATGATCAGCAGAGCCAGCGCCAAAGTGACGCCGGCCACGCGGGATAATGTTCTTTGTCGTTGTGGGTTCAAACCCGACCCTCGGTATGAGTTGCCCCCGTACAGTATCCAATCCCAGGGCAAAGAGAAATCTATGCGCCCTTCATTTCGCTTCACATGTTTGTCAACAGGGCCAGGCCCTCGCCCTTGCGACAAGCCCTAAATGGGAGTAGTTAGCCTGGGGATAAATTGAGGGAAAGACGGACCATGGCACGCAATAAAGTGGCGCTTATCGGCGGCGGAAATATCGGCGGAACATTGGCGCATCTCGCGGCGCTCAAGGAGCTGGGCGATATCGTCATCTTCGATATCGTCGACGGGCTGCCGCAAGGCAAGGCGCTCGATCTCGCGCAAAGCGGCCCCATCGAGGGCTTCAACGCCGCCCTGTCCGGGACCAACGACTATGCCGACCTGGCGGGCTCGGACGTGGTCATCGTCACCGCTGGCGTCGCGCGCAAGCCGGGTATGAGCCGCGACGATCTGCTGGCCATCAACACCAAGGTCATGGGCTCGGTGGGCGAAGGCATCAAGGACCATTGCCCGGGCGCCTTCGTCATCTGCATTACCAATCCGCTCGACGCTATGGTCTGGGCGCTTCAAAAGCTCACCGGCCTGCCGGCCAATATGGTTGTCGGCATGGCGGGCGTGCTGGATTCGGCGCGTTTCCAGCACTTCCTCGCCGAAGAATTCAAGGTCTCGGTGGAAGACGTCACCTCCTTCGTGCTCGGCGGCCACGGCGACACCATGGTGCCGAGCTTGCGCTATTCCACGGTCGCCGGCATTCCCCTGCCCGATCTCGTGGAGATGGGCTGGACGACAGCGGCCAGGCTCGATGAAATCGTCCAGCGCACCCGCGACGGCGGCGCCGAAATCGTCGGCCTGCTGAAGACCGGCTCGGCCTATTACGCCCCGGCCAGCGCTGCCATTTCCATGGCCGATTCCTTTCTCAAGGACAAGAAGCGGGTGCTGCCCTGCGCCGCCCATCTCGACGGTGAATACGGCGTCGATGATCTCTATGTCGGGGTGCCCGCAGTGATTGGCGCGGGCGGTGTTGAGCGCATCGTCGAGGTCAAGCTCGATGCCAACGAAGCCGAGATGTTCGCCAAATCAGTCGCCGCCGTACGCGAGTTGACCGAGGCCATACCCGTCTGAGCCAGCGTTAATCATGAATTAACTGATTCATGGTTCAAATAACCGTGTAATTTCTGACGTCTAACCGGTTGCTTGGCGGGATCGACTGAACTATTAAATATAATTGATTCCAGCTTCCCATACGGACGCGCCCTTTAGGAACACATCGGCTAAAGTTCGATGATTATCGCTCGATGAACATTCACGAGTATCAAGCCAAAGCGCTGCTCGCCAAATACGGCGTCACGGTTCCCCGTGGCGGTGTCGCCTATACGGTTGAGGAGGCTGATTCCACCGCCAAGGACCTGGGCGGCCCCATCTGGGTGGTCAAGGCGCAGATTCACGCCGGCGGCCGCGGCAAGGGCGGCGGCGTCAAGGTGGTCAAATCCATCGCCGCGGTTAAGGAAGCCGCCGATCAGATCCTCGGCATGACCCTGATCACCCCGCAGACCGGCCCCGCCGGCAAACTGGTCAAGCGCATCTATATAGAAGAAGGCTGCGACATTGCGCGTGAGCTGTACCTCGGCATGCTGGTCGACCGCGGCGCCGGCTGCATCACCATCATGGCCTCGACAGAGGGCGGCATGGAGATTGAAGAAGTCGCTGAGCACAGCCCTGAGAAAATCATCAAGATAGCCATCGACCCGGCGGTCGGCCTGCAGGCCTTTCACGCCCGTCAGGTGGCGTTTGGCCTGGGGCTCGAAGGCAAGCAAGTGTCTTCAGCGGTCAAGTTCCTGCTCGGCCTGTATCGTGCGTTCCACGACACCGACGCCAGCATGATCGAAATCAACCCCCTGGTGGTGACCGGCGCAGGAGATGTGATGGCGCTGGATGCCAAGATGAACTTCGACGACAACGCGCTGTTCCGCCACAAGGACATCGCCGAGATGCGCGATGAAAACGAGGAAGACCCGAGCGAACTCGAAGCCGCCCGCCACGAGCTTAACTACATCAAACTCGACGGCTCCATCGGCTGCATGGTCAACGGCGCCGGCCTGGCTATGGCGACCATGGACATTATCAATCTCTATGGCGGCGAGCCGGCCAACTTCCTCGATGTCGGCGGCGGCGCCGACAAGGAGCGGGTCACCACGGCTTTCAAAATCATCCTGTCCGACGACAATGTGCAGGGCATTCTGGTCAATATCTTCGGCGGCATCATGCGCTGTGACGTGATCGCCGAGGGTGTCGTCGCGGCGGCCCGCGAGGTCGACCTCAATGTGCCCCTGGTGGTTCGCCTGGAAGGCACCAACGTAGAGCTTGGCAAAAAAATCATGGCCGAATCGGGCCTCGCCATCCTGTCCGCAGAAAACCTCGCCGACGCCGCGGAGAAGGTGGTCAAGGCGGTCAAAGAATCCCAGAAAATCACTGGGGGAGCTGGCTAATGGCGGTTCTCGTGGATGCGGATACCAAGGTCATTTGCCAAGGCTTCACCGGCGCACAGGGCAGCTTCCATTCCGAGCAGGCGATCGCCTACGGCACCAATATGGTGGGCGGCGTCACCCCGGGCAAAGGCGGCACGGCCCTTCTCGATCTGCCGGTCTTTAATACGGTCGCCGATGCGGTCCACGCCACCGGCGCCGAGGCCACGGTAATCTATGTGCCGCCGCCCTTCGCCGCCGACGCCATCCTCGAAGCCATCGACGCGGAGCTGGCTCTGGCGGTCTGCATCACCGAAGGAATCCCGGTGCTCGACATGGTGCGCGTCAAACGCGCCCTGGAGGGTTCCAAGACCCGCCTGATCGGCCCCAATTGTCCGGGGATAATCACGCCCGAAGCCTGCAAGATCGGCATCATGCCCGGCCATATCCATGTTCGCGGCAAGATCGGCATCGTCTCGCGGTCGGGCACCCTGACCTATGAGGGCGTGGCCCAGACCACAGCCGCGGGCCTCGGCCAATCGACCTGTATCGGCATCGGCGGCGATCCTATCAACGGCACGAACTTTGTCGATTGCCTTGAGCTGTTCCTGGCCGACGACGAGACCGAAGGCATCATCATGATCGGTGAGATCGGCGGCAGCGCCGAAGAAGAGGCCGCTGCCTTTATCGCGGCGAACAAACGCAAGAAACCCGTGGTCGGCTTCATTGCCGGCCGCACCGCACCGCCCGGCCGCCGCATGGGCCATGCCGGCGCAATCATCGCCGGCGGCAAGGGGGGCGCTGGCGACAAAATCGAAGCCATGAAGAGCGCCGGCATCGCCGTCTCCGATTCACCGGCGAGCCTTGGCAGCACCATGCTCAAGATGATGAAAGGCTAGCGCGTGGCTCACCAGTTCCACGCCCAACACGCTTGAAAGGCACAGCATACAACCTATGGCGCGACGCATAGAAGACACCTCCTTCCTGTTTGGCTCCAACAGTATTTTCGTTGAAGAGCTTTATGCTCGTTATTTGGACGACCCCAACTCGGTTGACGTCAGTTGGCAGCAGGTTTTCGCCGAGTTCGGCGACGACTCGAAAGCCGTCGCCGACGAGACACGGGGGGCGACCTGGGCGCCGCGCGGTTGCGGCGGTGAACCTGTTGGCGAGGACGAAGACGATATCAACGGCGAGACCATCGTCCGCATGGCGCCAGCCCAGGCGCGAACGCAAGCGCCCGACCCAAGGCCCAGCGGACAGGCTGTTATCGACGAAGACGCGGCCCATGCGGCGACCCGCGACAGCATTCGCCTGATCATGTTGATCCGCGCCTATCGTGTTCGCGGCCATCTCATCGCCGATCTCGATCCGCTCGCCCTCGACGGTGAGAAGCACCATCCCGAACTCGATCCCGCGACCTACGGCTTCACCGCCCAGGATTATGACCGCGAATATTACCTCGACGGCGTGCTCGGCCTCGACACGGCGACCCTGCGCGATGTGCATGACATCATCAAGCAGACCTATTGCTCGAAAATCGGCGTCGAGTTCATGCATATTCAGTACCCGGATCAAAAATCCTGGGTCCAGGTGCAGTTGGAAGGCTCGCGCAACCGCACCCAAATGTCGGCCGAGAAGCGCATCGAAATTCTTAGCCAGCTCTATTCCTCGGAAGGATTCGAGCGTTTTCTGCATATTAAATACCCCGGCACCAAGCGATTTTCTCTGGAGGGTGCTGAAAGCACAATCCCCATGCTGGAAGCCATCATCAACCGGGCCAGCGATCTCGACGTCGACGAGATCGTTCTCGGCATGCCCCATCGCGGCCGCCTCAATGTGCTGACCACGGTGATGGGCAAGCCCCATGCGGCGGTTTTTTCAGAATTCCAGGGCGAAGCCAGCAGGCCCGACGATGTGCTCGGATCGGGCGACGTGAAATACCATCTCGGGGTCTCGTCGGATCGCGTCCTGGCCAACGGCAAGAACATGCATTTGAGCCTGGCCGCCAACCCCTCTCACCTGGAGGCGGTCAATCCCGTGGTCGCCGGCAAGACCCGCGCCAAGCAGGCCATGCGTGGCGACGAGGCCCGCAAGAAGGTATTGGCGGTGTTGCTGCACGGCGATGCGGCGTTCGCCGGCCAGGGCCTGGTCGCGGAAACCCTCGGCCTCTCGGAACTTCGCGGCCACCGCGTCGGCGGCACCATCCACATTATCGTCAACAACCAGATCGGCTTCACCACGAGCCCAAAATTTTCGCGTTCCTCGCCCTATCCGTCCGATGTCGCCAAGATGGTCCAGGCGCCGATCTTCCACGTCAACGGCGACGATCCGGAAGCCGTTGTCCATGTCGCCGAGCTGGCGGTGGATTTCCGCCTGCGCTTCAACCGCGACGTGGTCATCGACATGTTCTGCTATCGCCGCCACGGTCATAACGAAGGCGACGAGCCGGCTTTTACCCAGCCGAAAATGTATCGCAAGATCGCCCAGCATCCGACCACGCGGCAGCTATACACCGAGCGCTTGATTGCCGACGGTGTGCTGACGGCCAAGGCGGCCGAGGCGTTGATCGCTGAATTCAATCAGAGCCTCGAGGACTCCCTGACCGCGTCGAAGAGCTATCGTGTCAACAAGGCCGATATGCTGGAAGGTGTCTGGGAGGGCCTGGAGGTCGCCGAAAGCAAGGGGCCACGCCGCGGTAATACCGGCTTCGCTGTCAAACGCCTCAAGGAAGTCGGCATGGCTATCACCGCCGATCCCGAGGAATTCGAATTGAACCGCAAAGTCGTGCGCATGCTGGGCAACCGCCGCGAGATGATCGAAACCGGTAAGGGTATCGATTGGGCCACGGCCGAGTCGCTGGCCTTCGGCACCCTGCTCAGCGAAGGCCACGGAGTGCGCCTGGTGGGACAGGATTCCGGGCGCGGCACTTTCAGCCAGCGCCATTCCGTACTGATCGATCAAAATAATGAAGAACGCTACGTACCGCTCAACCATATCTCCGAAAAACAGGGATATTTCGAGGTCATCGACAGCACGCTCTCGGAGCAGGCGGTGCTCGGCTACGAGTACGGCTATTCCCTCGCCGATCCCAGCAAGCTGGTGCTGTGGGAGGCCCAGTTCGGCGATTTCGCCAACGGCGCCCAGGTTATCATCGATCAGTTCGTCGCCTCGGGCGAATCGAAATGGCTGCGCATGTGCGGCTTGGTGATGCTGTTGCCGCACGGCTTCGAAGGCCAGGGGCCGGAACATTCCTCGGCGCGCATCGAGCGTTATCTGCAGCTCTGTGCTGAAGACAATTTACAGGTCGTCAACTGCACTACGCCGTCATCCTATTTCCACGTGCTCAGGCGCCAGATCAAACGTAACTTCCGCAAGCCCCTGGTGGTGTTCACGCCGAAATCCCTGCTCCGCCACAAGCGCTGCGTCTCGAAGCTGGCCGACATGGGGGCGAAGACCGCCTTCCACCGGGTGCTTCATGAAAATGTCATGCCCGGACCCGATGACTCAATTCGTCGGGTTGTGCTGTGCAGCGGTAAGGTTTTCTACGATCTTGATGCCGAGCGCGATGCGCGCGGCATCAAGGACATCACCATCCTGCGCTTCGAACAGATCGCCCCGTTCCCCAAGACGCCGCTTCGCGAGGAGCTTTCGCGCTTCCCCAACGCCGATGTTATCTGGTGCCAGGAAGAACCTCAGAATATGGGTCCCTGGAGCTATGTGGAGCCACGCATCGAAGCTCTGATCAAGCGCATGGACGGGGCATCCAAACGGCCGCGTTACGTCGGGCGAACCGAGGCCGCATCGCTAGCCGCCGGCGCGATCAAGGTTCATCTCGCCGAACAGGCCGATCTGGTCGATAGGGCCCTCACATTATGACCATCAAACGGTAAGCATATGACTGTAGAGATCAAGGTCCCCACCCTGGGTGAATCAGTGACCGAAGCGACGGTCATCCAGTGGTTCAAATCGGCCGGAGAGGCCATCGCCACGGACGAGATGCTGCTCGAGCTCGAAACCGACAAGGTGACCCTGGAGGTGCCGTCGCCGGCGGGCGGGCGGCTATCCGAGATTCGCGTCGAAGCCGGTGACAATGTGGAGGTCGGGGCCATCCTCGGGCTCATCGAGGAAGGCGCCGCCGGTGATGCGCCCAAGCCTGCTAAGAAAACCGAGGCCGCGCCAGAAGCGGCACCCGAGGTTCCGGCCGCCGCCGCCCTGCACAACCTGTCGCCGGCGGTGCGCAAGCTGGTGGATGAGAACAATCTCGACCCGGCGGCGATCCCGGCGACCGGCAAGGACGGCCGCATCACCAAGGGCGATGTGCTCAAGGTGATCGAAGGCGCCGCCCCGGAATCCGTCCCAGCGCCCGCCCCAGAATCCGTCCCCGCACCCGCCCCCGTGGCGCCTGCTCCGGCCCCGGCCCCCGCGCCCCAGCCGGCGCCCGCGCCCGTCCCGCCGCGCACCGATAACGAGCGCGAAGAGCGGGTGCGCATGACGCGCCTGCGCCAGCGCATCGCCGAGCGTCTCAAGGAAGCCCAGAACACCGCCGCCATGCTGACCACCTTCAACGAGGCCGACATGAGCAATTGCATGGCCCTGCGAAAGGAATACCGCGAAACTTTCGAGAAGAAGCACGGCGTCCGCCTCGGCTACATGTCGTTGTTCGTCAAGGCGGTGATCACCGCCTTGAAGGAGATTCCGGCGGTCAATGCCGAGATCGACGGCACCGATATCATCTATAAAAACTATTATCACATCGGCGTCGCCATCGGCTCGCCCCAGGGCCTGGTGGTGCCTGTGCTGCGCGACGCCGATACGCTCAGCCTGGCCGGCATCGAGCAATCCATCAAAGACCTCGCGCTTAAGGCGCGCGACGGCAAGCTCGCCATCGATGACCTGATGGGCGGCACCTTCACCATTACCAATGGCGGCGTCTACGGCTCGCTGCTGTCGACGCCGATCCTCAATCCGCCACAATCGGGCATCCTCGGCATGCATGCCATCAAGCAGCGGCCCATCGTGGTTGAAGACGGCATCGAGGCGCGGCCGATGATGAACCTGGCGCTCAGCTATGACCATCGCATCATCGACGGCAGCGAGGCGGTAACCTTCCTGGTGCGCATCAAGGAATGCATCGAGAACCCCGAACGCATGCTGCTCGAAGTCTAATCATTAAATCTAAGAGGTAAGGCCCATGGCCGAAGACAGCTTTGATCTGGTCGTCATCGGCGGCGGACCCGGTGGCTATGTGGCCGCCATTCGCGCCGCCCAGCTTGGTTTGAACGTTGCCTGCGTGGAGAGCTACGGCGCTCTCGGCGGCACCTGCCTGAACGTCGGCTGCATTCCCTCGAAGGCGCTACTCCATGATTCCGAGCTCTACGAAATGGCCCGCCACGACCTCGCGAATCACGGCATCAAGGTGAGCGGCGTGAAGCTCGACCTGGCGGCCATGATGAAGCGCAAGGACGGCGTTGTCGGCGACCTGACCAAGGGTATCGAGCATCTGTTCAAGAAGAACAAGGTCGCCTACGTCAAGGGCCTGGGCCGGATCACCGGCAAAAACGAAGTCACCGTCTCTGGCGACGACGCGCGGGTACTGAACGCGAAAAACATCATCATCGCCACGGGCTCCGTATCGGCCCCCCTGCCCGGCATAAAGATCGATGAGAAGCGCATTGTCACCTCGACCGGCGCCCTGGCGCTGGGCAAGGTGCCCAAGCATCTGGTGGTCATCGGCGGCGGCGTTATCGGCCTGGAACTCGGCTCCGTATGGAGCCGGCTTGGCGCCCAGGTCACCGTGGTCGAATTCCTCGATCGCATCCTGCCGACCATGGACGGCGAAATCTCGAAGCACTTCAAACGTATCCTCGGCAAGCAGGGTTTCGCCTTCAAGCTCAACACCAAGGTGACCGCCGCCAAGGCCTCGGCCAAGGGCGTTGCCCTAACCCTGGAACCGGCGGCAGGCGGCGAAAGTGAAACCCTGAACGCCGACGTGGTGCTGGTCTCCATCGGCCGCCGGCCCCTCACCGAGGGCCTCGGTCTGGAAGATGTCGGCGTTGCCCTCGACGAGATGGGCCGGGTGATCACCGACGACCACCTGCGCAGCAATATCGACAGTATCTACGCCATCGGCGATGTCATCGACGGCCCCATGCTCGCCCATAAGGCCGAAGACGAAGGCATGGCGGCGGCCGAGACCATCGCCGGACAATCGGGCCATGTGAACTACGACGCCGTCCCCGGCGTGGTCTACACATCGCCCGAGGCGGCCAGCGTCGGCAAGACCGAGGAAGAGCTGAAAGCAGCCGATATCGCCTATAGGGTGGGCAAGTTTCCCTTCATGGCCAACAGCCGGGGCCGCGCCAACGCCCAGACCGACGGCTTCGTCAAAATCCTCGCCGACGCGGCGACCGACCGGGTGCTCGGCGTCCATATCATCTGCGACGATGCCGGTGAGATGATCGCCGAAGCGGTGATCGCCATGGAATTCGGCGCCTCCGCCGAGGACATCGCCCGCACCTGCCACGCCCACCCATCGCTGACCGAGGCGGTGCGCGAAGCAGCCCTGGCGGTGGCGGGGCGCACGATTCATATTTAGTGGCTATCAGCCGTCAGCCGTCAGCCGTCAGCCGTCAGCCAGTAAAAATCGCTTAAGCTGATAGCTGATTGCTAAAATCACCATGTCCGACCGTTTCCTGATCTTCATCTTCAGCGCCGCCGAAGTGCTCGGCATGCTCGGGATATCGTCCTTTGCCGCCCTGTTGCCCGAAATGCAGGCGGAATGGGGACTGAGCAATTCCGACGCCGGCTGGATCACCGGCATCTACTTCGCCGGCTATCTGGTGGCGGTTCCCGTGCTGGTCAGCCTCACCGATCACATGGACCCGCGCGGCATCTACCTCGCCTGCGCAGCACTTGGCGGGGTCAGCCTGCTCGGCTTTGCCCTGTTCGCCGAGGGCTTCTGGAGCGGGCTTCTGTTCCGTACCCTAAACGGGGTCGCCCTGGCGGGCACCTATATGCCCGGCCTCAAGGCCCTGACCGACCGGGTCAGCGACAAAATCAGGCCCCGCGCCGTGGCCTTCTACACGGCGAGCTTCGGCATCGGCGGCAGCCTGTCGTTTCTTATTGCGGGCGAGGCGTCGGCGGCCTGGTCCTGGCAGGGCGCCTTCGCCATCGCCGCCCTGGGAACGCCGGCTGCCATGGCTCTGGCGGCCTGGGCCATGACCGCTCGGCCCGGCGTCATCCACCCCAAACCGGAAACCCATCTGCTCGATTTCCGCCCGGTGTTCCGCAACCGCGAGGCAATGGCCTATATCCTGGCCTACACCGCCCACAACTTCGAACTGTTCGGCTTTCGGGGCTGGCTGGTCGCCTATATGGTGTTCAGCCTGTCGCTCCAGACCAGCGATTTCGCCTGGAACGTCACCCTGATCGTCACCATGGTCACTCTGCTCGCGGTGCCGGTGAGCGTCATCGGCAGCGAGTTGGCCCAACGCTATGGCCGCCGGCGCATGGTCACGATTCTGATGACCGGCTCGGCGATAATCGCCGTCCTGTTCGGCTTTGCCGGCGCCCTGCCTTATCCCCTGGTGGTCGCCCTCGCGGTTCTCTACGGCATGTTCATATCCGCCGATTCGGCGGCCATCACCACGGGCGCGGTAAACGCCGCCCCGCCGGGCGGGCGTGGGGCGGTCATGGCGGTGCATTCCAGCATCGGCTTCATGGGATCCTTCCTCGGCCCCCTGGCCTTCGGCCTGGTGCTCGACGGCGCCGGGGCCGATCACCTGTGGGGCTGGGGCCTGGCCTTCGCCGCCATGGGCGTCGTGGTCATCATGGGACCCCTGGCCCTCGCACTCTTGGGTGCGCGGACCAAATAACTGAACGATAGATAAAGGGGTCAGACCCCTTTATCGGGCTCTTTGGCTCTTGGGTGCGCGGCGGCATAGCTCTTGAGCAGGGATTCCGCGTCGACCTCGGTGTAGCGTTGGGTGGTCGAGAGGGAGGCGTGGCCGAGCAGCTCCTGGATATCGCGCATGCCCGCCCCGCCGGCCAGCATATGGGTGGCGAAGCTGTGGCGCAGGGCATGGGGCGTCGCCGTCTCGGGCAGGCCCAGGGCGCCGCGCAAGGCTCGTAACTGGCGCTGGACAACGCCTGGGTTGAGCCGCCCGCCGCGCGCCCCGACGAACAACGGCCCGCCCGCTTCGAGCTTGTAAGGGCAAGCGGCGATATAGTCTTCAAGGGCGGCGCGGATCACGGCGAGCAGGGGCGTCATGCGCTGCTTGCCGCCCTTGCCGGTGATGGTGAGCGTCGCATCGCTGCCCGGCGCCGCCGCCGGCAAGTCAGCAAGGTTCAGACCAAGAGCCTCGCCAATGCGCAGGCCGGCGCCGTAGAGCAGCATGACCAGGGCGGTGTCGCGCTTGGCCAGCCAGGGCGTAGTGGCGAGGTCGCCGACGGTCGCCACCGACGCGCGCGCCTGATCGACCGACAGCGGGCGTGGCTCCGACGGTCCGACAGCATGGGCGCGGAGCATTCCCAGGGCCGGGTTATGGCAAAGCTTCTCGTGATCGAGACGGCCGAAAAAGCCGCGAATGGCAGACAGGGCGCGGGAATTGGAGCGCTGGCTTATGCCGTCCATGAGCCGCCGCGCGAGGAAGGCGCGAAAATCCGCAACCTTCAGGGCCGCCAAATCGGCAAGGTCCGGCTCGGCGCCCAGATGATGGCTAAGAAACGTCAAAAACGAGGCGAGGTCGTAGGAGTAAGCCTCGATGGTATTGGCCGAGACGCGCCGCTCATGGGCGAGCCAGGACTGCCAGCGCCGCACCGCCGCGACCAGCCCCGGCGCGGCGGTGAAAGTGATCGTGGGGGCTACCCCTTGGGGAGCTCGAGCCAGCCGTTGAGGCATCGCTCTAACACATGGCCGAGAAAGACCAGCGCCTCGCCGCCCTGGCCGGTTGGAAAGCGCTCCCCATGGCGCGAACCCAGGGCAAGCAGGGCAGGCGGCGCTCCACAGCCGAGCCTGAGCCTGATCAAGGCCGCCGAAGCGACCAGCCCGGCGCCGGCGCCGAAGATGCGTTCGTCTCCGGTGGCATCGCCATCGTCATTGGCAATAATAAAGTCGCGGCCCGGTCCGAGCAGTTCGTCGATCAACCCGGCCGCCAGACAGTTAACACCCGAGACGCAGCGTTCTCGCCGCGGCCGGTCCACGCCCTCAACACAGAGCGCCGCCACATCAAGATTGAGCGCACCGAGAAAATCGGTCGAGACGATCTCGATGAGATGTTCCAGAGTGGCCGCGCCGAGCACGGCGATAACCGCTTGGTTGATCTGGGATTGCCGGGACAGATTGCACCTGCCCGATTGCAGCAGGTCGTCGTGGCGGCTGCGCAGGCGTTCGATTATGACGCTCTGCAAATCGACCACGCCATCGCCCGTGGCCCGCGACGGCGGCATCAATCGATCAAGCAATTCCGGGTGAGTGGTGAGAAAATCCGGATTGCGCCGGAGATAGTCGATGACCTGCTCCGCGCTCACTTCGGATGCGTCTAAAGCCGGGGCGCTGTCGGACGGTGACGTCAAAGCCCGCCCCTAATCCTTGGTGATGCTCTGGCCGGTCTTCTCCCAATCGGCGAGGAAGGCGGCAAGGCCCTTGTCGGTAAGGGTGTGATTGACCAGTTGGCGTAGGATTTTCGGCGGCACGGTAACCACCTCGGCGCCGATCTTGGCGGCTTCGACCACATGCATGGGATGGCGAATCGAGGCAACCAGAATCTGAGTATTCAGCGAGCCTACATAATTGTCATAAATCTGGCGGATATCGCTGATCAGCGCCATGCCGTCATGGCCGATGTCGTCGAGTCGGCCGACGAAGGGCGAGACATAGCTTGCCCCCGCCTTGGCCGCGAGGATGGCCTGGGCCGCCGAGAAGCAGAGGGTGACGTTGACCCCGACGCCATCATTGCTAAGCGCCCGGCAGGCCTTGAGCCCCTCCCAGGTCAGCGGTACCTTGATGACCACATTGTCGGCGACTTTGATCAGCCGCTCGGCCTCGGCCAGCATGCCGTCTGCCTCGGTAGCAGCGACTTCCGCGCTGACCGGTCCCGGCACCAGGGCGCAGATTTCCTCGAGCACCTGGAAAAAATCCCGTCCCGTCTTGGCCACCAGCGACGGGTTGGTGGTCACCCCGTCAAGCAATCCGCTATCAACAAGCTCGGCGATTTCATCCACATCCGCCGTATCGACAAAGAACTTCATACACTCACTCCAACTGAACTTGAATCCCGACCGTGACACAGCCACAGTGTAATCGATGGCAACCTCGCACACCAGTTCAAGCGTCAGCGTCTTGCTGCCGCTGCCGCTTGCCGGCGCTTACGACTACGCCCTGGCCAACGGCGTGAGCCTGCCCCTGGGCAGTTTCGTGCGCGCCCCCCTGGGCCGCCGCGAGCTGGTCGGCGTGGTCTGGGGCCCGGCCAGCGGCGAGGTCGCGGCGGCGCGGCTCAAGCCGCTTCTCGGGGTCCTTGAAGCGCCGCCCCTGGGTCAGCCCTTGCGCGACCTCATTGACTGGGTCGCCGCCTATACCCTGGCGCCGCCGGGATCGGTGCTCCGCATGGCCATGAGCGCGCCCAAGGCCCTCGGGCCGCGCCCACCGCGCCTGGCATATCAACGCGGCGGCAAAGAACCAAAGCGTATGACCGCGGCGCGCGGCCGCGTCATGGCCGCCGCCGAGGGCCCGCCCCGCCCCGCCGCAGAGCTGGCTCGCGCCGCCGGGGTCGGCGCCGGCGTGGTGCGCGGACTGGCCCGTGCGGGCGTGTTGGAAACCGTCGAGATACCCGCCTATGCGCCCTTCCTGGAGCCCGACTGGCGGCTGCCGGGACCGACGCTGTCGGCCGAGCAGGCGACCGCCGCCGAAGGTCTGGCCGCCAAGGTGGCGGCGAACGAATACGACGTGACCCTGCTCGACGGGGTCAACGGCGCTGGCAAGACCGAGGTCTATTTCGCCGCCGTCGCCGCCGCCCTTGAGGCCAAACGGCAGACCCTGGTGCTGCTGCCCGAGATCGCCCTCGGCGCGCAATGGCTGGCGCGCTTTCATGAGCGCTTCGGGGTCGAGCCGGCGCAATGGCACTCGGAGATGACCGAGGCCCAGCGCCGCCGCACCTGGCGCGCCGTCGCCGAGGGCGAGGCCGGTGTGGTGGTCGGCGCGCGCTCGGCGCTGTTCCTGCCCTTCCCTGACCTCGGGCTGATCGTCGTCGATGAAGAGCACGACGCCTCGTTCAAGCAGGAAGAGGGCGTCATCTACCACGCCCGCGACATGGCGGTGGCCCGCGCCCGCTTCGAGAATGCGCTCATCATCCTGGCTTCGGCGACGCCCTCTCTGGAGACCGTGACCAACGCCGCGACCGGCCGTTATGGGCGCTATCACCTGCCCGACCGCCACGGCTCCGCCGGGCTGGCCGCCGTCGCGGCCATCGACATGCGCAAAGTAACCCTGCCCGCCACCCGCTGGCTGTCGCCCCAGCTAATCGAGGCGGTGAACCAGTCTCTGGCCAGGGGTGAGCAGGCCATGCTGTTCCTCAACCGCCGGGGCTATGCGCCGCTCACCCTGTGCCGGGCCTGCGGCCATCGCCTGGGCTGTCCCCATTGCTCTTCTTGGCTGGTCGAGCACCGCCGCCCCGGCGAGTTGCAATGCCATCATTGCGGCTTCGCCATGCATTGCCCCGAAATTTGCCCCGCCTGTGAAGCCGAGGACCGCTTCGCCGCCTGCGGGCCGGGGGTCGAACGCCTCGCCGAAGAAGCCGCCGCCACATTCCCCGAGGCCCGGCTCGCGGTGATGGCCAGCGACACCATCACCAGCCCGGCAGGCGCCGCCGAGCTGGTGCGCCGCATGACGGAGCGCGAGGTCGATATCCTGATCGGCACCCAGATCATGGCCAAGGGCCATCACTTCCCCCTGCTCACCCTGGTCGGCGTTATCGACGGCGACCTCGGCCTCGCCGGCGGCGACCTGCGCGCCGCCGAGCGGACCTACCAGCTGCTCCATCAGGTCTCCGGGCGGGCGGGCCGGGCCGAGCATCCCGGCCAGGTGCTGTTGCAGACCTACATGCCGGAACATCCGGTGATGGCGGCGCTGATCGCCGGCGACCGCGAGGGCTTCCTGGCCCAGGAGACCAGCGATCGTAAGGCGCGGTCCCTGCCGCCGTTCGGCCGCCTGGCGGCGCTCATCGTCTCGGGCCATAACGAGGCCGCCGTGCAGAGCCTGGCGCGGGACCTGGCGCGCACCGCACCGCGCGGCGGCGGCATCGAAGTGCTTGGCCCGGCGCCGGCTCCGCTCACTCTGTTGCGCGACCGATACCGCTATCGTCTGCTGCTCAAGGCGACGCGCGAGGTGCGGGTCCAGCGCCCGCTACACGACTGGCTGGGCCGCGTGAACATCCCCCGCAGCCTTCGTGTACAGGTCGATATCGACCCCTATAGTTTCCTATGAAGCCCGCAATACTATCTGTTGATCTCGGATCGGGCGCGGTCAAGGCCGCGGTGGTCGATGACGCCGGCGCCCTGCTGGCAACCGGCGCGGCCGCTATCGATTTGATGCTGGGCGACGGCGGCGCCGCTGAACAAGACCCGGAGCAGCTTTGGCAGGCGGTCAAACAGGCTTGCGGGCAAGCCATCCAGGGGTCGAACGCCGATATCGTCGGCCTTTCCTGTAGCAGCCAGTATTCATCGGTGATCGCGGTCGATAAGGCGGGTGATGCCGTCGCCAATCTTCTTCTGTGGCGCGATACGCGCGGCGCCCGCCACGCCAAGGCGCTGCTCGACAACGCGCCGGGATCGCGCGACATCTGGACGGAGATACACGGCCTGCCGCCGTCGCCCGAAGGCCGCGATACTCTGGCCCATATGCTCTACATCAAGCAGGAGCTGCGCGAAATCTACGACCGCACCCACGCCTTTCTCGAGCCGGTGGATTATCTCAATCTGCGCTTTACCGGCGTGATCGCCGCCAACCAGGCGAGCGTCTACAAGATGCTGCTGACCGACAACCGCCGGACCAACGGAACCACCTATGATCCGACCCTGCTGGCCCTCGCCGGTATCGATGAGGACAAGCTGGCGCCCCTGGTCGAGATGGATGCGGTGATCGGCGAGGTTCGCGCCGATGTGGCGCGGGAACTCGGCCTGCCGGGCGGCGTTATGGTGCTTACCGGGGTCAACGACAATCACGCGGTGGCTCTGGGCACCGGCGCGCTCGATGCGGGCCGGGCGGGGATATCCATCGGCACCACGGCGAATATTTCCGCCCTGGTTGACGGCCTACGAACGGATTTGCCCCGCCGCCTGGCCGCAATGCCGAGCCCCTATGCGGGCAGCCATATGGTGATGGCCGAAAACGGTTTGGGCGGCAAGGTGCTGGAACTGATGCTCAAACAGATGCTGCTGCCCGATGAAGCGGACCCCTTCGCCATTCTGGAACAGGCGGTGCGCCGGAGCCCGCCGGGATCGGGCGGCTTGTTGTTCCTGCCCTGGATCAACGGCGCCGGTTCGCCGGCCCAGAACGCCCGCGCGCGGGCCGGTTTTCTCAACATCTCGGTCGACACCACCCGCGATCATATGTTGAGCGCGGTGCTGGAAGGCATCGCCTTCAATCTGCACTGGCTCAACCAGGCGGTGGAGGAATTCGTCGGCGGCCGCTTCGAGCGAATGATGTTTGCCGGCGGCGGCGCGCAATCAACCGCCTGGTCGCAAATTCTGGCCGATATACTCGATCGGCCGATCCATCGCATGGCCGATCCGCGCCACACGCCCTGCAAGGGCCTGGCCTATCGGGCGCTTGTCAGCCTGGGCCATTTGGGCGACAACGCAGAGGAGCGTTTTCTCAGGGTCGCCGAGGTTTATGATCCCCGGCCCGAGCATCGCGATCTATACGATACCCTCTACGCCCGGTTCCTCGCGGCGTATGAACGCATTAATGAGAGGTAACCATGTCGGACAAACTAAGACCTGATCCCAAGAAGGCCTATCCCTATCAAGCGCAGTACGGCGCACTCCATGCCATGCCACAGACCGCCATGGCGCGCGACCAGATCATCGGCCAGGCCGACTATATGTCGATGCGGGAGGATCACGTCTGGCAGGACGGCCAATGCTCGGGAACCATCTATGCCGGCGACGAGGAGCATTACGAATTTCTCAACCGGGTCTATAGCCGGTTTTCCCATGTCAACGCCCTACAGCGCGACATGTGCCCGAGCCAGACCCGCTTCGAGGCCGAAATCATCGCCATGACCGCAGATATGCTGAACGGCCAGGCGGTGGCCCGTGACACGCCGGGCCAGGAGGTCTGCGGCGTGGTCGGCAACGGCGGCACCGAAAGCATCATCAGCGCCCTGCTGGCCTACCGCGAGCACGCCCGCGAGACCCGCGGCATCACCGCGCCCGAAATCGTCATCCCGATCACCGCCCATGCGGCCTTCGACAAGGGCGCCCATTACTTCGGAATCAAGGTCATCCACGCACCCATGGACCCAGAAACCACCCTGGTCGATGTGGATTTCATGGCCGGCGCCATCAATGCCAACACCATCGCCCTGGTCGGCTCGGCGGGCAATTACCCCTACGGCACGATCGACCCCATGGCCGAACTCTCGGACCTAGCGCTCAAGCACGGCATCGGCCTGCATGTGGACGGCTGCCTGGGCGGCTTCATCCTGCCCTGGGGCGAGCGCCTGGGCTACGACATCCCGATCTTCGATTTCCGCCTACCCGGGGTCACCTCGATCTCGGCGGACACCCATAAGTACGGCTATGGCCTGAAGGGCACCTCGGTGGTTCTATATAGGAATAAGGAATTACGCACCGGACAGTTCTTCAGCCATCCCCTGTGGCCCGGCGGCATGTATTCCTCGCCGGGCATCGGCGGCAGCCGCTCGGGCGGGCTTCTCGCCGCCGCCTGGGCCGCCATGGTCAGCCTCGGCACAGAAGGCTATATGGCGCGGGCAAAACTGATTTTCGAGACCGCCTACGCCATGCAGGACGTGGTGAAAGCCTTGCCGGAACTGCGCTTGATGGGCGCGCCGAGCTTCTGCTTTTCCTTCACCTCGGATGATTTCGATATCTATCACGTCAACGACCATATGAAAGGCCTGGGCTGGCGCTTCAACGGCCAGCAATACCCCAGCGCCCTGCATATGTGCGTCACCGGCCCGCAAACCCAGCCCGGCGTGATCCAGCGTTTTAGCGATGATTTGCAGGCTGCGGTCGCCTACGCCAGGAGCCCGGATGATCCGATCCCCAAAAGCGGCTCCTTCTATGGCGGCGAAGGCGCTAGTGCGACCAGCGAAGGGGTTGATGTCACCGGCCTGAGAAAACAATTGATCGCCGCCCTGGGGCGTAATCTGGAGCAGCCCGACGCCGTGGATTGAGCGCCCCTGAATTCAATGAGTTCGGGTTGCATCGCCCGAGGCCCTGTGTTACCTATCGCCGGCTTCTGATCGGGTCCTGCTATGGCCTGGGTTAGTTTCACATATTTGTTGATTATCAAATACTTACCCTCCTAGGGGGATTTTGAGGGGTTCATCCCGAGTGGCGAAAGACAGTGGTGGTATAACCGGACTCGCAACACGCTATGCAACAGCGCTGTTTGAGTTGGCGGTTGAAGAGAAAAATCTTGATGCGGTGGCGAGCGATCTTGCCTCGCTCCAGGAGCTGTTGCTTGATAGCGACGCCCTGCAACGGCTGGTGAAAAGCCCGGTGCTTTCGCGCGAAGAGCAGGTGCGCGCCATGGCGGCAATTCTCAGCCAGGGCAAGGCCGCCGATCTCACATCACACTTTGTCGGCCTGCTTGCCGAGCGTCGGCGCCTGTTCGTTCTTTCCGCCGTTATCGACAGATTCAACCAGATGCTCGCCGCCCATCGCGGCGAGATCAGCGCCCAGGTTATCTCAGCGCAGACACTTTCCGACAAGCGGCTCGACGCTATCCGTAACACCCTATCCAAGGTGTTGGACGGCGATGTCGCGATCGACGCGCAAATCGACGAAGGCCTGATTGGTGGTCTCGTGGTTCGCGTCGGCTCGCGCATGGTCGATGCTTCGCTTCGTTCTAAAATTCAACGTATGCAGCTCGCGATGAAGGGGGTTGGCTAATGGAAATTCGTGCCGCGGAAATTTCGGCGATCATCAAGGAACAGATTGCCGGGTTCGGCACCGAGGCTGAAGTCGCCGAGGTCGGCCAGGTCTTATCGGTCGGCGATGGCATCGCCCGTATTCATGGTCTCGACCAGGTTCAGGCCGGCGAGATGGTCGAGTTCCCGGGCGGTATCAAGGGGATGACGCTCAATCTCGAAATCGACAATGTCGGCGTCGTCATCTTCGGCGACGACTCGGGCATCAAGGAAGGCGACACGGTCAAGCGCACCGGCACCATCGTTGATGTGCCGTCGGGCGAGGCCCTGCTGGGCCGCGTAGTCGACGCCCTGGGCAACCCCATCGACGGCGGACCGCCAATCGAGACCGACCAGCGCAGCCGTATCGAGGTCAAGGCGCCGGGCATCATCCCGCGCCAATCGGTGCACGAGCCCGTGCAGACCGGCATCAAGGCGCTCGACGCCCTGGTTCCCGTCGGCCGCGGCCAGCGCGAACTGATCATCGGCGACCGCCAGACCGGCAAGACCGCCGTCGCCATCGACACCATTATCAATCAGAAGAAGATCAACGACGGCGACGATGAATCGAAGAAGCTGTACTGCATCTATGTGGCCATTGGCCAGAAGCGCTCGACCGTGGCCCAGGTGGTCAAGACCCTGAACGATTACGACGCCATGAAATACACCATCGTGGTGGCCGCCACCGCATCCGACCCGGCGCCGCTGCAGTTCCTGGCGCCCTATACGGGCTGCGCCATGGGCGAATATTTCCGCGACAACGGCAAGCATGCGCTGATCATCTATGACGATCTGTCGAAACAGGCGGTGGCCTATCGCCAGATGTCGCTGCTGCTGCGCCGCCCACCGGGACGCGAAGCCTATCCCGGCGATGTGTTCTATCTTCATTCCCGGCTGCTGGAGCGCGCCGCCAAGTTGAACGCCGATAACGGCTCGGGCTCGCTCACCGCCCTGCCGATCATCGAGACCCAGGCGGGCGATGTGTCGGCCTACATTCCGACCAACGTGATTTCCATCACCGACGGTCAGATTTTCCTCGAAACCGAGCTGTTCTATCAAGGCATTCGCCCGGCCATTAACGTCGGCCTGTCGGTCAGCCGTGTCGGCTCGGCCGCCCAGACCAAAGCCATGAAGCAGGTCGCCGGCTCGATTAAGCTGGAACTCGCCCAATATCGCGAGATGGCGGCTTTTGCCCAGTTCGGTTCGGACCTGGACGCCGCGACCCAGCGCCTGCTGAACCGAGGCGCTCGCCTCACAGCCCTGCTCAAGCAGAATCAGTATACGCCCTACCCCATCGAGGAGCAGGTGGTAGCGATCTATGCCGGCGTGCGCGGCCATCTCGACGCTATCGATGTCGCACATGTCGAGCGCTTCGAGCAGGAACTGCTTGCCGACATGCGCGACAAGAACGCCGATGTGCTGGCAACGATCCGCGACGAGAGCGCTATTTCCGACGACACCGAGGAAAAGCTCAAAAGCATCCTCGAAGGTTTCGTCAAGGCCTTCGCCTGATCGCGCGATAGAGCAAAACCATGGCCAGCCTCAAGGAACTCCGTATCCGGATCAACAGCGTCAAGTCGACGCAGAAGATCACCAAGGCGATGCAGATGGTTGCATCGTCGAAGCTGCGCCGCGCCCAGGAAAACGCCGAGGCCGCCCGGCCCTATGCCGTACGCATGGAGGGCATGCTGCGCGCCATTGCGATAAGCGTCGCCGGCAACGACAACGCGCCGCCCATGCTCGCCGGCAACGGCGCCAATGACACCCATCTGCTCCTGGTCACCACTTCGGACCGGGGCCTGTGCGGCGGCTTTAATTCGTCGATCGTGCGCGCCGTCAAGAACCAGGTCGTCGCCCTGCAGGCGAACGGCAAAACGGTTAAATTGCTCTGCCTGGGGCGCAAGGGAAGAGACCAGCTCAAGCGTGATTACAGCGATTTGATCATCGACACCGTCGAGGATCTCGACAAGGGCGGCCTGGACTACGACGACGCCGCCGCCGTTTCAACACGCCTCGCCAAGATGTTCGAAGACGTCGAATTCGACGTCTGCACGATCATCTACAACCATTTCAAATCGGTCATCGCCCAGATTGTCACGACCCAGCAGTTGATCCCCTACAGCATCGAGACCGGCGACGACGAGCCCGAGGCGAGCGAAGCCTCGGCGATCTATGAATACGAACCCGATGAAGAAGAAATTCTCGCCACGCTGCTGCCGCGCAATCTCGCCGTACAAATCTATCGGGCATTACTTGAGTCATCCGCTAGCGAACAGGCGGCGCGCATGACCGCCATGGACAACGCCACCCGCAATGCCGGCGACATGATCGACAGGCTGTCATTGCTTTACAACCGATCCCGCCAGGCGGCGATCACCACTGAACTCACCGAAATCGTCACCGGCGCCGAGGCGCTGTAGAATTTCAACGATTTGCTCAACGGAGCGATGCTATGAAGAAATCAATCGGCAAAATTACCCAGGTCATCGGCGCTGTCGTCGATGTTAAATTCGATGGCGAACTTCCCAACATTCTCAATGCGCTGCACTGTGATCTTGGTGATCGCCTGCTGGTGCTCGAAGTCGCCCAGCATCTTGGCGAATCGACGGTTCGCACCATCGCCATGGATGCTACCGAAGGCTTGGTGCGCGGCCAGGAAATAAGCGATACGGGGGCGCCGATCAGCGTGCCGGTTGGCCCCGAGACCCTGGGCCGTATCATGAATGTGATCGGCGAGCCGATCGACGATCGCGGGCCGATCGTCACCAAGAGCAAGGCTTCTATCCATAACACCGCCCCGCCGTTCGTCGATCAGTCGACGGAAGCCGAAATTCTGATTACCGGCATCAAGGTGGTCGATTTGCTGGCGCCCTACGCCAAGGGCGGCAAGATCGGCCTGTTCGGCGGCGCCGGCGTCGGCAAGACCGTCATCATCATGGAGCTGATCAACAACATCGCCAAGGCGCACGGCGGCTTCTCGGTGTTTGCCGGGGTCGGCGAGCGGACCCGCGAGGGCAACGACCTGTATTATGAGATGGTCGAATCAGGCGTCATCAACCTCGACGGCGAAGGCTCCAAGGCGGCCCTGGTCTACGGCCAGATGAATGAGCCTCCCGGCGCCCGCGCGCGGGTCGGTCTGACCGGCGTCACCCTGGCCGAATATTTCCGCGACGAGGAAGGCCAGGATGTGTTGCTGTTCATCGACAACATCTTCCGCTTTACCCAGGCCGGTTCCGAGGTCTCCGCCCTATTGGGCCGCATTCCCAGCGCGGTCGGCTATCAGCCGACCCTGGCGACGGAAATGGGCAACTTCCAGGAGCGCATCACCTCGACCAACAAGGGCTCGATCACCTCGGTCCAGGCGATCTACGTGCCCGCCGACGATCTCACCGATCCGGCGCCTGCCACCTCCTTCGCCCATTTGGACGCAACCACGGTGCTCAGCCGCCAGATCGCCGAGCTCGGCATCTATCCGGCGGTCGATCCGCTCGATTCGACCTCGCGGATGCTCGATCCACGGATCATCGGCGATGAGCATTACGATATTGCCCGAGAGATTCAGCGTATCCTCCAGACTTACAAATCCCTCCAGGACATCATCGCCATCCTGGGTATGGACGAGCTTTCCGAGGAAGATAAACTAACCGTGACCCGGGCGCGCAAGATCCAGCGCTTCCTGTCCCAGCCCTTCTTTGTGGCCGAGGTGTTCACCGGCACGAAGGGCGTTTTTGTCAGCCTGGAAGACACCATCGCCGGCTTCAAGGGTCTCCTCGCCGGCGACTATGACGACATGCCCGAAGCGGCGTTCTATATGGTCGGCACCATCGAGGAAGCCGTCGAAAAGGCCAAGCGCATGGCCGCCGAGGCAGCGTAACCCATGAGCGACCAGACGACAGCCGGCGACGCAGCAGTCGAGAACGACGGCAAGCTCGGCTTCGAGCTCGCATCGCCCGAGGCGTTGCTGGTGTCGCGCCGCGCCGACATGGTCGTGGTGCCCGGCGCGGAAGGTGATTTCGGCGTCCTGCCGGGCCACGCACCCTTCATCTCCGAGGTGCGGCCCGGGGTCATCGATATCTATTCGGGCGACAAAATCGACGAGCGCATTTTCGTCGCCAGCGGCTTCGCGGAAGTGAATGAGCAAGGCTGTACGGTGTTATCGGGCGAGGCCTACCCGCTCGATGATCTGGACAAAGCCGATGTCGATGAACGCCGCAGCGACGCCGTGGATCAACTCGCCAACGCCGACAACGACGAAGAACGCGCCACCGCCGAGGCCGAAATCGCCCTCTGCGACGCCATGCTTGTGGCGTTGGCGTAGCTCACCAAAACAATCAGCCGCCTGTCAAAACGTCTCTGAACCCGGCGAAAACGTCGCTATAGAGCTGGCGTTTGAAGGGAATGATGAGACGAACCATGTCGTCGGGCGCGAGCCATTTCCAGGCAGCAAACTCAGCATGGTGGGTATTTAAATCAATTTCTTCGTCTTTGCCCAAAAAGCGCATAGCAAACCATTTCTGCACTTGCCCCACATAGCGCCCGCTCCACACCTTTGCCGCCAGGTCGGGCGGCAGGTCATACGTCAGCCAATCCTGACTTTCGGCGATGATTTCGGCGCTCGTTACCCCGGTTTCCTCGGCCAGCTCGCGAAATGCCGCCGCGTCCGGCTGCTCGCCCTCATCGATGCCACCCTGCGGCATTTGCCAGGCTTCGTCCGCGGCGTCGATGCGGCGGCCGCCGAACACCAGGCCGTCGCGGTTAATCAGAACAATGCCGACACCCGGGCGATAGCCGCCATCCGTCATCATTTAAACTCCCGGAGCCGTCACTCGATCTTCTGCCGGTTGGCCAGGGCACTGACCGGAACCAGGGAGATTTGCTTTTCCTCGAGGCTCTTTATCCAAATTGTGAGCCGCTCGACGGTGACCGGATAGGCATGGCCGACCGCGACTGAATAGCCGACCCGGCGAGCGATGCGCTCGATCTCATCCAGGCGGCGGTCAATCGCCGGCCGGGATGCCTGAACATCGAGAGAGCGATTGTTGATGGCGCGCGGCAAGCCGATGGTGGTCGCCAGGCTGGCTGCAATGCTGTTGGCCGAGGTGCGGGTATCCAGAAACATCAGGCCGCGCACCTTCAGGGCCGAAAGAATGGGCCGCATATCGTCGGATGATGCGGTGAACCGCGAGCCCATGTTGTGGGTAACGCCCACATAGCCGCTGGCGCGGCCGAGATGCCACCGCAGGCGCTCGGCGTTCTCCGCGCCACTCAACGAAGTCAGCAAGGCCTGGGGCCCAGGATCGATGGTCGGATAGTTTTCCGGCTCCATGGGCAGATCGAGCAATACCTCATGGCCGGCGGCGCGCGCCAGATCGATCCATTTCTGCAAATCACGGGCGTGGGAAGCGAAAGCCAGGGTAATGGCCCCGGGCAACTGGATCGCCGCCGTAGTGGCAGCGCTACCCAGCCCAAGCCCGGTGACAACAACGGCGACCTGCGGCCTATCATCCTTTTCGTCCGATGGCCGCGCATTGGCCAGTATTAATTCTGGTGTTGTCAGGACCGGCGAGCTCGACGGCAGCTTCGCCAGGTCAATCAGGGGTTCGGCCGGCGGCTCGGGCAGCAGGGACACGGTTGGTGCCACCGTGGCAACCGTGGCAACCGTCTCTTCCTCCGCCTGAGCCGGCGCCTCTTCGGACGCCGATTGCCCGGCCAGAGGCGTTAGAGCCTCGACTTCCTCCACCATGGCTACCGTCTGCTCGGGTTCCGATTGCCCCGCCAGAGGCGTGACAGCCTCGACTTCCTCCGCAGACGTGACCACGGGCGCTTCCTGTGGCATGGCCAGCACCTCGTCGGGAGCAAGTTCGCCGATCATATAGATCTCCGCCTCTTCTTCGCCGGCAGGAACCGGCGGCGGCGCCACCAGTGACGGCAGCGGTGAGGCTTCTTCCAGTGCCGGCTCGGGAGCAGACTCGGGCACCTGCTGCTCGATGGCGATACTGTCTTCGACAACCTCAAGCGGCGCCCTTGGCTCGGGCAAGGCCGCCTCAAACGTATCGGCTACAATGCTATCCACCAGGGCCTCGAGCGCCGCCTCGGGCGCGGGCGCGATGGGCTCAGGCGTCGGCTCGATAGCGGCCAGGACCGCCTCTTCAGGCGCAGGCGCAGGCGCCGGTTCCGGCTCGGCCACGACGATCTCTTCGGCACCCTCCACGGGCACGTCCGGCTCCGCCTTGAGCGCATCGGCTACAATGCTGTCCACCAGGGCTTCGAGCGCCGTCTCGGGTGCGGACGCGACAGGTTCGGGCGTCGGCTCGACAGCGGCCAGGACCGCCTCTTCAGGCGCAGGCGCAGGCGCGGGCTCCGGTTCCGGCTCGGCCACGACGCTCTCTTCGGCACCCTCCAGCGGCGCGCTTGGCTCAGACGGAGACTCATAGGGCGGCGGCAGATCAAGCACAGCGACCACCGACTCGGGTGCGGACGGGATGGGTTCGGCTGCGGGCTCCGCGGCCGGCAATTGAACGACTACCGCCGCCGCCGCGAGATTCAGAGACAAAACAGTCTCCGCTTCCGGGATCGACAGGGTGAGCAGATAAGCGTTTTCAAATGCGCTCTGGGCCGCCAAGCGCGTCGCCTCTGACGCCGGCGTCAGGGCGATCAAAAGGGCGCTGATCAGGGCGAGATTAAAGAGGACGAACGCCACCTTGGCAGGGATGCTAAAACCAGATGGCTGTTGTTTTTCTTGTATCCTAAAGATATTCACATCAATGCTTTATGCTGGCTCTCTGAACCGTTCTTAATTGACAATCTTCTCATTGAATAACGACAAGCCGTGGATTAAATCGAGTGCCCGCGAGAGCTGGAAATCCTTCCGCGCCAACTCCGACCGGCCGTTTTGCCCATCGGTTTCGCTGGACTCCGCATCGCCGGAATCGCCATTGATCTCCTCTTCGCTGGCCAGACGATTGCGTAGGCTCGCCTCGTCGCGCAGGTTGCCGTTTTTCTCTTCGCTTTCGACGCGGCCCTGCTCGACCACGATATCGGGGACAATGCCCTTGGCCTGAATCGAGGCGCCAGACGGCGTGTAATAGCGCGCTGTGGTCAAGCGGATGGCGCCATGCCCCGACAGAGGGATGATCGTCTGCACCGAGCCCTTACCGAAGCTGCGCGTCCCCAGGATGATAGCGCGCCGGTGGTCCTGAAGTGCGCCCGCGACGATTTCAGAGGCGCTCGCCGAGCCGCCGTTGATCAGCACCACGATGGGCAGGGAGTCGGCGAGATCGCCGCTCTTGGCGTTGAAGCGTTGCACACTGTCGGTGCGACGACCCCGGGTCGAGACGATTTCGCCCTTGTCGAGAAAGGCGTCGGAAATGGCGATTGCCTGATCCAGCAGACCGCCCGGGTTGTTGCGCAGATCGACGATAACGCCCGTTAAGGCATCGCCGAGTTCCTCCTTGATCTTGCCCAGTTCGCGGATCAGCCCGACCTCGGCCTGTTCGTTGAATTTGGTAATGCGGATATAAGCGGCGTTTTCCTCGATTCGCGCCTTGATCGATTGAATCTTGATGACCGCGCGGGTGATCCGCGTCTCGATGGGTTGTTCGACCCCCTCGCGGCGGATCATCAGAACGATGTCGGTGCCGATCAGGCCGCGCATACGGTCGACCGCTTCCGACAGGGTCAGGCCGAGCACCTGTTCGCCGTCGAGATGAGTGATGAAGTCGCCGGCCTTGACGCCGGCCTTGGCCGCCGGTGTGTCGTCGATCGGTGAGACCACCTTAACCAGCCCATTCTCCATGGTCACTTCGATGCCGAGGCCGCCGAACTCGCCCTTGGTCTCGACGCGCATGTCTTCGAAGCTCTCGCGGTTGAGATAGCTCGAATGCGGATCCAGCGATGACAGCATGCCGTCGATCGCCGATTCGATAAGTTCCTTATCGCTGACTTCCTCGACGTAATCGGAGCGAACCCGCTCGAACACATCGCCGAACAGATTGAGCTGTCGATAGGTCTCCGAGCTCGCAGCCAGGGCGTCCCCAGGGCCCGCCGTCGCCGCCAGCATCAACAGCGCCACCGCGCCAAATCCCGCACTCAGTATTTTACGCATCATCCATCAGCCTTTTGTCCACTTGCCATCAACCAGTTCAGCGGGTTTACCGCAATACCATCATGGCGAAATTCAACATATAAAGATGTGTAACCCGTTAACCCGCGTCCCATCACGCCAACCGGTTCGCCCGCCAACAGCCATTGACCTAAAAAACTATCGATCCGGGAAAACCCCGCCAGCAACGTATGATACCCCTCGCCGTGATCGATGATCAAGAGCCGGCCATAGCCGCGAAACGGACCGGCGTAAACAACCTCGCCATCATAGGGCGTTATGACCCGGGCGTCGTCGCGAGTTTCGATGGTAATTCCCTTGTTCTTCTGCTCGCCTTCGCCCTCGCCAAACAGGGCGACGAGCCGGCCCCTCGCCGGCATGGGCAGGCTGCCCCGCGCCGTGCTGAACGGTTTGGGATTGATTTTGGCAAGGCTTTGGCTCTGAGGCTGCAGGTCGTCAGCGGGCGTTGTCGGCGCTTCCGCCGCCAGGCTACCGAAGAGATCGCGCAAATTATCAGCCTCGCTGGAAAGCCGCGCCACGCGCTGCTCCGCCAGAGATTTATTCTCTTCGCTTTGCTGGCGCCGGACGACCGCCGCGGCGTGAAGCGCTTCCAGCCGCTCGTCTTCCTGGGCGAGAGCGGCGGTAACCCCCTCGAGTTCCATACGTTGGCTGGCGATCCGGCGATGGAGCGCTTTTAGTGCGCTGAGGGCAGCGCCGAGTCGGCGGGCGTCTTCGCCCAACATCGATGCCGTTGTTTTCAGCGCGAGACTCGCGCGGATCACATCGTCGATCGCCGCCGGCGTTGCGATCAGGGCTTGCGGCGGTTGCCGGCTGAGCCGAACAAGGGCGCCCAGGGCTGCGCCTCGGGCAATGCTGCGGCCATATGCAGCCTCCGACAGCTCGGCTTCCCGACGGGACAAATCCACTAGCTGCGCCTCCATGGCGGTAATCCGGTCCTCGTGAGCCTGAGAGGTTTGCGCGGCCGCGACGAGCTGGCTCTTGATCTCGTAAAGGTCCTTCTCTATCGCCCCGGCGGCGGCCAGGATCGCCTGTTCGCTGCGCCGTTCGGCGTCGAGCGCGCGCTCGACCGATTCGAGCTCACCGGCGGCGCGCGTTTGGGTGGGGTACAGGGCCAGCAACAGGCCGGCGAGAACGATTGATCTGAATTCAGGCCGGATCACGGCGCGCAACAAGGAGAGATTCGCCGGTCATGGCCGCCGGCAGCGCCAGACCCATCAAGGCGAGTAGGGTCGGCGCCACATCAGCCAGCCGGCCGTCGGCTAGGCCCTTGTCTTCGGTCCCCCGCCCCATGGCGATCAGGGGCACCGGGCTCAAGGTATGGGCCGTGTGGGGCTGGGCGGTATCATGGTCGTGCATTTTCTCCGCATTGCCATGATCCGCGGTGATCAGCAGCGTCCCACCCGCTTCCGCGACCGCGGCGGCGAGGCGGGCCAGGCAGCCGTCAATGGTCTCCACGGCTCGGACCGTGGCTTCGAGTTTGCCCGTATGACCGACCATGTCGCAATTGGCGTAATTGACCACCAGCAGCCCGAAGGCGCCCCGGGACAGGGCTTCGACCAGCCGGTCTGTGACTTCCTCGGCCGACATTTCCGGTTGCAGATCGTAGGTCGCAATCTTCGGCGAAGGAACCAGGATGCGCTCCTCGCCGGGGAACAATTCCTCCCGCCCGCCATTGAGGAAAAACGTCACATGGGCATATTTCTCGGTCTCGGCAATACGAAGCTGCGCCAATCCGGCCTCGGCCACCACCTCGCCGAGAATGCCGCCGAGTTCGATGGGCGGAAACAGGCAGCTAAGGAAACCACTGAGATGGCTGGAATATTCCACCATGCCGCAAGCCGCCCCCCAATCAATAAAATCTGTACGCGGAAATTCATCGAAATCCGGATCGACCAGAGCGGCGAGTATTTGGCGCATCCTGTCAGCGCGAAAATTACTCGCCAGCAGGCCGTCGCCCGACGCTATACCGGCATAATCGCCGATTACCATGGGGGTGATGAATTCATCGGTCTCGCCGCGCTGGTAGGCCGCATCGATCGCCGCATCGGCATCGCTCGCGGGGGCGCCGCTTGCCGACACCAGATTGTCATAGGCCAGAACAATGCGATCCCAGCGCTTATCGCGGTCCATGGCGTAATAGCGCCCGGTGACCGTGGCGATGTGAATATTGGTCTCGCCCGCCGTCGCCGCCATGAAACCGTCGAGAAAGCCCTTGGCGCTCGATGGCGGTACGTCCCGGCCATCGGTGAAAATATGCACCGCCACGGTGACGCCATGGCCGGCGACGATGCGTGCGAGTGCTGCTGTCTGTCGCAGGTGGCTGTGTACGCCGCCATCCGAAAGGACGCCCAGGAGATGGCATGTCCCGCCGCTGGCCTTCAGCTTGGCGGCGAATTCCGCCAGGGTGGGATTGCCGGCGAGCGCGCCATCGGCGATGGCCGCGTCGATGCGCGGCATGACCTGTTCGACCACCCGGCCGGCCCCGAGATTCATATGGCCGACTTCGGAATTACCCATTTGACCGGCGGCAAGACCGACCGCGCCGCCCGAGGCGGATAGCAGACTATGGGGGCATGTCGCCATGAAACCATCCCACGCCGGGGTTTGGGCCTGGGCGATAGCGTTGTTCTCGCTGTCCTCTCGATGGCCCCAGCCGTCGAGGATGCAAAGTACGACCGGGGGCACGACGGGAGGCGGATCGCTTGTCATGACGGTCAGACTGAGCCGCCGAGAACCGCGTTCTGCCCATCGTCGGGCAGGGCCATTTCCCACATTTTTTCCAAATTATAGAAAGCGCGAACCTCGGGCCGGAACAGATGCACGATGACATCGCCGGCATCGATCAGCACCCAATCGCCTTGGGACAGCCCTTCGACCCCGGGAGATCCGTACTTCGCGGTTTTAATGCCGCGCATGAGCCTCTCGGACAGAGCATTGATCTGGCGGCTGGAGCCGCCCGACGCAACCACCATGCAATCGGCCATAGCCGACTTGCCGGCAAGATCGATGACGATGACATCCAGCGCCTTGCCGTCATCAAGGATGGTCTTGATCAAGGCCAGAAGGCGCGCGGAAGGATCTCTGGTTTTTTTCGCCTTGGGATTGGGCTGGGGCTGGGGCTTCACGGCCACTGATTTCTTGGCCACTGATGTTTTGGATGTTGGCTTTTTAGGCGCGGCCTTGGATTTACCGGTCGCGGCTTTGGTCTTTTTAGGGCTGGGGATGGAAAGCTCCTCGGTGATGGTGTTGGGCTTTGACTGTTACGTCGTTTCGGCTTGGGTCTCTCGGATCTGGGTCGCCGATGTGCTGTTCAATTCGCCTTGGACAAAAACCCAGGCGGGCGGCGTTTGTCCGGCAAGTTCGTGCGCCCGGCCGGCCTCCAAACGGGACGAGGCAAAGCGCGTCGCCGCCGGACAAGACAGGGCGTCGTCAGAATAGGTGGGGCGGTCGAAAACGGCAATGGGCAGGGTGGCAAAAATCGTCGTCCAGTCCTTCCATTGTTCCAGTTGCACCAGATTGTCGGCGCCCATGACCCAGACAAAATCAACAGCGGGATAGCGTTTGATCAGCGCCGCCAGGGTATCGGCAGTATAACGGGTATCCAACTCGCGCTCTATATCGCTGACCAGGATGCGGCGATCGTCGACCAGCGCCCGGGCGGCATCAAGCCGCGTCTCGAAAGGCGCCATGCCGTGCGCCGGTTTGAGAGGGTTCTGCGGCGATACCAGCCACCACAGGGCTTCAAGGCCGAGGGTCTCGAGCGCTACCCGGCTGATATGCAGATGTCCCGCGTGAGCTGGATTGAACGATCCGCCGAGCAAGCCGACCCGCTGGCCCGGCCCTTCAACAGACTCAATCGGGCCAGAATTAGTCAGGGCCGCACCTGCCCGCTGCCGCGCACCAGATATTTATAGCTGGTCAACTGTTCGACCCCGACCGGGCCGCGGGCGTGCAGCTTGCCCGTAGAGATGCCGATTTCAGCGCCCATGCCGAACTCGGCGCCGTCGGCGTACTGGGTCGAGGCGTTGTGCAGCAGAATGCCGCTGTCGACGCCCGCAAAAAACGCATTCGCCGCCGCCTCGTCTTCCGTGACGATGGTCTCCGTGTGGTGCGAGCCATAGCGGGAGATATGGTCGACGGCGTCATCCAGGCCGTCGACCAGCTTGGCCGACAGGATGGCGTCGAGATATTCGGCAGGCCAGTCGTCGTCATTCGCCGGGGTCACCCGGGAGTCGGCCGCCTGGACGCCCGCATCGCCGCGTACGGCGCAACCGGCATCGAACAGGGCGGCGAGAATATCGGGCAGCAGGTGCTTCGCCGCGCGGTCGACGAGCAGGGTTTCGGTGGCCCCGCAAATGGCGGTTCTGCGCATCTTGCCGTTGAGCACGATATCGCGCGCCATGGCCGCATCGGCGGCGGCATGGACGTAGGTATGGCAGACGCCTTCGAGATGCTTGAACATGGGAATGCGGCTCTCGGCGCTGATCCGCTCAATCAGGTTGCGCCCGCCGCGCGGAATGATGACATCGATGACATCGTCCATGGCAAGCATTTCGCCGACCGCCGCCCGGTCGCGGGTCGGCACCAGCTGGATGCAACCGGCGGGCAGGCCGGCCTCTTCGAGACCGCGCGCGAGACAGGCAGCGATGGCGCGTGACGACAGGAAGCTTTCGGAACCGCCTCGCAGGATGACCGGATTGCCCGACTTGAGGCACAGGCTTCCGGCGTCCGCTGTCACGTTGGGGCGCGACTCATAGATCACGCCGATGACTCCAAGAGGCACCCGCACGCGGCTGATGCGCAAGCCGTTGGGGCGCTCCCATTCGGCCATGATCGCGCCGATCGGGTCATCGAGCTTGGCAATATCCTCCAAGCCCTTGGCCATGGCCTCGATACGGGTTTCATCAAGCAATAATCTGTCGATCATGGAAGCGCGCAGGCCCGCCGACCTGGCCTGGGCGACATCCTTCTCATTGGCGGCAAGGATCCCTGCGCGATCATCGCGGATCGCCGCCGCCATCGCCTGAAGCGCCGCGTTCTTGGTTTCGGTTGAAGCAACGGCCAGGGTCTTGGCCGCAGCGCGGGCGCGCCGGCCGATCTCGGCCATGGTGGTTTCCGGGCCGGTCTCTTCTGAGTCGATGGAATGAGGCATGGACATCACAGCATCGCCAAATCGTCTCGGTGGATTATTTCCTCGCGCCCACGGTAGCCGAGAAGGCGCTCAATTTCACGGCTTTTATGGCCCGCTATACGGCGCGCATCATCCGCCGAATAGGCGCAAAGACCCCGCGCCACCTCGACTCCCTCGGGGTCGCGTACGCTGATCGGGTCGCCGCGCCCGAAGTTGCCTTCGACGACGACCACCCCGGCTGGCAGCAGGCTCTTCCCATTGTTCAGAGCGCCCAGGGCGCCGGCGTCGATGACCAAGCAGCCGGCGGGCTTGAGGCTGGCCGCGATCCATTGCTTGCGCTGGGTCTTCGGGTTCGAGCCAGCGATAAACCAGGTGCAGCGCGCACCCTCGATCACCGCTTCCAGGGGATTCAGGCCCGTGCCGTCGACGATCACCATATGGCAGCCCGACGCCATGGCGATCTTCGCCGCCGCCAGCTTGGTCACCATGCCGCCCGAACCGCTGTCGGGGTTGGGCGGACCGGCCATGGCCTCGATTTCGCCAGTGACCTGGTGAACCTCGGGAATGAAGTTGGCAGACTTATTGCGCCTCGGATCGGCGTCATAGAGCCCGTCCACATCCGACAGCAGCACCAATAGATCGGCGCTGGTCATCTGGGAGACGCGGGCGGCCAGCCGGTCGTTGTCGCCGAAGCGAATTTCGGCAGTCGCCACGGTGTCGTTCTCGTTGATCACCGGCACGGATTTCATACGAAGCAGGGTGTTGACCGTGCTGCGCGCGTTTATATAGCGGCGCCGGTCCTCGGTGTCGCCGAGGGTGACCAACACCTGCGCCGCCGACAGATCATGACGGGCGAGGGATTCCTGATAGGCATGGGCCAGCCTGATCTGGCCGCAGGCGGCGGCGGCCTGGCTCTCTTCGAGCTTGAGCGTGCGGCCCGCAGCACAGCCCAGCACCCGGCGGCCAAGCGCGATGGCGCCCGAGGAGACCAGCACGACCTCCTGGCCGCGCTTGCACATGGCGGCCACATCGTCGCACAGGGCGTTGAGCCAGGCACGGTGCAGGGTTCCCCGCTCTGCATCGACCAACAGGGCCGAGCCGATCTTGATGACAACGCGCTTGGCAGCACTCATATGCGCCTTCATGACGCGACCTCGATGGCCGGCAAGGCGACCTTCGCAAACAGGGCGCGGAGCACCGTCTCGACGCCGGAACCGGCGACCCCGGACAAGGGATAGACTTCGACCCCAGCCGCATCGGCGAGGCGACTGCACTGATCCGCGATGGCGGCATCGCTCAAGGCGTCGCATTTGTTGAGCCCGACAATGGCCGCTTTATCGACCAGGCCGCCGCCGTAGGCATCAAGCTCATGAAGTACTGTTTGGTAATCGCCAACGATATCCTCGGCGGTGCCATCGACCAGATGGAGCAGCGCCTTGCAGCGCTCCACATGGCCAAGGAAGCGATCGCCGAGGCCGACCCCGTCATGGGCGCCCTCGATCAGCCCTGGAATATCGGCGATCACCATATCCTTGTCGTCGAGGACGACCACGCCGAGTTGGGGCACCAGGGTAGTGAAGGGATAGTCGGCGATCTTGGGCCGGGCGCGGGAGACCGCGGCGAGAAAGGTCGATTTTCCCGCATTGGGCAGGCCGACCAGGCCGACATCGGCAATCAACCTGAGCCGCAGGCTGATATTGCGCTCCTCACAGGGTACGCCATCATCGGCGCGGCGCGGCGCACGGTCGGTCGAGGTCTTGAAATGCTGGTTGCCATAGCCGCCGCCGCCGCCCACGGCGAGCACCACCTGCTCGCCAGGCTCGACGAGATCGGCAAGCAGGATATCGCCGGCTTCATCGAAAATCTGAGTGCCCGCCGGAAGCTGCAACTCGATGTTCTCGCCCATCGCTCCGGTGCGGTTGCGCCCCGAACCGGGACGGCCGTTCTTAGCCTTGAAATGCCGTTTGTAGCGAAAGTCGACCAGGGTGTTGAGAGCCGGCACGCAAACCGCCACCACATCGCCGCCGCGGCCGCCGTCGCCACCGTCGGGACCGCCGTATTCGACGTTTTTTTCACGCCGAAAGCTGACACAGCCGGCGCCGCCATCGCCGCTGCGGATATAGACATGGGCTTCGTCAAAAAATTTCATGGCCGCCTTGGTCTTAGGACAAAGAAAAAGGGGAATGGGGTCTTAGGACAAAGAAAAAGGGGAATGGAAAACCATTCCCCCGACAACCGGGCCCCAATTAGGGAAACTGCCGGGGTTTCTAACTCGACGGAACCGGCGGCTCCACGGAGACATACGGGCGGTCGTCCTTGCGGCGGCTGAACTTGACGTTGCCGTCGGTGAGCGCGAACAGGGTGTGGTCGCGGCCCACGCCGACGCCGGCCCCGGCATTGATCTTCGTGCCGCGCTGACGAACCAGGATGTTGCCGGCGAGAACCTTCTCGCCGCCGTATTTCTTGACGCCTAATCTGCGGCCCGCTGAGTCGCGTCCGTTGCGGGAACTGCCGCCTGCCTTTTTATGTGCCATCAGGAAGTCTCCTCGGAACTCTGTTTCTTCGCGGCCGGCTTTTTCGCCTTGGCCGGTGCCTTCTTGGCAGCGGCGGCCTTTGTCTTGGGTGCTGCCTTGACCTCGGCCTCGGCCTTTTTCTTGGGTGCTGCCTTGGCCTTGGGCTCGGCTTTGGCCTTGGGCTCGGCTTTGGCCTTGGGCTCGGCTTTGGCCTTGGCGGGTTTCTCGCCGGCGGTCAGCAAATCGGTGACCCGCAGGACGGTGATGTCCTGGCGATGACCATGGGTGCGGCGGTATTTCTTGCGCCGTTTCTTCTTGAAGACGAGGATTTTATCGGCGCGGGTCTGCTCCAGCACCTTGGCCACGACCTTAGCGCCAGCGACCAGGGGGTCGCCCACAGCGGCGTCGGCGCCTTCGCCGATCATGAGAACCTCGTTGAGCTCAATAGACGCGCCCGCCTCGCCCGAGAGTTTCTCGACCGTAATAACGTCGTCTTTGGCAACCTTATACTGCTTCCCGCCGGTGCGGATAATTGCGTACATGAGTATTTCCTGAGCGGCGCAGCCGAGGCGCAGCGCTGGGCTGAATAAGCGTTGATGGATGAGGCGCGCACTATACCCGCGAGACGCCTCCTGTCAACGGATTAAGGCGGCAGGCGCCAAGGTTTTCTACGGCAATGGCCGGGTTGCGGGCCGAGGGTCAATTCGCTACTCTCCGCGCCACGCCGGAAGGGGGCGGCCTGAGCGCCGCGCCGCGACGGGATCGGGACTTGGTTGGGTGCTAGAGTGGTTGAATAGGCTGGTCTCGAAAACCAGTGTGGGTGCAAGCCCACCGTGGGTTCGAATCCCACCCCAACCGCCACCCTATGCCTTCGGCTTCGGGTGGCAGGCCACCCTTGTGGACTGACATTCGAAGACGTTTAGGCGTAGGAGTGTCTCCCGAAGCTCTGTTAGGAGCGTAGGGAGACTGGTACGGCCAATGTGGTACGTCTATTTTCTTCATTTGAACAATGACGACGTATACGTCGGATCAACGAATGATCTCAAGTGAAGAGTCGAATCGCATCGTCAGGGTCACGTGGTTTCGATTAAAGCTCACTTACCGGTCACGTTGAAATCGTATGTAGCCGTATTGACCGAGCAGAATGCTCAAACTTGAGCGATATTTTAAATCCGGCGTCGGCCTGATCGCAATTCAACAATTTGCGGAAGAAAAACTGGCGCGGGCGTTGAGCAGCTCGAAAGCGGAACAGTTCCACGCTTCGATAGCGGTGCGGCGAATGAATTAGCCGAACAGCTGAGCAAATTATAAGTAAGCTGTCTTCTGACTTACAGAGAGATGCAATTCATGACCATACGGTCGGCTATCGATATCGGCGGCACATATACCGACCTGCTGTTGGATCGGGGCGGGCTTTGCCGTGTATGCCCCACGAAGGCATACGGATACGCTACAACTAATCAGCACGACATCGAATGGGGACGTTAGAATGACCGATAAGGTGATCACGCGGTTGCTGCCTGACGGAGCGCTGGACGGCGGCATGAAGCCGATGGGCTACATAGACCCCGACACCGTCGTTGACGGGGTCGAATTCGACGAACGGGGGCATCTGTTCTTCACTAACGCAGCTGGCAATGTAAACGCCGGCGTGTGGCAGTGTTCGCCCTGCACGGAACAGATCAGCGATTATCCCTATGATCAAGTTTGCTTCGTTCTCGAGGGTTCGATTACCATCACGGATAAAAGCGGCCATGCTGAGATGTTCGGGCCGGGCGATTCCTTCTCCATCCCCCGCGGCTTCAATGGTCTTTGGCAGATGACCGAGCGCTACAAGAATTATTTCGTAACCGTGGAACCGGAGCCTTGATAGCCTGATGCCGGGTGATGAGCCTATCGTCATTGCGCCAAAGAATAAGGACTTAGCAGATGTATGAGATCGACCCGTCGCGAACCGACCTGGCCGAGGAATTCAAGAAAAATCCCGGCGGCCCTTATAGCCCCGAACTCACGCTGGTGGTCAACCGGCTGCGCCTGGGGCCGATGGAGGAGCGCACCATCATGGTCTGCACCAAGCGCGGGCGCGAATGGACCCTGGCGAAAATGCCGACGGTTCGTGGCGCCAAGCTGGAATACTACGAGGACCTCGTGTTCGACGACTACTATGACGCCGCCAGGGAAATTTTCCGCATGCGCTGGCATACGGTGACCGGCCAAGAGCTGGCATAAAAATATTTATCCGAAGGAACGAATCGTTGAAAAAAATTGTCGGTTATTTGAATAGCTGGAGCGTCACGCCGGGCGATACGCTTAAGGTCATGGTGAGCACCTACGGCGTGGACCACTATCGCGCGGACCTGGTCCGCATCATCTGCGGCGATGACGAGCCCGAACACGATATTTACCACGAGGAGGAGATCGACGCCCCCTTCAACGGCGAGCATCCAGGCCGCGAGCAGCCGATTGCCGCGGGCTCCTACGTGACTGTGGACGATGCCCCCGCCATAGCCGGCTTGACCAGCTTCACCGTCCAGGCCTGGGTCTTTCCGACCACCCCCGACAAGGCTGTGCAGGGACTGATCAGTAACTGGAACGACGAGACATCAAGCGGCTTCGCGCTACTGATCGACGACACTGGCGCCCTGGCCATGCGGCTTGGCGACGGCAACGGCGGGGTTGCCGAAATCAGCACCGGCAAGCCGCTGGCGGTGCGGCGCTGGCATCTGGTGGCCGCCGCCTATGACGCGGCGACCCGGGAACTCAGCGTCTCCCAGAACCTTATCGGGCCGCAATTCGAAGCCAGCAGCAGCGCCCATGTGACCACGACGATTAAATTCGAGCCGGCGCTTAGCAGCGGCTCGGCGCTGGTCATGGCCGCCCTGCCGGGTGTCTCCCATCATTTCAACGGCAAGCTCGACCGGCCGCGCCTGATCGGCCGCGCCCTCACCGGCGATGAGAGTGTGGCGCTGGCCTGGGACGCCCTGCCCCAGGAGCGCGACAGCGCGGTGATCGCGGCCTGGGATTTCGCGCGCGATATCGGCACGGATACGGTCAGCGACTTGGGCCCCAACGGTCTTCACGGACGAACGGTCAATCTGCCCTCGCGCGGCTGCAAGGGCTTCAACTGGAGCGGCGCCGAGCAGAACTGGCGTCACGCGCCCGAGGAATACGGCGCCATCCACTTTCACGACGACGATCTCTACGACGCCGGCTGGGAGGCTGATTTCGAGTACCAGGTGCCTGCGGACCTGCCGAGCGCTGTCTACGCGGTGCGCCTGGCGGCCGGGGACGACGACTGGTACGTCACCTTCTTCGTCCGCCCGCCGCGGGGCACCACCACGGCGAAGCTCGCCTTTCTGGTCTCGACAGTGACCTACATGGCCTATTCGAACTATCGCTGGATGTTGCATCAGCGTTACAGCGAAGTCACCGAGACGTTCTGGACGACGCTCGATAAGGGTGACGTCTTCCTGCACGAGCATCCCGAGTTCGGGTTATCGACCTACGACACCCATTCCGACGGCAGCGGCGTGCGCTATGCCTCGCGGCTGCGGCCGGTGCTCAACATGGCGCCCAAGACGCCGTTGTGGAGCTTCAATGCCGACACCTTCATCCTCAGCTGGCTCGAGAAAAAGGGCATCGCTTACGACATCATCACCGACGAGGACCTCCACGCCGAGGGCGTCGGGCTGCTTGAGCCCTATCACGCCATCGTCACCGGCACCCACCCCGAGTACTACACCACCCCCATGTGGGATGGGCTTAGGGCCTATCTCGCGCGCGCAGGGAGGCTGGCCTATCTCGGCGGCAATGGCTTCATCTGGCGCTGCGCACTCTCGGACGCCAAGCCGGGCGTGGTCGAGCTGCGCCGGCCCGAGGACGGCATCCGTTACCGCGACGAGGAACCGGGCGAATATTATCTCGAATTCACCGGTGAGTACGGCGGCCTGTGGCGGCGTCTCGGCATGGCGCCCCAGGCGATGTGCGGTGTCGGCACGGTGGCGGTCGGCTTCGACGCCTCGGGCTACTATCTGCGCAAAGAGGCGAGCTTCGATGCCCGCGCCGGGTTCATCTTCGAGGGCATCGGCGACGATGAAGTGATCGGTGATTTCGGTATCCTGGGCGGTGGCGCCAGCGGCTCCGAGATCGATGCGGTCGACCCGACGCTGGGTACGCCGCCCCATACCCTCGTGCTCGCAAGCTCCGAAGGCCATACGGCGAACACCTATCTGGTGCCCGACGAGACCGGCTTTCACCACGTCGCCATGGACGGCATTCAGAACCCGGATATCAGGGCGGATATGACCTTCTTCGAGACGCCGAGCGGCGGGGCGGTCTTCTCCGTCGGCTCCATCGCCTGGGGCGCGAGCCTGCCGCACAACGGCTATACCAACAACGTCGGGCGGATTACCGAGAACGTCCTGCGCCGCTTCCTCGACGACGCTGCCTTTTCGATGCCCGGGTAAGGACGGCATCCATGACCATACGGCTGGCTATCGATATCGGCGGTACTTTTACCGACCTGGTGTTGGATCGGGACGGGACCCGCACGGCGACTAAGCTGCTTACCACGCCGGAGCGCCCGGCTGACGGTATCATGCAGGGCATAGAGCAAATCCTCGGCGAGTCGGAGACCAACCTCGGCGATGTGGACCTCATCCTGCACGGCACCACCCTGGCGACCAACGCGCTGATCGAGCGCAAGGGGGCGCGCACCGCCCTGATCGTCACCGAGGGCCATCGCGATTCCGTCGAGATGGCCTATGAAAACCGCTTCGACCAATACGACATCAATGCCGAGAGGCCGCCGCCCCTGGTGCCCCGCGCCTTGCGGTTGCCGGTCGCTGAGAGGATCAATTTCAAGGGCGAAATTCTCACCCCCCTCGATGAGCAGTCGGTTCGGGCGCTGATCCCGGACTTACGCGAGGCCGGGGTGGAGAGTGTCGCCATCGGCCTGTTGCACGCCTACGCCAACCCGGCCCATGAGAACCGGGTAGGGGTGATCATCGCCGAGGCCCTGCCCGAGTTGTCGATCTCCCTGTCCTCGGACGTCTGCCCCGAAATCCGCGAATACGAGCGCCAATCCACGACCTGCGCCAACGCCTATATCCAACGGCTCATGGCCGGCTACCTCACCGACCTGGAGCAGCGTCTGGCGGCGGACAATTTCCACTGCCCGCTGCTGCTGATGACCTCGGGCGGCAATGTGGTGACGGTGGAGACCGCCGTGCGCTATCCCATCCGACTGGTCGAGTCCGGGCCCGCCGGCGGCGCCATCATGGCGGCCCATATCGCGCGCCGCCTGGGCGAGGACAGTGTCTTCTCCTTCGACATGGGCGGCACCACCGCCAAAATATGCCTGATCGACCATGGCGAGCCGCAGCTCAGCCGGGGCTTCGAGGTTGCCCGCGCCCACCGCTTCATGAAGGGCAGCGGCATGCCTATCAAGGTGCCGGTGGTCGAGATGGTCGAGATCGGCGCCGGCGGCGGCTCCATCGCCTCGGTCGATGACCTTGCGCGCATCCGGGTCGGGCCGGAGAGCGCCGCCTCCGATCCGGGTCCGGCCTGCTACGGCCTGGGCGGCGACCGCCCGACGGTGACCGACGCCAACCTGATCGCCGGCCGCCTCGATGGGGAACATTTCGCCGGCGGGCGCATGAGCCTGGACGGGGCGGCGGCAGAGACCGCGGTGCGGCGTGAAATCGGCGAGCCCTTGTCCCTTCAGACCATCGACGGGGCGCTCGGTATCCTGGAGGTTGTCGACGAGAACATGGCCAGTGCCGCGCGGGTCCATGCGGTCGAGCGCGGCGAGGAGATCGAAGGCCGCACCCTGATCGCCTTCGGCGGCGCCGGCCCCCTGCATGCCGCGCGCCTGGCCGAGAAACTCAGCATCGACCGCATTATCGTACCCAACAACGCGGGCGTCGGCTCGGCCATCGGGTTTCTGCTGGCGCCGGTCGCCTATGAGGTGGCGCGCAGCAGCTACATGCGCCTGGACGAATTCGATCCCGCGCCCATAAACGCCGCCTTCGAGGCCATGGCGGCGGAAGCGGAGGCGGTGGTTCGCCTGGGTGCTGCGAACGAGGAATTGACCGAGCGGCGCTACGCCTTTGCCCGCTATGTGGGCCAGGGCCACGAAATCAAGATCGTGGCGCCGGTGCGTACCCTGGGCAAGGATGACGGCGAGGCCCTGCGGCTCGCCTTCGAGACCGCCTATGGCGAACAATACGGCCGCGCGGTGCCCAGCCTGGCCGTCGAGGTCTTGACCTGGTCCCTGACCCTGTCCGCTCCATCACCGGCCATGGATGGCAGCGCTTCTGAAACGCCGACGCCGCGTAAGCCACAGGCCGAAGGAGTGCGCAGCATGCGCCTGCCCGGCCGCGGCGCCGAGATGGACGCCAAGACCTACGATCGAACGGCGCTGGCCGCCGGAGACCACATGGCCGGCCCCGCCGCGATCACCGAGGCGCAGACCACGACCATCGTCCCCGACGGCTTCACCGCGCGGCTCAACGGCGATGGCGATATTATTCTTGAGCGGGCAGGCGCCAGGACCGGCGTCGTCCCCGAAGGCGCCGTGCGCAATCAAATCCTCTGGGATCGCCTGATCGCCATCGTCGAGGAGCAGGCGCAATCGATTATCCGCACCGCCTTCTCGACTACCGTGCGCGAGGCCGGCGATCTTTCCGCCGGGCTGTTCGATCTGCGCGGCCGCATGCTGGCCCAGGCGGTGACCGGCACGCCGGGTCATGTCAACGCCATGGCCGCGGCGGTGCTGTTCTTTATGGAGAAATATCCGATTTCGACCATGGCCGAGGGCGATGTGTTCGTCACCAACGACCCCTGGCACGGCACCGGCCATCTGTTCGATTTCACGGTGGTGTCGCCGGTCTTCGTCAAGGGGGCGGCGGTCGGCCTGTTCGCCTCGACGGTTCATGTGGTCGATATCGGCGGGCCGGGGTTCGGGCCGGACGCGGGACAGGTCTATGAAGAAGGGCTCTGCATCCCGATCATGCATCTGTTTAGGGGCGGTGTTGCCAACGAAAGCCTGTTCGACATCGTGCGCGCCAATGTGCGCGAGCCGGTGCAGGTGACCGGCGATCTCTACTCCCTGGCCGCCAGCAATGGCGTCGGCGCAGCCCGGCTGGCCGCCCTGATGTCCGAATTCGGCCTCAACGGCCTGGAGTCCATCGGCGATCACATCATCGAAAAATCCCGTGCCGCCATGATCGATCATATCCGCGCCCTGCCCCCTGGCCGCTACAGCAACGCCATGACCGTCGACGGCTACGAAAGCCCGGTGCATATAGAATCTCAATTGACGGTGAGCGATGAGGGCATCGAGGTCGATTTCAACGGCAGCTCAGCCATGTCGCCCTACGGCATCAATGTGCCGATCACCTATGCCCAGGCCTACGCCTCATTCGGCATTCGCTGCGTGGTCGGAAGCTCAATCCCCAACAACACGGGCTCCCTGTCGCCAATCCAAATCACAGCCCCCGAGGGCTGTATCCTCAACGCCCCGAGGCCGGCCGCGGTTACCGTGCGCCATGTGATCGGCCAGATGCTGCCCGACGTGGTGCTCGGCGCGCTTGAGAAGGCGCAGCCGGGGATCGCCCCCGCCGAGGGCTCGTCAAGCCTGTGGAATCCCATGCTGTCGGGCGGACACGGCATGGTCGGCGATCATGAGTACGGCGACGCGCTGCCCTTCTCGGTGACCGTGTTTCATTCCGGCGGAACCGGCGCCCGGCCGACCAAACACGGCCTGTCGGCGACTGCCTTCCCTTCCGGCGTGCGCAATACCCCGGTCGAGATCACCGAATCCATCGCGCCGATCCTGTATATGCGCAAGGAATACCGAACCGGCTCCGGCGGGGACGGGTCGTACCGGGGCGGCGACGGCCAGGTCATCGAAATCGAGCATGCCCAGGGCGCGCCCTTTGCGGTGTTCGCCCTGTTCGACAGGATCGACCACCCGGCCCGGGGCCGCAATGGCGGCGGCAATGGAAAGCCCGGCCAGATTCGCCTGGCCAGCGGCGCCACCCTCAAGGGCATGGGCAAACAAATCGTCCCCGCCGGCGACCGCCTGATCCTGAAACTCCCCGGCGGCGGCGGCTTGGGCAAGCCCAAATGAATTAAGTAAGGTGTCCCCTTAATTATCTCTATTATTGGGTCACCTTACTTAATTATGGACGGTTTAGCATCCCGCCGATAACCTCCTAATATGGTACGAATAGCGCGCATCGTAGTACCGGGTCTTCCGCATCATGTGACCCAGCGGGGCAACCGGCGTCAGGACAGTTTCTTCCGTGATGAGGATTACCGGGCCTACCAGGACCTGATGGCCGAATGGTGCGCCCATTATGGCGTGGCGATATGGGCCTATTGCCTGATGCCCAATCACGTCCACTTGATCGCCGTTCCCGAAACCGAGGCGGCCCTCAGGCAAGCCATAGGCGAGGCGCACCGGCGCTATACACGGCGCGTCAATTTTCGCGAAGGCTGGCGGGGGCATCTGTGGCAAGGTCGGTTTGCCTCGTTCCCGATGGATGAGCGCCATCTGCTGGCGGCGGCGCGTTATGTAGAGTTGAACCCGGTGCGCGCCGGTATAACGAAGCGACCCGAGGATTATCTTTGGAGCAGCGCTCACGCACATCTCGCGGGGCAGGATGATCGGTTGGTCAAAGTCGGCCCGCTCCTCGATGCGGTGGGAGATTGGGCGACGTTTCTCGCCGGGGGATTGGACGAAACCGAACGCGATGCTCTACGACGCCATGAGAACAGCGGCCGTCCGCTCGGCAACGACGCGTTTATCGGGCAGCTGGAGTCTATTCTCGGACGAACTTTGAAGAAGAAAAATCCGGGTGCGAAACCCAGGCGCGCTATCAACGAATATGATTAAGGGGACACCTTACTTAATAAGGCGAGCGTTATCGTTATTGGGAATTAAGTAAGGTGTCCCCTTAATTAGGCGGGCTGTGTAAGCGCGACTGACTCAGAAATCGATGGCGCGGCCGCCCTTTTCCCAGTCGCCGTAGCGGGTCGGGTCGAGGCCGTCTTTACGGCCATCTATTTCTTTGGCGATTTCTTTTGCCGGCTTCGGATCGGGCTTCTCAGCGGGCTCGGCGGCGTCTGATTTGTCGGTTTTATCGTCGGTCATGGCGATAGTTCTAGCCGATCGCATGGTTGCGCGCTACACCGCCCCCATGACAACCGAGTCCTCCCCACTGGCGCCAACCGCCCGCGCCGTCGCCCTCGATATTCTGGGCGCTGTCCTACCCCGGGGCGCCGCCCTCGACGAGGTGCTTGCCGGCCATGACGGCATGGCCAAGCTGGAAGCCCGCGACCGGGCCTTTGCGCGACTGCTGATCGCCACCACGCTCAGGCGTCTCGGGCAGATCGATAAGCTGATCGATGCCTGCCTCGCCCATCCGCTCGGCCGCAAGGCAGGCCGCATCCGGGATATTCTCAGGCTCGGCATCTGCCAGCTCGTGTTCCTGGGTGTCGCACCCCATGCCGCCGTCCATGGCATGGTCGAGCTGGTCGGCGAGAACAAATCCTATCGCGGGCTGGTCAACGCCATATTGCGGCGCATGACCCGGGAAGGCGAGGAGATGGCCAAGGGCCAGGACGCTGCCCGCCTCAACACCCCCGATTGGCTGTGGCGGCGCTGGCGCAAGGCCTATGGCGAGACGGCAACGCGCAGCCTCGCGGTCGCCCAGCTCGCCGATCCGCCCCTCGATTTCACGCTTAAGGGCGAGCCGCAAGACTGGGCGGCACGGCTCGACGCCGTCCTGCTGCCGACCGGCTCCCTGCGCCGCGCGGCGGGCGGCATGGTCGAAACCCTCGACGGCTATGGTGACGGCGCCTGGTGGATACAGGACGCCGCCGCCGCCCTGCCGGCCCGGCTGCTGGGCCCGGTTGCCGGCGCGACGGTCATCGATCTTTGCGCCGCCCCCGGTGGCAAGACCGCCCAGCTCGCGGCGGCGGGCGCCAACGTCATCGCCGTTGACCGCGACCGCACCCGACTCGCCCGGCTCAAGGCCAACCTTGAGCGGTTGAGCCTCACCGCCGAGATCGTCCAGGCCGACGCCGCCGCGTGGCGCCCCAGGCGGCCAGCAGGGCATATTCTGCTCGATGCGCCCTGTAGTGCTACGGGAACCATCCGCCGCCATCCCGATATCCCTCACCTCAAGCAGCCCGGCGATATCGCCCGCCTAGTCGGGCTTCAGGACCGCCTGCTGGACGCCGCGACGTCTATGCTCGCGCCCGGCGGTCTGCTGGTCTATTGCGTCTGCTCCCTGGAGCCCGAGGAAGGCCCCGAACGGATCGCCGCCCTGCTCGCGCGAAACCCGGACCTCACCCGCGAATCGATCGCCTCACACCTGCCCGACGGCCTCGATTCGCTGATTACGGACGACGGAGACCTCAGAACCCTGCCCTGCCATCTCGCTGAATTTGGCGGTCTCGACGGCTTTTACGCCACGCGCTTGCGACGCCTCGCTTAAGCTGGTACCAACATCGCCATGCAGCAGCCTGTTCGTATCGCCCCCTCGATCCTTTCGGCGGATTTTGCCACCCTGGGAGCCGAGGTCCGCGCGATCACCGAGGCCGGCGCGGACTACATCCACATCGACATCATGGACGGCCATTTCGTCCCCAATCTGACCATCGGACCTGGCGTTGTCGCGGCCCTGCGCGCTCATTCCGACAAGCCCTTCGATACCCATCTGATGATCAGCCCGGTTGACCCCTTCATCGACGGTTTCATTGACGCCGGCGCTAATATCATCACCGTGCATCCGGAATCCGGGCCCCATCTGCATCGCTCGATCCAGCATATAAAGTCAAAGGGATGCCGGGCCGGCGTGGCGCTCAATCCAGCCACCCCGGCCGAGGCTGTCGATCATGTTCTCGATGCGGTGGATCTGGTGTTGGTCATGTCGGTCAACCCCGGTTTCGGCGGCCAGGCCTTTATCGCCACCATGCTCGAGAAAATCAGCGCCCTGCGCGCCAAGATCGACGCCTCGGGGCGCACCATCGACCTCCAGGTCGACGGCGGCATCAACGCCGAGACCGCGCCCCTGGCGATCGCCGCGGGCGCCGATGTGCTGGTCGCCGGAACGGCGGCGTTCACGGGCGGGCCTGAAAAATATGCCGACAATATTGCCCGGCTGAAAGGCGCATGATGGAAGCCGGACAGCATGGCCTGGTGAAGGCGCGTGCGACCCTGGAAGGCGCTCTGTACGGCACTGCATTATATCGCGTATCCCTGCGTGGAAAGCGGCCCGAGGCGCTGGCCTTCGGCCCGGTCGATCCCTGGCCCGGCGACGCCGTGCGGGGTGCGGCTCTGCTCAAGGATGTCTACGGCTTTGCCGGCGCCACCGTCACCGCGAACGGATCGCCGCCCTGGCGGCCCGACGGGGTCTCGCGGCGCTGGCTTGAGGCAATGCACGGATTCCAGTGGCTCCGTGATCTCCAGGCCCTGAACAGCGTCGATGCGCGCGCCCACGGCCGCCGGCTGACCATCGACTGGATCGAGCGCAGCGGCGACTGGGACAAACTCACCTGGCGGGCCGATGTGCTGGGCAGGCGTCTCGTCTCCTGGCTCAGCTATAGCGGATTGCTGCTCGCCGAGGCCGACCGCGCGAGCGCCGAGGTTATCCTGGGGAGCCTGTCCGAACAGGCCCGGCACCTGGGCCGGGTTGTGACCGGCGGGCCCGACGGCAGCCCCCGCATCACCGCCATCAAAGGGCTGATCTATGCCGCCTTGTGTCTGCCCGGCGACGATGCGCGGGTGACCCATGGGCTGCACCTGCTGGAGCCTGAACTCGAACGCCAAATCCTCGCCGACGGCAGTCATGTGGCACGCAGCCCGGCTGTGCAACTGGCCGTATTTTGTGACCTGGTCGAGCTTCGCGCACTCCTCGCCGCTGCCCGCAAGCCGGCCTGCGAGACCCTGCGCAGAGCTATCGATCGCATGGCGCCCCTGCTGCGCTTCTTCCGCCATGGCGACGGCGGCCTCGCCCTGTTCAACGGATCGAACGAGCAAGACCCGGAGCTGATCGATCGGGCCCTGGCGCTCGGCGAGGCGGTGGGCAAGGCGCCAACCAGCGCGCCCCATGGCGGCTTCGAGCGCCTGCTCGCCCAGCGCACCCTGGTAATCGCCGATGTGGGCGCACCGACGGCGCTGTCGGCGGCTCATGCTCATGGTGGCACCTTAAGCTTCGAGATGAGCATCGATGGCCAGCGCATGATCGTCAATTGCGGGGCTCATTCCGGCGGCGACGATGTCTGGCGCGATGCCATGCGCGCCACCGCCGCCCATTCAACAGCCGCCGTCGACGATCATAATATGCTTGAGAGGCTCGATGATGGCAGCCTCGGCTGCGGCCCGAAGCGGGTGATCTCCAAGCGCCTCGAAGACGGCGGCAATATCTGGGTCGATGCCACTCATGACGGCTACCGCGATATTTTCGGCATGACCCATAGACGCCGGCTTTACCTGACGGCCGACGGAGACAATTTGCGGGGCGAGGATATCCTGAGCGGCGGCGACCGGGTGGCGCGGTTCACCATCCGCTTTCACCTCCATCCCGACGTCAAGGCATCCCTCACCGCCGACGGCGCCGGCGCCCTGTTACAGCTGGCCAATGGCGAAGGCTGGCGTATGCGCACGGGCGGCGCCGCACTGGTTATCGCCGACAGCGTCTACCTCGGCCGGGCCGGCGAAGTCAGCCGGACCGAGCAAATCGTGCTTTCGGGACAGCTCAAGGGCGGCGCGACAACGATAAAGTGGGCGCTGTCGAAATTTCCAGCGAAAAAGTAAACAGCCTATCCAGGATTGGTGGCTGAAATGACCCAGGACGAGGAGTCCATGACGATGCCGTCGGTATCTTTTTTCTGCACCTCGATGGCCTTGGCCAGAGCGACCTTGATATCATCGAGCTTTTCCTCGGCCTCGGGCCCCGCCTCGCGGTAGACTTCCCCCGCCGGCCCGAGAGCGAGTTGGAAATTGATCGCATCCTCGACGGTCCGACCGACCAGCACCGGTGCGTCGACGCGCTTGAACTCGATATTCTCAAACCCGGCGATCTCCATCATCTTGGTGACCATCTCCTGATTGGCCATGGAGAAGGGGCCGGGCCCACAGGTCATGGCATCTTCGCCGGGCGGCGGCAGGAACCGTAGAACCACGTCCTTGGCCATGCTGAGCCAGGGATTGTCGGCGCGGTCACGCCAGACGATATGGGTGACGATGCCGCCGGGTTTCAGGGCTTTGCGCATGTTTCTCAGACCCGCAACCGGGTTGGAGAAAAACATCGTGCCGAAGCGGGAAAACACAAAATCATATTCTGGCTCAAAAGGATAAGCCAGGGCGTCGCCGTTGATGAAGGTAACGTTTTCCAATCCGGCGTCGGCTGCTTCCTTGATGCCGTACTCCATGAACGCATCGCAGCAATCCATACCGACCACTCGGCCCGAAGGCCCGACCCGTTTCGGCAAACATGCAGGCGGTGTCGCCGAAGCCGCAGCCCACATCGAGCACACTATCGCCTTGCTCGATTTTGAGAGACGGCATAATCGCCACGCTGTGGTGGTTCAAACCGCCGACCAGCACATGTTTGTATTTGATGAACTTAGGAACCAGGATTTCGTTCCAGAAATTGACGAACTCGTTGGTTTTGATCTAAGCCGTACTCATGTGTTTTCCCCACTCTGTTTGGAGCCCCGATACTACGCCTGAACTAGGTCATGGACTCATTAACGCGTAGCCATATCCGTATAGATGCCAACTTTATCATGGCGAGGTAGTTGAGGGCATGTTTCTCGAAGCGCGTTGCGACACGACGGAAGTGTTTGATCCTGTTGAAGAAGCGTTCGATA
>JAYGED010000083.1:0-6999 GCA_046582565.1 Alphaproteobacteria bacterium
CATCCCCAAGCACCACTTCCATCTCTATCTCAAGGAATGTGAGTGGCGCTTCAACTACCGGCCTACAGCCAATCTGTTGAAGGTTCTAACGCAATAGGCCAAAATGTGATTACTTCGAGCTTATCTATGTCAGCCCCTAAATTTATATAAACGATACGGGCCTACAATCTCTCTTTCTCTGTATAAGAGGCCCTTACGAGCATGAAAATGACCCACACCGACAGTGACGCCGTCGCCAATACAATCATGCTGCAGCTGCGCGAGGAATTCCTTACCGATAGTCAGAGCCGGTTGGAAAAATTGGACGCCTGCATCGCATCGCTGATGGTGGTCGAGGGTGACGGCACTGACCACCTCACTGAATTCCGGCGTGAAGTCCATAGCTTGAAGGGAATGGGGGGATCGTTCGGCTTCCCCTCCATCAGCCTGATCTGCCATCGCCTGGAAGATTACCTTTCATCGACCGGCGCCCCCACCAAGACACAGCTCGGTGATTTGCAGGTCTTCGTCGATCGGTTGTCCGACATTAACGACGAAGGCGTCGACCCGGTTGACGACGCGACCAACACGATCCTGCGGGCCTTGCCGGTCTACACCGACTTCGACCCCTCGGAAGTCACCCAGCGCGATGTCGAGGTGCTCTTGGTGATTCCGTCGCGGGCTCTCGGGAAAATTATTGCTCGCGAACTCCAAGCCTGCGGATACAGGATAATTTCGGCGCAAACAGCCAGCATGGCCTTCGACATCGCCATCAAGATGCGGCCAGACATTATTATTACCTCTGCCGTGCTCGATCCGGTGGGCGGCATCGACCTGATTCGAGTCTTCGCGGCCATGGCGATCACCGAAGGCATACCCATCGCGGTGCTCACCAGCTTTGCTCGCAACCACCATGATTTCCAACGTCTGCCAGAAGGCGCCGCGGTCATCCGCCTCGACGATCATCTCAAGGACGATCTCGCCAACGTCATCGCCGATTTCGAACAGCGGATGGAAGAAACTGCAGCGGTTGCGACCGGCAAGGCTTAATATCTGAGGCTGCCTCATCCCCGCCGGCGGCGGGATCTCCTCTCGCCCTCGGGTGTGGCGGCTTCTTTCGGCTCCGGCAGGGTCACCACTTTGGCCAGGTTCGGGAAAGCGTGGGTCTTGTGGGGCAGCGCCATGGCCTCGATGAAATGCTCCTGAAAGCGCGGCTCGACGGCGGTCTCGATCTTTTCGACCCGGCGCACAACGCTCTCGATTTCGGCCCGCCCTGCCCGGTTGAGCAAAGCGATGCGCGCGCCGGTGCCGGCCGCATTGCCGGCGGCGGCCACACGGTCGAGGGGGCAATCGGGGATCATCCCCATGACCATGGCCCGCTTGACGTCGATATGGCTGCCGAAGGCGCCGGTCAGCACGATGCGATCGACCGAGTCCACGCCCGCACGGTCCATCAGCAGGCGCGCCCCCGCATAGAGCGCCGCCTTGGCGAGCTGGATGGCGCGCACGTCATTCTGGGTGATGCGCATTTCCGGCGTGCCGTCGTACAACACATAGGAGAAGGTGCGCTCGTCGGCGACCACGCGGGAGGTACGCTGCGCCATGGCGCCGTCGATAGCGCCGTCGGACGCCAGGATGCCGGCGAGATACATCTCGGCAATCACCTCGATGATGCCTGATCCGCAAATTCCCGTCACCTTGGCGTCGAAGCCTTCCTCGTTCGACCATAGCTCGCTGCCGATCACCGAGAAGCGCGGCTCCAGGCTGTCCGGATCGATGCGCACGCGCTCGATGGCGCCGGGGGCGGCGCGCTGGCCGCAACTGATTTGTGCGCCCTCGAAGGCGGGGCCCGTCGGGCTTGAAGCGGCGAGCAGCCGGTCGCGGTTGCCCAGCACGATCTCCGCGTTGGTGCCGACATCGACGATCAGCATCAGCTCTTTGGAGAGATGCGGCCCTTCGGCGAGGATCACGCCTGCCATATCGGCGCCCACATGGCCGGCGATGCAGGGCAACACATAGACCCGGGCGTTCCTGTGGACATTGAGGTCAAGCTCGCTCGCCCAGATGGTCAGGGCTTCGTCCGTGGCCAGGGCGAAGGGCGCCATGCCGAGCTCGATGGGGCTCACGCCGAGCAGAAGATGATGCATGATGGGATTGCCGACGAAGGTAATTTCAAGAATATCGCTGGCCTCGATCCCGGCCTCGGCGGCGACCTCGGCGGCGAGCTTGTCGATGGTCTCGCGCACCACCCTGGTCATCTCGCCGTCGCCGCCGGGATTCATCATCAGATAGGAGACCCGGCTCATGAGGTCTTCGCCGAAACGGATTTGCGGGTTCATGGCGCCCGCCGCGGCGACCACTTCACCGGTCGACAGATCGCAGAGATGGGCAGCGATTGTGGTCGAGCCTATATCCACGGCGAGGCCGTGGGCGCGGTCGGCGAAGCCCGAGCGCACGGCGATGATCTGAGCCCCTTCGCGCACCGCAACGGTAACTTTCCAATCGCCCTTGCGTAAGGCGCTTTGCAAGCCGTGCAGCACGCGCAAATCCGCATGCAGTTCGCCGAGCCCCCATTGCGCCTGAAGCGCCAGAATCACCCGCCTCAGATCGGACGCCGGGTCGTCCATGTCGGGCTGGGCGACCTCGACATAATGCAGGGTGACAACCGGATCGATTTCTATGACCCGGGCGTCGGCGCGTTTTCGCACGAGCTGTTTATGGACCTGGCTTTCCGCGGGAACATCGATCACCACATCTCCGCGCACCCGAGTCTGGCAACTCAGTCGGCGGCCAGGCTCCAGGCCGCGCTTCTCGGCGTAGCGGGACTCTGCGACGTTGATATCGGTCAGGTTTTCGGGCCGCGAGGTGATGCCGTGCTTGGCGAATTCACCGTCGCTCAAGGTGATCTGGCAGCGGCCGCACAGAGCCCGTCCGCCACAGACGGAATCGATATCGACGCCGAGATCGCGTGCCGCATCGAGCAGCGGTGTATCGAGCGCGAATCGCCCGCGCAGCCCCGACGGAGTGAAGACGACCAATGCGTCATTCACAATGGGGGCGTCTTCAGCCACGGCGGCGGCGGCCTGAGCGGCGTCCGTTGCCGGCGAACTCTTCGCCCTCGGCGGCGGGCGGGCGAAAGCGTTTGATCCAGCGCGTGCAGTTGCTGTCGTGGCCCATCATCACATCGCCGCCCATGGTGGCGGTGATGACCTCCTCGTGCAGCGGGCTGGTGATCGCCGAGGTCATGCCGGCGCCCATGGCCATGGTCAGGAAGGCGGCGTTGAGGCCGTTGCGGTCGGGCAGGCCGAAGCTGATATTCGAGGCGCCGCAGGTGGTGTTGACTTTAAGCTCCTCGCGCAGGCGGCGGATGATCTTGAAAGCGGTGATACCGGCGACATTGATGGCGCCGACCGGCATGACCAGCGGATCGACAATCACGTCACAGGCGGGGATACCGTAGTCCGCGGCCCGCTCAACGATCTTCTTGGCGACCGCGAAGCGCTCATCCGGGTCTTCGGAAATACCGGTCTCGTCATTCGAGATGGCGACCACGGCGGCGCCGTATTTCTTGATCAGGGGCAGCACCTGTTCGAGGCGTTCTTCCTCGCCGGTGACTGAATTGACCAGGGCCTTGCCCTTGTACACCGAGAGGCCGGATTCGAGGGCCTCGACGATGGATGAGTCGATCGACAGGGGAACGTCGGTCAGCGACTGCACAAGCTTGATCGCCTCGGCCAAAATCTTTGGCTCGTCGGCAAGCGGGATACCGGCGTTGACGTCGAGCATATGGGCGCCCGCCGCAACCTGGGCCAGGGCGTCGCTCTCGACCCGGCTATAATCGCCCGCTGCCATCTCGGCGGCCAGCAGCTTGCGCCCGGTCGGGTTGATACGCTCGCCGATGATGACGAACGGTCGGTCAAAGCCGATCACCACCTCGCGGGTGGCTGAACTCAGCATGGTCTCGGTCATGTTGTTTCCTTGTGCACTATGGGCCTTGTGTTTTTTTGGGCGCGTTTGTGATGGTCATGGGGGCGGCGACCGCTGCGGACGCCAGACTCGGTTATGATCTCGGAAACCAATTCTTCCTGGCGATACGCCATCAGATGTACCCCGGCAACCCCTTTGATGTCACGGATTGCTTGAATCAATTCGACGCATATTCGCTTGCCCTCGAGTTTCTGTTTTTCGGCCCCCTCGAGCCTGGCAATAATCTCGTCGGGAATATGCACGCCGGGAACATTGCTGCGTATCCAGCGGGCGGCGCGCGCCGAGGCGAGCGGCCCAACCCCGACCAATATGAAACAGCGCTCATCCAGTCCCATGTCGCGCACCCGCTCCATGTAGCTCTCCAGGCGGGCGATGTCGTAGCAATATTGGGTCTGCACAAACTGAGCCCCGGCGGCGATCTTCTTGGCCAGACGCAGGGGTCGGTAATCATAGGGCGGCACGAAGGGATTGGCCGCCGCGCCGAGGAACACCTTGGGCGGTGTGGTCAGGGGGCGGCCCGACAGAAACCGGGAGGCATCGCGCATGGTGCGGATGGTTTCGAGCAGGGAAATGCTGTCGAGGTCGAACACCGGCTTGGCGCCGGGTTGATCGCCGGCCTGCACGCCGTCGCCGGTAAGGCACAGAATGCTGCAAACGCCGATCGCCGCCGCCCCCAACACGTCGCCCTGAATGGCGATGCGGTTGCGGTCGCGGCAGGAAATCTGCATGACCGGCGAATAGCCGGCGTTGGACAGCAGGCTGCAAATGCCGATGCTCGACATATGGGTGTTGGCGCCCGAGGCGTCGGTTGCATTGATCGCGTCACAGACTTCGCCGAGCACCAGGGCGCGCTCATAGACATCGCGCGGGTCGGCGGAATCCGGCGGATTAAGCTCGGCGGTGACGGCGAACTTGCCGGCTCTGAGCACCCTCTCCAGACGGCCGGGCGAGGAAGAACCGGGCGGTGGCTGATCGGGGTTGGTCGGATCGACCGGACCGAGTCCCATCAGTCCCGGCCCTCGCTTTCCTGGTCAGCAAACATGTTGCCTTCCCGGGTCACGCGCAGCCAGGAGGAGGTCTCCGACAGCCGCTGATCGAGCGGATCCTGAACCAGGGTGATAACCATGCCATTGTCCATCCGCTGGGCGCCGTCCCAGGCTTCCACCCAGACGCAGCGCATGGTGGGAATGACTTCGCAACCGCCGTCGAGACGAACCCCGCCACAGGGACCGTTGCGCAAGGATTTCGGGCAGTTCATGGGACACGACATGCCCGTCGAGCGCAGGGCGCATTGGCCGCACATGCGGCAATCGAACATGAAACCCTTGATAACCCGCTCGGCCGCGGCCATGGGCGCTTCGAGCCGGCTGTAGCCGATCCTGTCGAACAGGGGATGGAGACGCATCAACAGGCTGAAGAATTTATTGTACAGCCACTCCAGCATCCCTGCGTTGCGTACCGACCAGCGACGGACCGCGTACATGTCGCGGCGCCTTAAACCGCCGGTGATCGCGCGACGAGGACGCCGGAGTCCTCGATCACCCGGGCGATCGACGCTTCCCCGGCGGGCGCCATGAGATGGGCGCCCGAGACTCCGTCGATATCGCGCAGCTCAGCCAACAGCTCAGCGCAGATGGCGCGGCCTTCGGCCCGTTGATCCTCGGCCCCATCGAGACGCGCGATGAGAGACTCGGGAACATGCACGCCGAACAGCTTGTCATTCATCCAGCGCGCCGACTTGGCCGAGACCAGCGGCCCGATGCCGATCAGGTAATAAACCCGCTCCGTAATGCCTTCATCAGCCAGCCGCGCCATGTAGCGGCGCAGAACGTCCATGTCGAAACAATATTGGGTCTGGAAGAAATTGGCGCCGGCGTCGATCTTAGCAAGGATGCCGTCCGGTTTCCAATTTTCGTCGAGTGGCCGGGGCGCGTCGGCGGCGCCGATAAACAGCCCCGGCGCCGGCGAGATCGCGCGGCCGCCGGGAAAGGCGCCTTGGTTCATGCATCGCGCCGTGCTCAGCAGATCGCGGGTATCGAGATCATAGACCCCCTTGGCGTCGGGCTGGTCGCCGGCCGACGGGTCGTCGCCGTACAGGCAGAGGATATTGGGAACTCCAAGGGCCGCGGCGCCCAGCAGATCGCCCTGCAAGGCCAACCGGTTGCGGTCGCGCACGGTAAACTGCAACACCGGCTCGATGCCGTCCCGGGCGAGGATGGCAGCGCAGGCCAGGGCCGACATATGGGCACGCGCGCCGGCTCCGTCGGTCACATTGACCGCATCGGCGAGGCCCTTGAGCATGCCGGCGCGCTCAAGCACCCGGGCCGGGTCGGCGGAATCGGGCGGCGAGGTCTCAGCGGTCACAGCGAAATCACCGCGCCGCAGGGTCGCTTCCAGTTTGCCGCCGCCGATACGCGTTTGCGCTACGTCATTCATTGCGGCCTCCCGAGGCAACCAGAGCGGCGAGCCTGTCGTCGTCGTACTCGACCTCAAGCCGCGCCGCCGCGGCATCCGCTTCGGCCTCCAGGTCCTCGCCGCAAGGGGCCGGATCGCCACGCCGCCATTCAGCGAGATAGGCGTCGGTGTCGCGCGCGCCGCTGCGCATGGCGGCCCGGTCGATAGCTTTCTCGAAGCGTTCCGGCAACACCCTCTTGGCCGTTGTGCGCTTCTCCTTCGCGATCACCTGAGCGGGAATATCACGCCAATAGACGATGGTCAGTTTTGCCATGAGACGGTTTTTCTTTCTTGGCTTTCTGGGCATCAGCCATGAAGCGTTCGAGTTCGCCATAGCCTGTGTAGCGATATTCATAGACCAGACCGAGCTGATCCGCCGCCGCGCGGGCCTGGGCGACAAGCTCGTCATTTTGAGTCTGCGCCAGATAGATCAGCTTGCTGTAATTGCCGAAATATTCGTCTCGAAGCTGCGGGTGACGGTCGAGGCCGAGACCCTGGATGATCAGCAGATTGAAATGACGCACTAGATAGTCGGTTAGGAAGAACGTTCCCGGTTCGGCGTCCATCATCAGATCGGAA